>JBCBSK010000124.1:0-11382 GCA_039819185.1 Pseudomonadota bacterium | reverse complement strand
GCGGTCGTTGACGCGATTCTGGCCGCCGTATCGGACTACCTGGTGGCAGGTCGACCGGTCTCCGACGGGTCCGGCACGCAGAGCCCGTGCTAAGTATGCATCACGTGCAAGACGCAACTCAGACCTCCCTGTCTGGCATGGTGCCCGAAGAGGCGCACGTCACGGTGCCGGTGGCGCTCGCGGGGCGCAGCTATAACATCGTCATAGGAGACGGTCTGCTTGCCGATGCCGGCACCCGGATCGTGGCACGTTTTCCTGGCGCGCGCGCAGCCATCGTCAGCGACAAGACGGTCTCCGATCTCCATCTTGCGACACTGACAGCGGCGTTGGCCGCCGCGGGTGTGGAGATGGCAGCCCCAATCACCGTGCCACCAGGCGAAGCGTCGAAGTCGTTCTCGGAACTGGAGCGCGTCATTGCCCATCTCCTTGATGCGCGGATCGAGCGGCAGGATGTGGTGATCGCCTTTGGTGGTGGGGTTGTCGGCGATCTGGCGGGTTTCGCGGCATCGGTGTTGCGCCGTGGCGTGCGCGTCACGCAGATCCCGACCAGCCTTCTGGCGCAGGTCGATTCGTCGGTCGGCGGCAAGACCGGCATCGACACGCGCCATGGCAAGAACCTGGTCGGCACGTTTCATCAACCGAGCCTGGTTTTGGCCGACACGGCCGTTCTCGATACGCTAAGCCCGCGTCAGTTTCGTGCCGGCTATGCCGAGGTCGCCAAATACGGCCTGATCCGGGACGCTGCCTTCTTCGCCTGGCTCGAAGACGCCTGGCCGAAGATCTTCGATCGCTCGGATGGCGGTGTCGCGCGGCGCCAGGCGATCGCCGAGAGCTGCCGCGCCAAGGCCGAGGTCGTTGCCGCCGACGAGCGCGAGGCGGGCGAGCGCGCGTTGCTCAATCTCGGTCACACCTTCGGGCATGCGTTCGAGGCCGCGACCGGCTATTCCGAGCGGCTGATTCATGGCGAGGCGATCGCCATCGGCATGGTGCTGGCGTTGCGTTATTCAGAACGGCTGAATATGGCCCCGTCTGGGCTCGCTCAGCGCGTGTGCAGTCATTTCAAAGCGGTTGGATTGCCGACAGAGATCGCCCATATACCTGGAGAGATTCCTCACGCGGACGGGCTTCTTGATCTTATGGCTCAGGACAAGAAGGTCGAGCGTGGCGCGCTGACCCTTATCCTGGCCCGGGACATCGGCCATGCCGAGGTTGTAAAAGGCATCGATCCAGCGCCGCTGCGCGCTTTCCTCGCGGACGAAATGGCCGGCGCGACGGCCTGACACAACAGCTTAGACCAATGGACACACCCCTCATCCTCACAGGACTGTCGATTCTGGCACTCCTGGTCCTGTCCGGCTTCTTCTCCGGTTCCGAGACAGCGCTGACGGCGGCGTCACGGGCCAAGATGCACCAGCTCGCCAAAAACGGCGACACGTCGGCGGGTATCGTCATCCGGCTGATCGAATCCAAGGAACGGCTGATCGGCGCGATTCTTCTGTCGAACAACCTCGCCAACATCCTGGCCTCAGCGCTGGCGACCAGCTTCTTCCTCTCCGTGTTCGGCGATGCAGGCGTCGCCTATGCGACGCTTGTCATGACGGCACTCGTGGTCGTGTTCGCCGAGGTCATGCCGAAGACCTATGCGATCTCCAATCCCGATCGCGCTTCCAGGCTTGTTGCCCGGCCGATCCGCCTCGTCACGGCGCTGTTCGGCCCGATCGTGCTCGGCATCGAAGCGATCGTGAAGGCGACCTTTCGGTTGATCGGCGTCAAGATCGGCTCGGATCAGGACATTCTGTCGGCGCGCGAGGAAATCCGCGGCGCGATCGATCTCCACGCCAAGGAAGGCACCGTGGTCAAGGATGACCGCGACATGATCGGCGGAATTCTCGACCTACGTGATCTCGATCTGTCCGATGTCATGGTCCACCGCACCAAGATGCAGGCGCTCAACGCCGAAGAGCCGGCCGAGAAAATCGTCGCTGACGTGCTGTCGAGTCCCTATACGCGGTTGCCACTGTTTCGTGAGACAAGCGAGAACATCGTCGGTGTGCTGCATGCCAAAGATCTGTTGCGGGCACTGGCTGCGGCCGGCGGAGATACCGCGAAGGTGTCGATCTCCGACCTCGCATCCACGCCCTGGTTCGTGCCCGACACAACCACGGTTCAAGACCAGCTCAATGCCTTCCTGCGTCGTAAGATGCACTTTGCGCTGGTCGTGGATGAGTATGGCGAGGTGATGGGTCTTGTGACGCTCGAGGACATTCTCGAAGAGATCGTCGGTGACATCTCCGATGAATTCGACATCGCCGCTCACGGCATCCGCACACAAGCCGACGGCTCGGTATCGGTCGAAGGGTCGGTGCCGATTCGTGACCTCAATCGAGCGTTAGATTGGGGCCTGCCGGATGATGAGGCGACGACGATTGCTGGGCTGGTGATCCATGAGGCGCAGCAGATCCCGGAGCCCGGCCAGGCCTTCACGTTCCATGGTTTCCGGTTTCAGGTCACCCGCAAGCAGCGCAACCGCATTCTCGGCCTGAAGATCACGCCATTGCGGTCGGATCCGGTGTGACCCGACAGACTGTTCTTCATGCTCACAAAGGTTTGTCCGGCCCGGCGGCATCGATCGCAAGTGCATGTACCCCATCTGCAAGCTCTTGGACGAGCACCTCGTTGATCCGCCGGTGCCGATCGACACGGCTCAGGGCTGCCAGTCCGTCGGCACGGATGCGCACCCGGAAGTGTGTCTCGCCGCCCTCTCGCCAGCCCATGTGGCCCTGGTGCAGGTGGGATTCGTCAATGATGTCGATCGCCGCTGGCGCAAGCGCTTCGACAAGCTTTTGTTCAATTCGATCGCGCATAAGTGTCATGCGAAAAATCTGTGTTGCCCCGGCCTCACCTGTCAACTGGGCGTATCGTCATCTTGTCTGCGCCACAAGCCGAGCCCATACTCTGATGCGATGAAACTTGATTCCGACATCTTCGATGGCATTCGCACGTCGCGCTCTCGCGGCAAGGCAAAAACCGCCAGTCAACCGGCGTCCGGCCAGACGTGTGATTATCCTGACTGTAACAAGCCGGGCACGCATCGCGCGCCCAAAGGACGTCGTGCGGAGGGTGAATTCTTTTACTTCTGCATCGACCACGTTCGAGAATACAATAAGAGTTACAATTACTTCTCCGGCATGTCGGATGATGCCATACGGTCGTTTCAGAAGGACGCGTCAACCGGACATCGGCCGACCTGGGACATGGCCGACCGTGTCGCGCAGCGCAATGCACGCAAGGCGAAGGCTGCTGCCTCTGGCCGTTACAGCGACCCGTTCGGGGTTTTTGGTGATCGTCCGGCAGCAGAGGCGCAAGCAGCCGAGCAGACAGACGAGCCCAAGCTGATGAAAGGTCAGAAGCGGGCGCTTGATACGCTTGGGCTTGATGGCTCGGCGACCGCGGAAGATATCCGCGCGCGCTACAAGGAACTTGTCAAACGCCACCATCCGGACTCAAACGGCGGCGACCGGTCCACCGAGCACAAGCTGCGCGAAGCGATCAAGGCTTATCGTTATCTCAAGAGCAGCGGCATGGTGTGAGCGGTTCGATCGACGCGCGCGTCGTTGTCGGCTTTTCCCGTCCGGCAAGGCTGTGACAGATCATCACCCTTCATGCTCTTGCGCGGTGTGACATTGGCTCACTATTGTGCGCGTTGGCTCTGGAATTCGTTGTCCGCTCTGACCAAAGCTACCGGCGTGGCGTATGAGCGGTGGCGACCAGAGGGAATGTGCCCGCTCGCCGTTTGGTAGGGGTATACGCGAGTAGCGAACTTGTCAGGGTCGACGGCGATATCACGCCGGTCCTCACCACAGGAAAGACGCCAGTCATGAACAACGTTGCGGAGGCAACGGCGGACACGCCCGACCTGAAGATCTCGGTGCGCCAGGTTTTTGGCATCGATAGCGACATGGAAGTGCCGGCCTATTCGTCGGCCGACGAACATGTGCCCGAGCTCGATCCGGATTATCTGTTTGACCAAGAGACGACGCTCGCGATTCTCGCTGGCTTTACCCACAATCGCCGGGTGATGATCCAGGGCTATCACGGCACTGGAAAATCGACCCACATCGAACAGGTTGCCGCCCGGCTGAACTGGCCTTGTGTGCGGATCAATCTCGACAGCCACATCAGTCGCATCGATCTCGTCGGCAAGGATGCGATCGTCATCCGTGACGGGATGCAGGTGACGGAGTTTCAGGACGGCATTCTGCCTTGGGCGCTGCAAACCAATACGGCCCTCGTCTTCGACGAATATGACGCGGGCCGTCCGGATGTGATGTTCGTGATCCAGCGCGTGCTGGAGGTTCAGGGGCGGTTGACGCTTCTCGATCAGCGCAAAGTGATCCGGCCGAACCCCTATTTCCGGCTGTTTGCCACCGCCAACACGATCGGGCTCGGTGACACGTCCGGTCTTTATCACGGCACCCAACAGATCAATCAGGGCCAGATGGACCGCTGGTCGATCGTCGCCACGCTCAACTATCTGCCGCATGACGACGAGACGAACATCATCGTTGCCAAAGCTAAGCACCTCAACACCAAGGAAGGCCGCGATACGGCGTCTCGCATGGTTCGTCTGGCGGATCTGACACGGTCAGCCTTCGTGAATGGCGATCTGTCAACCGTGATGAGCCCGCGTACGGTGATCACGTGGGCCGAGAACGCGGAAATCTTCGGCGATCTCGGATCAGCCTTTCGGGTGACATTTCTCAACAAGTGCGACGAGGCAGAACGTCCCTTGGTGGCGGAGTTCTATCAGCGCTGCTTCGGCGAGGAATTGCGCGAGTCGGCGCTGAACCTGGCGGTTTCCTGAGGATACCAGATCCCATGGCGCAGCGTCCGACCAAGTCCGGCCCGGCCAACCAGACCTTCAAGCGTGCCATCTCCGGCACGTTTCGAGCGATTTCCGGCAAGCCAGACGCGGACGCTCAGTTCGGCTCTGACCGCCCGGGGATTTCGGGTACGAAAGCGCGGCTGCCGGAACCATCGCGCCGGATGAGCCGCGAAGAGGCAGCCGTGACGCGCGGGCTCGCCGATGCATTTGCAATGCGTCTCGCCTGCCATGACCCGGCCGTGCATCGCAAACTCGTGCCGGAGGGTGATAATGCGCGGGCGATTTTCGATGCCGCCGAGCAGGCGCGCGTCGAATCCATCGGTTGCCGCAAGATGCAGGGCATGGCCGGCAATATCGACGCCATGCTGGAAGCGCGCTACGCCAAGCCGCGGCTGCAGGAGATTACGGATCGGTCCGAGGCGCCGATCGAGGATGCTCTTGCCTTGATGGTACGTGAGCGGCTCGGTGGCCGAGCGATCCCGGAAGGCGCCCAGAAGATCGTCGATGCGTGGCGACCCTGGATCGAGGAGCACGCCAGTGATGATCTCCTCGCACTCGACACGCTGATCGACGATCAGGCCGGCTTTGCCGAGGCCTTGCGCGATCTCCTCGTCCGCTTCGACATGGCCGACGAGCTTGGCCCCGACCAGGACGACCAGGACGACGCCGAACAGGACGATGAGACCGGTGACGACCAGTCCGAGGCCGAACAGGATCAGGAGCAGGCAGGCAGCGAGCAGACAGGGTCGGAGGAACGCGACTCGGAGGCAATGCCCGATGAGGGCGAAGCCGAGGCGATGGATGCTCAGGCTGATGACCAGGTTGAGGAACTCGCCGACAGCGATGCCCAGGAAGCAGATGTTCCCTGGCGGCCCAACACCCCGTTTCAGAACCAGCCGTCGACCGGCTACAAAGTCTATTGCGACCGCTATGACGAGACGATCCGTGCCGAAGATCTCTGCGACACAGAAGAACTCGATCGCTTGCGCGGGTTTCTCGACAAGCAGCTGAGCCAACTTCAGGGCGTCGTGACCCGGCTCGCGAACCGCTTGCAGCGCCGGCTGATGGCGCAGCAGAACCGCGGTTGGGATTTCGATCTCGAAGAAGGGACCATCGATTGTTCACGTCTGCCGAGGGTCGTGATCGACCCAATGCAACCGCTCGCGTTCAAGCGCGAGCGCGACACCTCCTTCCGTGACACGGTCGTCACGCTTTTGCTCGACAATTCCGGCTCGATGCGCGGTCGGCCGATCACGGTCGCCGCGACCTGCGCCGACATTCTGGCGCGCACGTTGGAACGCTGTGGGGTCAAGGTGGAAATCCTCGGTTTCACGACCCGGACCTGGAAGGGCGGACAGTCGCGCGAGATGTGGCTGACCAATGGCAAGCCGGCCTCGCCTGGCCGCCTCAACGATCTCCGCCACATCATCTACAAGTCTGCCGACAGTCCCTGGCGACGGTCGCGACGCAATCTCGGCCTGATGATGCGCGAAGGCTTGTTGAAGGAGAACATCGACGGCGAGGCATTGTCATGGGCGCATAACCGGCTGCTCGCCCGGCCTGAACAGCGGCGCATCCTGATGATGATTTCTGATGGCGCGCCGGTTGATGATTCCACCTTATCGGTCAATCCAGGCAATTATCTCGAGCAGCATCTCAGGCAAGTGATCGAAGAGATCGAGACGCGCTCGCCGGTCGAGCTTATCGCCATTGGAATCGGTCACGATGTGACCCGCTACTATCGTCGCGCGGTGACGATCGTTGATGCCGAAGAACTCGGCGGCGCGATGACCGAAAAGCTCGCCGAACTGTTCGAGGAGGACGGACCGGCAAGTGTTCAACACCGGGGCCGGCTGCAAAGGGGCGCCCGAAGCGCGACAGTACATTGATGCGCCGGGCTTGTGTCATCGCCGGGCTCGCGACCCTGTTTTTTGCTCACCCGACGCTTGCTGAGCCGTTGACGATCTCCGCAACGCCGATCTCAAGCTTCAACACCGATGATCCAACCGACATTCGCTTCGGGCCGCTGACCTATCTGTCCGGCCTCACCCTCAGTTCGCGGCACGCGGCCTTCGGCGGACTGTCGGGCCTGTCGGTGACCGATGGCGGCAAGGCGGTCTTGATGGTCAGCGACACCGGCTATTGGGTCCGGGCTTCCACGGTGATGACGGATGGCCGGCTGACCGGTTTGACGGATGCCGAGATCGTCGCCATGCAGGATTCAGGTGGCGTTGAGGTGGTCGGCAAGGAAGCCGCCGATGCCGAGGCATTGGCCATTCTGAGCGAGGGGCCGTTCGCTGGCCAGGCGTTGGTCGCCTTCGAGCGCGAAGACAGGATCGCCCGCTATGATCTGGCATCCAACCTGTCGGCGCCAGCAGTTCCGCTCGAAACGCCGGACGGCTTTTCTGATCTCGTCACAAATCAGGGAATCGAAGGGCTGGTGGCACTGTCGGACGCATCGCCGAAGCACCCCGGCGCACTTCTCGCGTTCGCCGAGGAAATGGCCGAAGAAGGTACCCCGATCGCAGCCTGGGTCATCGGCGGGCCAATGCCTGGACGTTTTGCAGTCAGCCAGATCGGCGGCTTTGCGATCACCGATGCGGTTCAGCTTCCGTCCGGTGACATCCTGCTCCTGGAACGACGCTTCCGGCCACCGGCGACCTTGCACATCGCGCTCAGGCAGCTTGCTGTCGCAGACATCACGCCTGAAGACACGGTCGATGGAAAGCGCATTGCCGAGTTCGATCTACGCTATCAGATCGACAATCTTGAAGGAATGGCGCTGCACACAGACAGTGAGGGCCGGGCAATCCTGACGCTTATCTCGGACGACAATTACAATCCACTGCAGCGAACACTGATGCTTCAGTTCGAGGTCGATCCAGAAGCGCTTTAAGCCGCCGTGCCCGTCGGAACGACACCCCGGCCCATCAATGCCCGGAAGGGGACCAGAAGCGCTAGCGCACAGATCACCTTGACCAGGAAGTCGGCGACCGCCCAACCCATCCAGACCGGTGCCTCGACCGGACCCAGAGGCAGCGGATAGACGGCGCTTCCGACACCTGCCCCAGCGAACGCCAGCGAGAAGAACAAGGCCGTATCAACCGCTGATCCGATCAGCGAAGACGCCAGCGGTGCGTGCCACCAGGCGCTGTCACGCAGCCGATTAAAGATGAAGACGTCGAGAAGCTGGGCTGTGAGGAATGCAGTTCCCGACGCAATGGCGATGCGCGGCGTCGCGAACACAATCGAGAGAACAACGGCGATGGCGAAACCGATGAGCACGACACGCCGCGCCATATCAGGTCCGAGCCGGCGATTGGTCAGGTCCGTGACCAGAAAGGCGATGGGATAGGTAAACGCGCCCCAGGTCAGATAATCCTGAAGCCCGAACGTCGTGACCGGATGCTGAACAAGAATGTTTGACGCAACGACGACGAACGCCATTGCGGCGATGGCGATCACGATGCCGCCCCGAAGTTCGGTCAATCCGGTCATTGCTGCTTTACCGCGCCAATCAGGCGCTGGCGTCGAGGGCGGCGCGGATTTCCTTCTTCAGCTTGAGTGCCTGATCGGACAGATCAGCGTCACGCTGCTTTAGAAGGAACCGATCAAGCCCGCCGCGATGCTCAACCGAGCGCAGCGCTGATGCAGACACCTTGAACCGAACGCGCCGGCCGAGGGTCTCGCTCATCAGCGAGACATTGGCCAGGTTCGGCAGGAAGCGCCGCCGCGTCTTGTTGTTGGCGTGGCTGACATTGTTGCCACTCATCACGCCTTTGCCGGTGAGTTCGCACCGTCGTGCCATGATATCCTCGACCCGAAACTGTTGCGTGCGCGGTGACGTACCGACCCGCTTAAGCGGTCGGAAACCGGACCAATCGCATCGCATGGAACCTCAAGAAAGCGCGTTGTCTATGGCCAAAGCGCCCGCTCCGTCAAGACTTTCCTACCACTTTGCGTATGACACGGATATCTTCCAGAGGGCCGACAAACTCAGCTGAGGACCTGGAAATGCGCCTCTGTCGGAGGTGTGTTGACCCCGTTGATCGGCAGAATGTCCTGCGGACACGCGGAGAAGGCCACGACGCAGTCAAGCTCGGCGCGCAAGATGACGTAATCGCCGGGCTTGGTCACCGGCGCTTCGAAGGACAGGGCCCCGTCTTCGGTCCAGGGAATGTTCATAAACAGATTCAGTGGCTGCGGCGTTTCAGGTTCGCGCAGGCCAATTTCACGCATGGCGGCAGTGAGATTGTCAGTGCAGTTTTCATGATACTCGGTGCAGCCGAGCAGGCCGTAACGCTCATTGTCACAAGCTGCCATTAGCGTGTCATGCACGCCGGGCGAGGTGTCCTCGGTCAGTGTGAGGATCGCCCGGCGCTTGTTGGTATAAAGAGCGTCGCCGACGCTTGGTCGCATCTTCAACAGTGTCGGCCTCGTGTGTTCCATCGACATGAATTCGATCAGATGGCCTGCGATGAAAGCCCAGGTGTCGACCACCTGATGGCCGTGAGTGTTGATGACCTTGACCGATTGTCCCTGCTTCAGAACCGTTGCCTTGCCCCGGCGCGCCGGAATCTCCACGATGTCGCCCATCTGTTGCCCCTATTGGTCTCAATAGACAGTCAAGCCTAAGAATCGCTTCGTCATCACGCAAGAGACGGTACTGATGGCCCGCCAATCCACCGTTCAGAGGTGGTTCAGCCGACCGACGCCACACCAACCGTCCCGCAAACGCCGTTCGGTAGCACACTGGAACATCGAGATGGTCGATAGCTTCGCTTGCAAGATCTTGTTGCCGCGCCGCCGGTTGGTCATAGCTGGCAGCATCATTGGTGCGCTGATGCTCGGTTCTGCCGTCACGCTGGCGCCTGTGCCCGCCTCGGCGCAATCGGTTGACGTCGAGATGAACTATGCCGCGACGCTGAACGGTATTCGCATCGCAACCGGCGAGACACGCACCCGCGTCTCCCGAAGCGGAAATTACACGGTCGCCGGCCATACCGGCGTGCGCGGCCTGATCGGCAGTCTTATCCGCTTCGATGCCTGGGCTGAGACCGATGGCAGGCTTCGGAACGGTCGGGTTCGCCCCGACGACTACAGCGCGCGATCGGAAGGCAATGGCCCCGACCGCACCATGTCAATCTCCTTTGCTGACAACCGCGCCAATCGCGCACGCATGACGCCACCACTGGCGGACAACCATTTCGACAGTCATGTCCGCATTCGTCGTGGCCATCGCCGCAATGTTATTGATCCGATCAGCGTACTTCTGATCCCAGCGCCTGACGGGCTGACACGGGAGGTCTGCGAGCAGACGATCCGTGTCTACACCGGCCGCCAGCGCGTAAATGTCCGGCTTGGCCTTGTGTCCGTGCGCGACATCCGCACCAGTAGGGCCGATGAGTATTCGGGCCGGGTTCTGGTCTGTTCGGTCAAGCTAAGACCCATTTCAGGACATCGCGAGGGTGGCCGGTTCCAGCAATTCGCCGCCGACTCCGATGAGATAGAGGTCTGGATCGGCCATGTCGACGGGACAGGTTTCGCGTTTCCCTACCGGGTCAGTGTCCCGACGCCGGTCGGTACCGCTGTGGTGCACATGACCGGGCTCAAGGTGCACAGCCAGAGCGCCAGAGCTGAGTGATCCTCGTTTCAGAACCGCAGCGCGTTCCATTTTTGGCAGGGAACGAACGAAGAAAGCGCCACGCCAAGTGATTCGTGCCCGGTTCGGTGCTGCTTTGATCCGCGGATGAACACACGGCCACAACAGTCTCGTTAACAGCTTAACGATTTCGAAAGTCCGCCGTCACTGACGGCTACGCATGAATCCGAGGCGTCAAGGGGGATGGAACGCAGCATGAAGATCGGTGCTGACGTGATTCGTGCAAGCTTTGGCGCCCTTTTGATCTTTTGATGACCACAATGGGTCGCTGTGCGGCTCCGCAGATTAACGTCCCGGAAAGGAGTTGACCGCGCCGCAGCCAACATCAGAGCGCTATGCGCGGCGGAGGCTTTGGTGAACAAAGCACGAAAAACCGCTCCGAAGCGATTCGTGCCTCCTTCGGTTCCCCTCTGGTCCAAAAGTTAACGGCTTGTCCGGACTGACGGCTGCCAGCGTTTATCCTTTGACAACCCTTTCAGCCATTGCGACGAGATGTCTGCCAAAACCAGTACCCGGTCAGACCGACGGCTGAATTGGCTGGAGGGGCATTGACTCGTCTCCGTGAAACAGGAGCGAACGAAACGTGATTCACACGATGGCAGCGATTCGGTCGAGCTTCGTTCCGCTCACGTTCCGTTTATGACCGTGCCGCATGCATGACTGTCCCGCAAAGGAACGGCACACTGCTTTACATCCGCCCGGGAACCTGCAACATCCACGTCGCGCGGCCCGCTGCGGCGTTGACGCGCCATCCGCGGCCCCCATTTATCGCCGGGCCGAGACCATGGGCCCCCGACGGATCCCTATAACGCACGCCCCAATGACCCTATCCGAT
>JBCBSK010000123.1:0-11405 GCA_039819185.1 Pseudomonadota bacterium | reverse complement strand
GTGCTCGGCGGCATGAAGGGCATCACCTACACCCAGGTGGCGCAGTATTGCGTTCTGATCACGGCCTACACGATCCCGGCGATCTTCATTTCGCTACAGCTGACCGGCAATCCGATCCCGGCTCTCGGCCTGTTCTCCGAACATGCCGCGTCGGGTCAGTTGCTGCTGGATCGTCTTGACCAGGTGCTGACCGACCTCGGCTTCAGGGCCTATACCGAGGGCACCAATCAGATCTCGATGGCGCTGTTCACCTTGTCGCTGATGATCGGCACCGCGGGCCTTCCGCATGTCATCATCCGCTTCTTCACGGTGCCGAAGGTGTCTGATGCGCGCTGGTCTGCCGGGTGGGCGCTTGTGTTCATCGCGCTTCTCTATCTCAACGCTCCGGCGGTGGGTGCGATGGCGCGGCTGAACATTGCCGACACCATGTGGCCGAACGGCATGCAGGGCGAGGCTGTTTCGCTGGAGGAAATCCAAACGAGCGAAGACCTCAACTGGATGCGCACCTGGGAAGCCACCGGTCTTCTCGGCTGGGAAGACAAGAATGGCGATGGTCTCATCCAGTACTACAATGACAGCGAGGCCATGGCAGAGACGGCTGCGGAACGAGGCTGGGAAGGCAACGAGCTGACCAACTTCAACCGCGATATTCTCGTGCTTGCCAATCCGGAGATCGCCAACCTGCCAGGTTGGGTGATCGCGTTGATCGCGGCCGGTGGTCTTGCTGCCGCGCTCTCGACGGCGGCGGGGCTGTTGCTCGCGATTTCGTCTGCGATCAGTCACGATCTGATCAAGGATGCCATCAATCCGAACATCTCGGAAAAGAACGAGCTGCTCGCAGCCCGTATCTCGATGGCGCTGGCGATTGTCTTAGCGACCTATCTGGGGCTCAATCCACCAGGCTTTGCAGCTCAAGTGGTGGCCTTGGCCTTCGGTCTCGCGGCAGCGACGCTGTTCCCGGTCCTGATGATGGGCATCTTCTCGAAGCGCATCAATTCGCTGGGGGCCATCGCAGGCATGCTGACCGGTCTGATCGTAACCTGCCTGTACCTCTTCACGTACCTTGGTTGGTTCTTCATCCCGGGCACCAACATGCTGGCGAACACCCCGGACAACTGGCTGTTCGGCATCTCGCCGCTGGCCTTTGGTCCGATCGGGGCGCTGTTGAACTTCCTGGTGGCTTACTTCGTGTCGATGGCGACCGAGGAACCGCCGCAGGAGATTCAGGAACTGGTCGAATCGGTGCGTGTCCCCCGTGGTGCGGCCGCAGCAACCGTCCATCACTGATCGCAGGGCGCTGCGATCGAGCAAGACATCGGGTCCCGCCATTGCGGGGCCCGTTTTTTTTAATCCGCGCCTGTATGTGAGTGCATCATCGCAACCGCGGCTTAGCACCGGATGGTGATCCAATGACCACCCAAGGCTTCCTGACCTTCGCAGCCCGTCATCATCCGCTGGATGCTTTGCCGCCCGAGGAGCGCCGAGTGCTGGCGGAGAAGGTGCGTTATGTCGAGGCGGCGCCCGGTGACGTCCTGTTCGCGGTCGGTGACACGGTCGATCGGGTCCGTCTCGTCGCGACCGGTACGATCGATCTGACGACCGCTGAAGGCATCGAAATCCAACGCCTGCATGAAGGCGACGCCTTTGGCGCCAAGCCGGTGATGGCCGACCGCCCGGCAATCATGACGGCCATCGCCGTCGAGCCGGTGACCCTTTACGAGATCGATGCACCGGTCTTTCTCGATCTCGTTTCGGATCATGCCGATCTCGGCGCGTTTTACGAACAGGTTCGCCGTACGTCAGCGGACACAGCTCCAAACGCTGACGCCGATGGTGATGCAGGTCTTCTCGGCGTTTCTTTGCGTGATCTTATGACGCCAAACCCGATCCAGGTCGCGCCGACCCTGTCTATTCAGCAAGCCGCCTCGGTGATGGCCGAGAAAGGGATTTCCTGTGTTCTCGTTGCCGATGAGACCGGCCTTGTCGGCATGCTCACGACAGGGGACATGACGGGCCGGGTGGTCGCGCGCAGGCTTGCACCGGATACGCCGGTGTCTCAGGTCATGACGCGCGATCCTTTCGCGCTGTCACCTGAAGCGTCCGGTTTCGACGCGCTGCTGGCCATGAGCGAGCGACGCATCGGGCATCTGCCGATCGTTGAGGAGGGACGTCCGGTCGGCATCCTGACACGCACCAACCTCGTACGCCGCCAGCAGGTCTCCGCCGTGTTCATGATCGGTGACATCGCGCGTCTGTCAACGCCCGACAGCCTGGCCGCGGTGACAACGCAGGTGCCGGATCTTCTGGCGCAACTCGTGGGCTCTGGTGTCGAGGCGCATCATATCGGCCACATCATCACGAGCATTACCGACGCGCTGACCAAACGTCTTGTTGCTCTGGCCGAAGCCGAACTGGGGCCGCCGCCCGTGCCGTATCTGTGGCTTGCTTGCGGCTCGCAAGGGCGGCGTGAGCAGACCGGCATTTCGGACCAGGACAATTGCCTGATCCTCGACGACAGCTTCGAACCGGACGACCATGACAGCTACTTCGCGGCGCTGGCCAAGTTCGTCTCGGACGGGCTGGATGCCGCCGGCTACTACTATTGCCCTGGCGACATGATGGCGACCAATCCGCAATGGCGGCAGCCGGTCAACGTATGGCGCGGTTATTTCGCCAAATGGATCAACCAGCCGGACCCGATGGCACAGATGCTCTCCTCGGTAATGTTCGATCTCCGGCCGATTGTGGGAGAAACGGACCTATTCGGGGGACTTCAGGCCGAAACATTGGATCTTGCCGCGAAGAACTCGATCTTTCGCGCGCATATGGCGGGCAATTCGCTCAAGCACACCCCGCCGCTTGGACTGTTTCGAGGCTTTGCGTTGATCCGCTCCGGCGAGCACAAGGACCGGCTCGATCTCAAGCACAATGGTGTGGTGCCGATCGTCGATCTGGCGCGGGTCTATGCGCTCGAAGGTCGGATCGAGGCGGTCAACACCCGAGAACGACTCATGGCGGCACGCGAGGTGGGCACTGTGTCAAAGGATGGCGGCAGCGATCTGATCGCGGCTTATGATTTGATCGCGACACTGCGCCTGCGCCATCAGGCACACCAGATCCGCGATGGTCAGAAGCCTGACAACTTTTTGGCGCCGGCCAAACTGTCCGCGCTCGAGCGCAATCACCTGAAAGATGCATTTGGTGTGATCAAGACGCTACAATCGGCACTTGGCCATGGTCGAAGTGCCGGATAAACCAGCGCTATGATTTACAATCTCATTGCTGCTTTTATTGGCGGCGTTCTCCTCGCCATCTTCATTTTCGGTTTTGCCCGGCTCATCCGCTGGAAAGCACCGGGCTGGATCTATCCGGCGGCTGTCGGCGTCGGCATGATCGGCATGAACGCCTATCTCGAATACACTTGGTATCCGCGCACTGTAGAGGCGCTGCCCGAGGCGCTCGTGGTCATCGACGAGTTGACTTATTCCGGTGGGCTTCAGCCCTGGACCCTCGTTATACCACGGATCAATGCTGTCATCGTGCTCGATCAAACGGCGGTGCGGTCCAATCCGGCGATGGAAGGCGTTGTGCTGGTTGATCTGTTCTTGATAGCTCGACTCAATCCGGTCGAGCGCTCGACCCAGCTTATCGACTGTGCCGCAGGCCGCAGGGCCCATATCGATGAAACCGTCGAAGCGGATACGGATGGGATTCCGATCGACCCCGACTGGCAGGAGATGGGGCCGGAGGATCCGGTCCGACTTAGGGTATGTGTGACCGAGGCCGAGCAGGATCCGGTCGGCGACTGACCTGGGTCAAGGGTCTTGGTGCCATAGTCGGGCAGACTAAACATCTTGATTGCTTTCGGTGAAACCAGAGCCACCGGAAGCGAGCTAAGTGTTTGTTGTTACGCAATTCTGGACGCGAAACCGGTTCTGACTTTCGCTGGAATTGCTCCAAAAGCGTGCAGCCATAGCGCGCGAAAAAACCTAACCGAGCGGAGTGACCCGTGTCGGAGGAAACGCTCACAAGCACGGTCGCTGAGATCGTGAAGCCTCACGGTGCGGCGCGTCGCGAGCAGCGGCGCGCGTTGACGCGCCTGTTTCTGCCGCTCGCCGCCGCCGCCGCGATTGTCCTGTTGATGTCGCTATGGTTCTGGCTTGCCGATACGCCGCCGGCCAGGGCAACGATCGCGCCTGTTTTGATGCTCGGATCGGCTGCGGTGCTCGGCCTGGTCTGGCGCGCGCATGCGCGCATTGATGCTTGGGCGGTGAAGCCGGCCGCAGCCCTTGAGGACGCCGCTGTTGCCGCCCAGCGTGATGGGCCTGCCGCGATTTCAGGCTTGCGCGATCCCGGTTTGTTGACAAATGCGATCCGTGAACTTGCTACAGCACTTGAAACGGCGAGTGCCGCGCCGGCGCCCGCCGATGCGGAACGGGGCGTGCGCAATTGGCTTGAAACCGTGCTGCGCGATCTGCATGACGGGCTGATTATCTGCACGCTCGATCATCGCATCCTGCTCTACAATCGCCAGGCGCTGAAGCTGTTGCATGTCTCCGGCGACATTGGTCTCAACAGGCCGCTGTTCACCATTATGGCGCCCCAGCCCTTTCGTCATGCTGTGACGCGGCTAACCGCGCGGTTTCGCCATGGCCGTCATGAAGACCATGAGGACGGTCTCAGCACGATGCTCGTGGCGACCACTGCGGATGGGCGCTACACCATGCGCGGACGATTGTCGCTAATCCTCGACGATAGCGAAATCGACCCGGCAGGCTATGTCCTGACCTTCGCCGACGTTACCAACGATCTCGCGGCCGCCCTTTGGCATGAACGTGCGATCTTTGATCTGACCGACAGCCTCAGCATGCGCGCCGGCCATCTCGCAGCAGCAGCTGCTGATCACGAAATCCCGGATGCGCTGATCGCCGACACAGCCGCCCTTGCCGAGGAGATGGGCCGGCTCGAAGACCTGACCAAGGATGTGCTGGCCAGCGCTTGGCCGATGAGCGCGGTGTTCTCGACGACATTGTTCGATTGCGTGCGCGACCGCGACTCGGAGGAGCGCGGCCTGGTCTTTGATATCGCGGGCGATCCGGTCTGGGTGCGCTGCGATAGCGCGACCGTCACCGATCTGCTCGACCGGCTGGCAAACCGCATCGCGGTGCATGCCGACATTGCGCACTTCGAGACAGTGGCGACGCGTGGCGCGGGCGACAAGGGATTTGTCGATCTGATCCACGATGGCGCGCGGATCGACGACGATACTCTGTCCGATTGGCTGGCTGAACCGCTCGATCCCGATCTTGGCTCGCTGACCGGTGCGGATGTTGTGCACAGCCATCGCGCCACGCTGACCTCGACGGAGGTTGAACCGGGCCGCGCGCGGTTGCGTCTTGTCCTGTCGCTGTCGATGGACCGGTATGCGCGGGCGGACAAGGCGGTCATGGCCTTGCCGCAGCGCCAGGAGTTCTATGACTTCCAGCTCATCCATCAGCGCGAAGCAGACGCGTTCGATACGCGCAAGCTCCGTGATCTGACCTGTGTTGTGTTTGACACGGAAACCACGGGGCTCGAGCCTTCCAATGGCGACGAGATCATTTCGATCGGCGCCGTGCGGATCGTCAACGGGCGGCTGCTGCGTGGCGAGATCTTCAACGAGTTCGTCAATCCCGGGCGCAAGATCCCGCCGGCGTCGACGCGGGTTCACGGCATTACCGATCTGATGGTTGCTGATGCACCCGACATCCTGACGACATTGCCGCGGTTTCACGGTTTCATTGGTGACGGCGTCGTGATCGCGCACAATGCCGCCTTCGACATGAAGTTCCTTAGCCTCAAGGAGGAGCCTGCCGGCGTCCGGTTCACCAATCCGGTGCTCGACACGCTTCTTCTGGCAGCACATGCCTTGGGGCAGGGCGACGGCTTGTCTCTTGATGCGCTGGCCGAGCGCTTTGGCATCACGTTGTCGTTGGAGGACAGGCACACGGCCCTCGGTGATGCGCTGGCGACGGCTGAAGTCTTTCTCAAGCTCGTGCCGATCCTGGAAAGCCGTAACGTCCACACGCTCGGTGATGCCATCGCCGTATCCGAGCGCCAGTTTGGCATCCGCCGCATGCAAGCGAATTTCTGACCATCCAGAGAGCGACCGTCCGCCTCCGACATGCCATCCCTTGCGCCAAGGCGCCGGGCGTGATGGTCTGCCGCAGGTCTAGACCCCGCTTCCTGGAGTGCTCTCATGCCGATTGCCGTGCCGCCGGGCGTCATCGCGCCCAATCTCACGCCGTTCAACACCGATCTGTCGGTTGCCAAGGACCTCTATGCGGCGAATGCCAAGCGCTTGCTGGACGACGGCTGCGTTGCGCTGGCACCCTTCGGCACGACGGGTGAGGCGTTGTCGGTCGGGCTCGGCGAGCGCATCGAGATGCTCGATCTTTTGGCCGCCGAAGGTGTTGATCCGAAGCGCCTGATCCCCGGCACCGGACTGACCAATCTGCCAGACACGGCGCGTCTGACCCGTCATGCGGTGGAGATCGGGTGTGCGGGCGCGATGACGCTGCCGCCTTTCTATTTCAAGGATCCGAGCGAAGAGGGGCTCTATGCCTATTTCGCGCGACTGATCGAAATGGTTGGGCGCGATGATCTCGCGATCTATCTTTACCACATTCCCCGGGTCGCCGGCGTCGGCATTCCCGTTGCTGTCGCCACGCGCCTGAAGCGGGACTTCCCTGACCAGATCGTCGGTATCAAGGATTCGTCCGGTGTTTGGGAGAATACGCGCGCGCTGTTCGAAATCGACGACTTCATCGTCTATCCCGGCTCCGAACTGCCACTGATCGAGGCGCTTGATCTCGGCGGGCCGGGCTGTATTTCCGCTACGGCAAATCTTAATGCCTCCGGCATCGCCGACGTTATCCGGTTGCACAAAACTGGCCATCGTGACGACGCGGTGGCACTGCACGAGACGATCAAGGCGTTCCGGCTGATCGTCCAGGGTTATGCGCCGATCCCAGCACAAAAGCGGCTTCTGGCGCTGTCGACTGGTGATGCGCGCTGGGCGACAGTGCGCCCGCCGCTGGAGCCGCTCGACGTAGAGGCGGGCCGGGCGCTGGCTGACCAGTTGCACGCCGCCACGGGTTTCAGGCTCGCGGCCTGAGGAGGGCATAGGGCATGGACCTTGAGCCGATCCGCCGATCGATCGACTGGGAGCAGCCTTTTCCACCCCAGGAGTATGACGACCGGCGGCGCCGTGTGCGGGAAGCGCTGGCTGCCCAGGACGTCGCCGCGATCTATGTCACCAACCCGCCCGACCTCTGCTGGCTGACCGGCTATGATATGGTCTGGTTCCATCTGCGCTGTCTGACGGGCCTTCTCATCCGTGCCGACAGCGACGAGGCGGTGCTGTTTGACTACGTGACCCACAAAACGATCGTCGCGACGACGCCGGAAGTGCGCGAGGTTGTCTGGTTCCGTGAGGCCAGTGATGCGACAGGCACGTCTGGCCGGACAGTCGAGAAGGATGCTGCAATCATCGCCGATCATATGATCGAGCGTGGCCTCAGAGGTGCCCGCATCGCCCTGCAACTCATGTGCTTTTCACCACATGCGACGACGCTCCTGCAGCTTGGCGAAACTCTCAACGAGGCCGGTATCGCAACAGGCGACGGTTCAGTTACAGTCGAATGGCTGCGCCGGGTGAAGTCGCCGCGCGAGCAGGTAGTGATGCGCGATGCGGCCCAAATCGCCGATGCTGGAATGGTCGCGGCGCAAGGGGCGATCCGCGAGGGCGCGCGCGAAACCGATGTCGAGGCTGCTGCCATGACTGAGATGCTTGGCCGTGGCGCGGGCTATCCGGCGCTCAGGACAATGGTCGGTTCGGGGCCGCGCTCGGGCACACGCCACAGTCCCCCCACCCATCGTACGCTGAAGCGCGACGATCTGATCTATGTCGATTTCTGCGCCTCCCTGCACCGCTATCACGTCAATCTCGTTCGGACCTTTTCGGTCGGCTCGTGTGATCCGCGCATTGCCGAGATGATGGACAAGGCGGATCGGTCGATTGACATCCTCATCCAGGCAGCGCAGCCAGGTATGCCGCTGTCTGAGCTTCAGTCAGTAGGCGAAGCTTACGCCACCGAGGCCGGCCTGATGGACAAGGCGTGGTTCGTTGGCGGCTATCTAATGGGCCTGTCGCTGCCACCGGATTGGGTTGGCAATTTGTGGGTCGGCCCGCGTTTCGGCATGCCAGATGTGACGCTCGAACCCGGCGTGGTGTTCAACTTCGAGAACCAGTTCGATCCGCCGCCGGACTGGGGGCACAACACCGGCGTTGCCTACATCGACACGCTGATGATGACCGAGACCGGGCTGCAGCCCCTGTCGCGCCTGCCGCGCACGGTGCAGGACGTCAGTTGACGCGTCATGGCTCACGGCATGCACGTCTATTACAATCCGGTGCTGCTGTCGGTTACGGCGCCAGATGGCCTCGGCGAGGGGCCGCCGTCCGAGCTTCTGGCAGAGCAGATGCCGCATGTCGAAGGCCCGGCACGCATCGCCAATATGGCCTCGCTGCTGCAGCGAAGCCCAGTGACGGACGCGCTGACCTGGCACATGCCGACCCTTGCCACCGAAACCGATCTTGTGACCTTCCATACAGCCGGTTACCTCTCTGAGTTAAAAGCGCGATCCGACGATGGCGGTTGGCTGACGCGCACGACCTATCTGCCAAAGGGCGCCTGGCCGGTGCTGTGCGCACAAGCCGGTGCGGCGCTCGGTGCGGTGTCGGCCGTCCTATCGGGGCAGACGAAGCTCGCCTACGCGTTGACCCGGCCGCCCTCGCATCACGCCGCGCCCGACAAGGCGGACGGGTTCTGTTTCCTGAACGGGCCGGCATTGGCTGCCGAACGCGCTCGGTCGCAAGGCTGCGAGCGTGTCGCCATCGTCGATTGGGACGTCCATCACGGCAATGGCACGCAGACGGGCTTTTATGCGCGCGGCGATATACTGACCATCTCGATCCATATGGACCATGGCGCCTGGGGCATAAACCATCGCGAGACCGGCGATGTCGATGAGATCGGCACCGGCCCAGGTGAGGGAGCAAACCTCAACCTGCCGCTGCCTTTCGGCTCAGGCGACCGGGCGTATCTGGATGTGATGGAGCGTTGCGTGGTGCCGGCACTGGAGCGCTTTCAGCCTGATCTGATACTCTGCGCGAGCGGCGTCGATGCCAGCCCCTTCGATCCCACGGGCCGCAACTGTGTGACGATGGTCGGCTTCCATCGCATGGCGATGCTGTTGGCCGAGGCCGCGCAGCGCCTGTCTGGCGGCCGTGTCGTGGTCACGCAAGAAGGCGGCTACCATCCGGCGCACGCGCCGTTTTGCGCCTATGCGGTCGTTTCTGGGCTTCTTGGCCGGCCGCTCGAACTCGCCGATCCTCTCTCCTACTATCCGGACGACAAAACCCGTGCGCGCCGTGATGTCGATGAGATGATCGTGCGCCACCCGCTTTTGTGAAAGCGGTGCCGAGCTTTTGCCGGGGCAGGACGTGAGACCCCTTGGCACCGGCGCCCATCCCGCGCCATCATAGCCCCTCTGTCGCCACCGCCCGGTGGCCAGTGTGTCATCTAAGGGGCTTCAATCCGTATGAGCGGCAAGACATTCGCGTTTTTTCCCGAAGCGGCCTTCGGGCCGGCATTGAACTCGGTCGGTATCGCCCAGGGCATCGAAAAGCTTGGCCACAAGGCCGTGTTTCTGTCCGATCCGGGCTTTGTCGAGGTCTATGAGGGGTATGGCTTCGTGGCCCATCCGGTTCCTTTGTCAGAGCCGATGGAACCGGAAGCCATGGCGAAGTTCTGGGAGGACTTCATCAATGGCCATATCCCGAATTTCGGCAAGGCGCCGATCGATCAGATCGACACTTATGTCAAGGATTGCTGGGAGGCGATCGTCGACAGCGCCAAATGGGCCGAGAAATCGCTACCGGACGTGCTCGCCAAGGTGCAGCCGGATGTCATCTGCGTCGACAACGTAATCCTGTTCCCGGCCATCAAACAGTTCGGCGTGCCCTGGGTCAGGATCATCTCGTGTTCTGAAAACGAGATCCCAGACCCGGCCATTCCACCACATCTATCGGGCTGCCGCTCAACCGACAAAGCCTGTTTCGCGGCCTACACCAAGCGTTTCAACGAGGTCATCAAGCCGATCCATGATGACTTTAATGAATTCCTCGGATCGTGCGGCGAGGAGCCTTACGAACTCGGCGAGTTCTTCGAACCCTCGCCCTATCTCAACATGATGCTCTATCCCGAGCCGGTGACGTTCAAGCGCCAGAACCCGCTCGATCCAGCCAAGTTTCAGTATCTCGAAGGCTGTGTTCGCACCGACGAGCCCTATGAGGTGCCGGGTTTCGGCGCGCACAATGACAAGCATCTGATCTATATCAGTTTCGGCTCGCTTGGCGCCGGCGACACAGACCTTCTGAAACGATTGATCACGCTGATCGGCGGGCTACCTTATCGGGCGCTGGTCAATGTTGGAGACTACCAAGCCGAGTATTCCGACATTCCCGACAATGTGCGGATCGCAAGTTGGTTTCCGCAGCCAAGCGTCATCCCCCAGGTCGATCTCGTGATCCACCATGGCGGCAACAACACTTTCACCGAGTGTCTCTATTTCGGCAAGCCGGCGATCATCATGCCCTATGTCTGGGACGGTCACGACAACGCGACCCGCGTTGATGAGACCGGCCATGGCTTCAAGATGCACCGTTATGACTGGACCGATCAGCAGATGGCCGAGAAAATCCATCTCGCCCTGACCGATCCGGTGATGCGCGAACGGCTTCTGGGCACCTCGCAACACATGCAGTCGGCGCATGGGCCCACCAAGGCGGCGCAACTTCTCGACAAGATTGCGCGTGGCGCATGACGCTCAAGACCAACAGCACAGCCCCACATCTTGTCGGCCCCGACGCTTATGACGGCCCGTTCGCCGATTGGGGCGTGATCCCGACCATGATCGAGGGGGAAAGCCGCACCTCTGGCGTCGTCCTGCACAAAGGTCCCAACGGCGAAAGCGAGACGGGTATCTGGATCTGTACGCCGGGCTTCTGGGACTGTCACGTCACCCGCGACGAGTTCTGCCACTTCCTGCTCGGTCGGGCGACCTATACGCATGAGACCGGCGAGGTCATCGAGATCGTGCCGGGCACCGCAGCATTCTTCCCGCAGGACTGGAAGGGGACCTGCCGGGTGCATCAGACGGTGCGCAAGGTCTATATGATCCGATAGGCGGAGGCGATCCTTTGCCCATGGACCCCTCCGCCACGATCCGATACACCCCGCGCCATGGGGAGCGCGCAGCCGTCAGAATTCGATAGGCCCCCGTCTGCGATCGACTTCGAC
>JBCBSK010000122.1:0-11606 GCA_039819185.1 Pseudomonadota bacterium | reverse complement strand
CGAAGCAGCGGGGGCCGAGGGCGAGGGGGCCCGCGGACGTCGCGGAGGCGGGCGCCGCCGCCGCGCCTGATCACCAACCTCGAATTATTTGACAAGGCCGGGCGTTTGTCCCGGCCTTTCGATTTGACGCTGATCAAGGCACGGTTCTTACAATTGGACAGAATAGCCCGATCTTAATCGTTGATCCGGTGCGCTATGTCCAAACATCATCCTCCGAAACTGTCAGACACAGATCTGACCAAACGCCTGGCAAAAGCCGCGTATTTCGAACAGCTTGGCGAGTTGCAGGCCAAGCTTGCGCGCATTCAACAGGCGTTTCTGTTTCATGAGCTGAAAGGCGTGCTTGTGTTCGAAGGCTGGGACGCGGCCGGAAAGGGGGGGACCATTCGGCGCATGTCTGCGGTCCTTGATCCGCGCAACTTCAAGGTTTGGCCGATCGGCGCGCCGCGGCAGTTTCACCTCGAACGGCACTATCTGACACGATTTTGGGAGCGACTACCGCCGCGTGGCGGCATCTCGGTGTTCGACCGCTCCTGGTATGGCCGTGTTCTTGTCGAGCGCGTCGAGAACTTGACGGCGAAGCGCCACTGGCGCCGTGCCTATGACGAAATCAACGAATTCGAGCGGCTGTTAGTCGAGGATGGCACGCGGGTCATAAAGTTCTTTCTGCACATTACACCTGAGGTGCAGCTTGAGCGTTTCGAAGAGCGGCTGCGCGATCCGATGAAGCGCTGGAAGCTGTCCTATGAGGACTTCCGCAATCGCGACAAATGGGACATCTATGTGCCCGCGATCGAGGAAATGTTCGAGCGAACGTCGACCGTTCGGGCACCCTGGTACATCATCCCCGCAAATGACAAGAAGCATCAGCGGATCGAGGTGCTGACAACGATCGCCGATCGGTTGTCCGATGGCGTGTCCCTCGACCCCATCGAACTCGATGCGAAAGTCCTGCATGCAGCCAGCGAGCATTTCGAAGACTTCGCCGACATTGTTTCAACGACAATTGCGCGCTCTGAGTGACTCTCGTGACCCAGGTGTCACACCCTAGATTATGCCGAACGGTTCTTTAACTCTGTCCACTTATCACTCGAATGAAGTCGAAGATGGAGGGGGCGATGTCGCGCGCGCGGGTGTTTCGCATTGAGCAAGTGGCGGGGTTGGAGCGGGACGCCATTGTGGCGCCTGTCGGGGCCAATGACGCACCGGCTGGAGCCGGATTTTCCGCCGGTCAGGTTGAGCGGATTCTCGCAGCGATCGCCGATCTCAAGCGCGCGGTCGAGCCGGCCGAACAGGTATCGGTCGAAATCGTCAACGATTACAAGAGTCAAATGCTGGAAGCCCGCAAGCTCAAGAACGAGCTTGACGAGATTTATGGCGCCATCACCGACACCAAACGCGAGATCGCGACGCTGCATGTCGCCGGCTTCCAGGGCGAGGAAATGGCGCGCGTTACCGACGAACTCGGTGCCATCGTGACTGGCACCGAGCATGCGACCGAGAGCATTCTGAGTGCTGCGGAAGACATCGATACGATGGCCGGCGATCTCCAGGCCATGCTCAAGGCGTCCGGCAACATTGCCCTGGCCTCCGACATTCAGGATCGCGTGGTGCAGATCTTCGAAGCTTGCAACTTCCAGGATCTGACTGGTCAGCGCATCACCAAGGTCGTCAACGCGCTACGCTTCATCGAGGATCGCGTTATCAAGATGATCGAGATCTGGGGCGGCATGGAAGTGTTCCAGGACGTCGAGCTTGATCCGGATGCCAAGCCGCATCTCGCCAATGAGCATGACGAACTACTGAACGGTCCGGCACTCGAAAACGACATCAACGTCGCAAGCCAGGACGATATCGACGCGCTGTTCGATTGAGGCTGATCAGGCCATTCTGTCAGCCGTGCCCGGCCAGCGCTTCGACCTCCGCCCATAGGGCCAGCGGCACCGAGCAACCGTCGACCGGCGTCTGCCGACGGTTTTGATAGCGCCGATCGCCGGGAATATGTACGCCGTCGATCGCGCCGAGCCGGGCGAAGAAACGCTCGCCATGCTCTGCCCAGCCATCGCCTGCGAAGCGGGTCGGGTCAATGGCCAGTAGGAACTCGCCGCCGCGCGCCGGCCCCCCGTCCTCGACATCGGTCTCACCGGCCTCGAAAGAAAACTGTTCGCCGATCAGGCTCGAACAGAGCAATTCGACCATCATCATGATCAGCGAGCCCTTGTAGCCTCCGAAGGGCAGCATCATTCCGTCCAAGATCTCGGCTGGATCGGTTGTGGGATTGCCGTTCTTGTCGAGCCCGGTGCCTGGCGCCATCTGATGGCCGTCACGCATGGCGACCTGGACTTCGCCGCGCGCGATCGCAGAGGTCGCGAAATCGAAGACGACCGGATCCGTATCGCTTCCGTGAGGCCCTCGCGGCCAGGCGAAGGCAAGCGGATCGGTGCCGTAGAACGGCATGTTGCCGCCAAACGGCGCAACGACGGGTTTGTAGGCCGTGCAGGCGAGCGCGACATAGCCGCGCCGGGCCATCGCCTCGACCTCTGGCCACAGTGCTGCGTAATGGAACATGTTGACGATCGCAGCCGCCGCGACGCCTGTCTCAGCGGCGGCTTCGGCGAGCGGATCGTAACTCGCTTCGAGCGGAAGCGACGACCAGCCGCCATCTCCATTGACACGGACAGCACCCGGGCCAAGCCTGGTCACGCTGGGCTTCGCCGCACCATTGACCTTGCCACTTGCCATTGACCTGCAATATCCCGCCACACGAAACAGGCCATGGGTCTGGCAGCCATCGGCTTCGGCCGCGACAAGTGTGCGCGCGACAGCGGCTGCATTGTCCGCGTCTGCGCCGTGAGCGCGAAGCGCTGCGATGATCACCTCGCGGATTGTGTCGAGGCTCTGGATCACGGTCGTCATGCGGGCGTCTCCTCAGGTGTCTCGCTCGTCGCGAAGTCTCGGCGCATTAAGACAAAGGGCGTGCCATCATGCCAGTCAAAGCGATCGGTGACTGTCCAACCGAGCCGGAGATAATAGGACTCGGCCTGATAGGTATAGAGCCACAGCGTCTCGCAACCTTGTGCCGCGCTATGCGCCTCAACGTGACGCACCAGCGCTTCGCCAATACCTTTGTGTCGGAACGCCGGATCGACCACGAAGCCCGCGAGCCAGGGCGTGTGGTCGTGCATCTGGTCGATCTCCTGGTGCGCGATCAGCACCATACCGACCGGTTTGCCATTGATCCTGGCGCAGAAGCCCTGTTGTAGGGTGTCGGACTGGTCGAGAAAGTCGGCCAGCAGCGTAGTCATCCGCTCCCGATCCTCGCCGTCCTCTAGAAAGAACGTCTCGAACCATAGGGTCGACAGCGCCGGGAAGGCCGGATCGTCGGCACGGAACTGCGAGATGTCGAGATCCTGGGGCATGGCGCGACCTTTGCGCCAGGCTGGTGGGCGGTCAATGGGGTCGCGATCTATCGTTCTTGTTTTCGCAACGATGCGTTCCTGTAACAGACGATTGTTGCTTTAGTCTGCATGGCGCATTTCTTCGACCAGACGCGGCGATCAGGTCGGACGATCTGTCTGTCGCGCAGTCGAGATCCGAAACACCTTAGAGACACCACCAAGCCAAGAGGACCTGAGACCATGAGCCTTGCAGACACAGCCCCGAGCCGCGCGAGCGGTCTTGACGCCATCTTCGATGCCGCTGCCCCTTATGCCGCCCTGATCGGCCGTATCGGCATTGCCGCCATCTTCATCCAGGCTGGCATCAACAAGATCTTCGGCTATGCCGGAACTGCAGCCTATATGGACTCCGTCGGCGTGCCGGGCATCTTGCTGCCGGCCGTCATCTTCATCGAGATCGTCGGCGGCCTTGCCGTTCTGATCGGCTGGCAGACCCGCCTGTTCGCCTTTCTTCTGGCCGGCTTCACTGTCCTGGCGGGCGTGATGTTCCACTTCCAGCCCGACAATCAGGCCGAGATGATCAGCTTCATGAAGAACCTGGCAATCGCCGGTGGCTTCCTGTTCTTGACCGCTTTTGGCGCCGGCGCCCTGTCGCTGGATGGACGCAAGCGCGGTTGATCAACACGACACACTGCAAAGACAGCGGCTCCGGGTCACACCGGGGCCGTCGTTTTTCGTATTGTCATGCCGAGAGGGCTGCGCAAGACTCTTGAAAAAAAGGGGCAGCAGACTTTGCGCCCAAAAAAACGCATAACGATCAAGGTCTGAGGGAGGTTCGGATCAACGCTGACGAAGCAGGTGACCTGAACCTATGTCGATTGCAGACCTCAACGGATACGCCTTCGAAGATCTCGAGCGCGGTATGTCCGCGCTTTACAGCCGCACCATTACCGATACCGACTTACGCAATTTCTCCGGCGTTTCCGGCGATACCAATCCGATGCATCTGAACGAGGAGTTCGCCCGGTCGACACCGTTCGGCGGCTGCATCGTGCATGGGTTTCTCACGGCCAGCCTTTTGTCGACTGTGATCGGTACCAAGCTACCAGGACCCGGCTGTCTCTATGTCAGCCAGACGTTGCACTTTCGGGCACCAGTTTTCGTTGGCGACACGGTCTATGCCTCGGCGACCGTGACCGATCTTATTCCCGATCGCCGCCGGGCCGTTTTGGCGGCGCGATGTTGGGTGGGGGACCGAACCGTGCTTGATGGGGAAGCGGTGGTACAGTTGCCGAAGGCTGAAGCTCAGCGCAAGGCGGCCTGATTTCGCGCCAGCTTGCCCGTTTGTGGGCCATGGGATAGACAGCATCCGAGGTGTTGCCTGCAAGTCCGCAGAGCGCCTGTCCAGCCCACTTTGCTTCCAACAGCGGAATAGACTGGCCGACCCATGGCGCGCGGCGACAAGAAGACTCAGAAACTCAAAGCACGCGTACCGCGCGGCTTTCAGGACCGCGAAGCCGATGACCTGCGCGTTCAGACCGCGATGCTGGCGCGTATTTGCGAGGTGTTCGAGCTGTATGGGTTCGAGCCTGTCGAAACCCCGCAGATCGAATACACGGATGCTCTCGGAAAGTTCCTGCCCGATCAGGACCGGCCGAACGAGGGCGTGTTCTCGTTTCAGGACGATGATGAGCAATGGCTCTCCCTGCGCTACGATCTGACGGCGCCCTTGGCGCGCTATGTGGCGCAGAACTTCGAGACACTGCCTAAGCCCTATCGGTCCTACCGGTTCGGCACGGTCTACCGCAACGAGAAGCCGGGGCCGGGGCGCTTCCGCCAGTTCCTGCAGTTTGACGCAGACACCGTTGGCGCGCCGCCGCCGGTGGCGGACGCTGAGATGTGCATGATGATGGCCGACACGCTCGAGGCGGTCGGCATCCCGCGCGGCGATTATGTGATCCGGGTGAACAATCGCAAGGTGCTCGATGGTGTGATGGAAGCGATCGGCCTGTCGGGCGATGAGAATGCCGGCAAACGATTGCAGGTCATGCGCGCCATCGACAAGCTGGATCGCGTCGGGATAAACGGAGTCCGGCAGTTGCTCGGATCGGAGGGGCGGACGGACGAGTCCGGTGATCATATGCCGGGCGTGGGGTTGGGTGAGCCAGCAATAGAAAGACTGGCTCTTCTTTTGTCACGAAACGAGAGTTCCGCGCTTGAGAACCTTCACATGATGTGGGGCGCCGTTGCCGGAACTGAAAATGGCGCTGAAGGCGTCCAGATATTAGACGAAATCAGAGAGTTGATCTCCGCCGCTGGTTACAACGATGGCCGCGTGCAAATTGACCCCTCCGTCGTCCGTGGCCTCGAATACTACACAGGCCCCGTCTACGAAGCTGAATTGACCTTCGAGACCGTCAACGAAAAGGGCGAAAAGGCGCGTTATGGCTCCGTCGCCGGTGGCGGGCGCTATGACGGGCTTGTCGCCCGCTTCGGCGGGCAACAGGTGCCGGCGACAGGGTTCTCCATCGGCGTGTCGCGCCTGCAGGCAGCCCTCACGGCCCTTGGCAAGGTCGACGCCGGCAAGACCGCTGGTCCCGTTGTCGTTACCGTTATGGATCGCGATCAGATCCCGGTCTACCAGCGCCTTGTGACCGAGCTCCGCACCGCCGGTATTCGCTCGGAACTCTTCGTCGGCAATCCCAAGCAGTTCGGCAAGCAGATGCAATATGCCGATCGGCGCGGGTCCCCGTGCGTCATCATTCAGGGCGCCGATGAGCGCGAGAATGGCACGGTCCAGATCAAGGATTTGATCGAAGGCGCCAAGATCGCCGCCTCCATCGACAGTCGCGAGGACTATCAAGCACTGCGGCCGGCGCAGGAAGAGGTGCCGGTCGGCGAGATGGTCGCCAAGGTGGGCGAAATCCTTGCCGCCCATGGCCTTGAGCCCGGCGAAAACGGGGCGTGACCAATGGTCGGGGGGATCGATCAGAAGCGCCGGGCCGAAGATATCGCGTCCCGTCTCGAAGCACTCGGCTATGAGCGGCTCGACCCTGCGATCCTGCAGCCAGCCGAGATTTTTCTCGATCTCTCCGGCGAGGACATCCGCCGCCGCTTGCTCGTTGCGCAAGACCCGGAAGGCAATGAGCTGTGCCTGAGGCCGGACTTCACCATTCCCGTCGCCTGTCATCACATCGAGGCGGGGCGGGAAGCCACGCTGGCGCGCTATTGTTATGCCGGACCTGTGTTCCGCTTCCGGCCGAATGGCGCCGCATCGGAATTTCTGCAGACTGGCGTCGAACTCTTTGGTGGCGATGACCGCCCGGCCCAAGACGCCGATATCGTCGCGCTGGCCGCCCAGGAATTGGCGCGCGAAGGGGTCGATGCGCCGTTTGTCCGGCTCGGCGACAAGTCTGTTTTGTCCGCGTTCGCCGACGCCCTGGACCTATCGCCGCGCTGGAAGCGGAGATTGCTTCTCGCCTTTGGCGATCCTGGGGGACCTGCCGGCGTGTTGAGCGGAACGGGCGCGCTGGCCGGGACCGGTGCGCAGCGCCGGGCAGCGCTTCTATCGGGGCTGGCCGGGGCAGATCTTACCTCGGCCCGGGCGATGGTTGAGGAAATGGTTGCGATCGCAGGCATCGCGCCCGTCGGTGGCCGCACGCCAGACGAAATCGCCGAACGTCTTCTGGAACAGGCCGCATTGACGGCAACGGACCGGCTCGATGACGACAAACGGACGCTTCTCGCCCGTGTATTGTCGGTCTCCGCCCCGCCGGAGCCCGCACGCGACGAACTGGCTCGCATTGCTTCCGGTGCGGGCCTTGATGTTGCTGAACTGCTCGACACGCTGACACGCCGCGCCGAAGCCATTGCGCGGCTTGGCGTTGCGGCTGGCGCGGTCACGTTTGAGGCCGATTTCGCCCGCCGTCTCGATTATTACACCGGCTTTGTCTTTGAGTTCTACGCGACCGGTGATGCGGGCGAGGCACCCGTTGTCGGTGGTGGCCGCTATGATGCACTGCTGGCGCTGCTCGGCGCCCAACGCGATGTTCCGGCGGTGGGTTTCTCGCTCTGGGTCGAGCGCCTGCCCGGAGGTGGGCAATGAGCGGCCCGCTAATCATCGCGGTTCCCTCAAAGGGTCGGCTTCAGGAGAACGCAGATGCGTTTTTCCTGCGTGCCGGCCTCAAAATGCTGCGTGAGCGGGGCGCACGTGACTATCGCGGCCGGATCGACGGCATCGACCAGGCCGAAGTGCTGTTCCTGTCTGCAAGTGAAATCGCCGGAGAACTTGCCCGGGGTGCTGTTCATCTCGGAGTGACGGGTGAAGACCTGATCCGTGAGACCATTCCAGATGCCGATCTGGCGATCGAACCCGTAACGCCACTGGGCTTTGGCTATGCGCGGGTCGTTGTCGCCGTGCCGCAGGTCTGGATCGACGTCGAGACCATGGCCGACCTCGATGACGTCGCGCAGAGCTTTCGGGCCAGGCGTGGGCGCAGGCTGCGGGTCGCGACGAAATATGTCACGCTGACGCGGAGTTTTTTCGCCCGCCACGCCGTCGCCGACTACCGCATCGTCGAAAGTCTTGGCGCCACTGAAGGCGCCCCTGCTTCGGGTGCTGCCGACCTCATCGTCGACATCACAACGACCGGTGCGACGCTGGCCGCCAATGCGCTGAAAGTGTTGCGCGACGGCGTGATCCTCGAAAGCGAAGCCAATCTGTTCTGCGCGCTGAGGGCCAATTGGTCGACGGATGCGCGGTCCGCGCTCGCCACCATTCTTGATCGCGTCGCGGCAGAAGAGCGCGCCCGCACGACGCGCGAGGTCAAAGCCGCCGTTTCGGGAGATGTGTTGCAGATCGCGTCCGAAGCGGAAGCATTGTTTGGCTGTGCCGCGCCTTATTCTGCACGCGAAACGGCACTACTCAGACTTCATTGCCCCGAGGAACGGCTCTATGCGCTTGTCGACTGGCTCAAGACGAAGGGTGCAAGGGCTGTGAGTGTTGGGCGGCTCGACTATGTCTTCGAAGCCAAGAATCCGATACATGAGAGAGTTCTCACACGGATTGATTCGATCGAGGAGGACACACGCTGATGCCGACACGCCGTGAGGTGACGACCGGACTTGCCGCAAGTTTAACCGCTCTCTCCACCCCGGCGATTTTGTCGAAACCGGCGCGTGCCGTCGGCGTCGATGCGATGATCGGCGAAATGCTGGTCATCGGCCTGACCGGCAACACGGCTGATGCGCAATCGTCCCAGCGTGTCGCGCGCCAGATCGAGGCCGGCCTCGTTGGCGGTGTCGTGATGCTGCGCCACAACATCCAAACCCGCGCCGGTACCGAAGGCATGACGCGGCTCTTCCTGTCAGCTGGCCGCAGCTACGCGCCCTTCACCATGGTTGACCAGGAAGGCGGGGCAGTGCAGCGGCTCAGCCGGAGTCTTGGCTACACCGATATTCCGCGTGCTCGTGAAGTTGCGCAGCGCATGACGCCCGATCAGGCACGCGATCTCTACCTGACCATGGCGCGAGAGGCGAAGGCGGCGGGCTTTAACTTCAATCTCGCCCCCGTCGTTGATCTCGACCTCGACACCAACAATCCCGTTGTCGGCAAATGGGGCCGTTCCTGGGGGCGTGACGCCACTACCGTGATCGCCTATGCCACGGCTTTTCTCGATGCTCACCGCCAGGCAGGGATTGCCTGTTCGATCAAGCATTTCCCGGGGCATGGAACGTCGCGTGGCGATAGTCATGATGGCTTTGTCGATATCTCTGCGACCTGGCAGCAGGAGGAACTGACGCCCTTCGTTTCCCTGGTGCGGTCGGGCGAAGCGCAATCGGTCATGACGGCGCATCTCTATCATTCGCAACTCAGCGATGACGGCCACCACCCGGTGACCCTGTCTCCCTTGGCGATTGACGGGTTTCTACGTTCCCGCGTCGGTTTTGACGGCGTCGTCATTACCGATGATCTCGACATGGGCGCAATTCGCCAGAATTATACCCTCGAAGATGCCGTCGTGTTGTCGATTGCGGCCGGTAACGACCTCATCATGCTGTCGAATTCAGCCGATCCCGATCCTGAGTTGCCGCAGCGGATGATCGCGCGTGTGAACGAAGCCCTGTCGCGAGGCACCATTCGGCTAACCCAGGTCGAACGCGCCGTCGAGCGCATCCGGGCGCTGAAGCAGACGATATAGACGATCGCTCAAGATTGGTATCGCAGTGCTTTCAAGTCAGTCCCAATAGCGCCACGGCCGCCCGCGCGGGCGGGTGACGATCTCAAAGCGGGCCGCGAAGCTTGTTTCGTCCGTGCCGGATTGCGGTGCTTCCACTCCGAGATGCGCCCAGAGCCTGGTGCGTGGCGTCACCGCGTAGCCAACGCCCCCGGTGACACGGAACGCTTCGTAGTGATCGTCACGAAAGTAGACGGCCTCTGCCTTGGCCTGAAATCGCGGTGTTGCCGTATAGGTGAGGCTGACGGCTGTCTCGAGCGACATGTACGGGCTGCGCCAGCCAACCCAGCCGCTGGCAAGAAGGTTATCGGTGATCGAAACATAGGGCTCGATCAGGACGGAGACGCCGACTTTGGTGCCGGTCTTCTGTGCCAGCGGATCGGGCGTGTCGTGCCCGTCTCCAACGAGGCCGGCATAGCCGGTCACGCCCCAGCGCTGGCGGTACAGGGCGTAGCCCGGCATGATCTCGGAAAGGCCGGTTCCGGCGCGGCCGCCCCAGGCTGGATAGGTGCCATAGCCACCCATAAGGCGGACGCGGAAGCTCGAATGGTCAACGCCCCAGAACGGCGCGATGACCGCCTTCAGATAGCCGAAGCGGCTATGGCTCGACAGGCTGAAGCCATTGGTCACTTCCAGTTCTGAGAATGTGTCGTCGGCCAGGCTGCCTGTTGCTGGCATAAACGCTGCCAGCAAGACCGCGACCAAACGAACAACAACGACCTGCCGGCAAAACTGCCGGATACGCGCACCTAGATCCCCCATAGGATCAGAATGTTTGGGCGACCCTATTTCACCTTGTGAAAAATCAACTCAGGCGGGCAAAGCGCGCGTTTTGCGACGAAAGTCTTAGGCGATGGCGCGGGTTTCGTGCATGCGATCGACAAGAGTACGGGCCGCATCGATCTCCTGAGGTAAGAGTTGGTGGCCGCCGTCATGTAGTGCCAGGTTGACCTTCGCACCTTGCGCCCTGAACCAATCCGCGAGCCGTTGTGTTAGCGCGAGTGGTGAAATCGGGTCGTTGCGGCCGGCTGTGATCAAGACATCGGCATTGGCAAGATCGGGCTGGGGCGCAGGCTCGAACGGGATCAACGGATGCATCAGCACTGCCCGCCGCAGAAGGTCGGGCCGTGTCATCAACAGATTGGCGAGAATGTTGGCGCCATTCGAGTAGCCGATGCCGACCAAACGATCCGTCTCGATCCCAAGCTGGTGTGTGGTCTTCGTAAGAAAGCCAGCAAGCTTGCCGGTACGGTAGGCAAGGTCATCCATGTCATAGACGCCTTCCGCGCGGCGCCGAAAGAAGCGGGCATGGCCCATTTCGTCGACATCGCCGCGCACGGAGAGAAGCCCCGCCTCAGGCGCGATCATGCGCCCGAGTTCCGCAAAGGACACCTCATCGCCGCCGGTGCCGTGCAGGAGGACCAGCATGGGCTGGTCCTCCGTCTTGGCCGGCTTGTGTAACGTCACATAACCGTCGGTCATTTTCCGGTTCTCCAGTTACGCGACAAGCTGCGGCAATTGCTGCTCGAGGATCTCGCGGAGATGCTCGTGCTGGCGCGGCAGTTTCAGCGATTCGCCCAGAGTTCCAGCCGGCTCGTCGACGGTGAAGCCCGGAGTCTCTGTCGCGATCTCGAACAACACGCCGCCCGGCGAGCGAAAGTAGATCGAGTGGAAATAATTCCGGTCGATCACCGGCGTGACGTTCAATCCCTCGTCAAGAAGCGACTGCCGGATCGAGACATGGGTCGCGTCATCTTTCACCGAGAAGGCGACGTGATGCACGCTGCCGGCCCCCATCGAAGCCTGCGGCGCGCCGCCAATGTTCTCGATATCCACAACGCCGGCCGCACTGCCGTCGCGGGACACGAAGCGGGTTGTCGTGCCTTCCGTTGCAAGCCGGTCATAGTCCATCAACCCTTCAAGAAGGGCTGCGGTGCCGCCGGCATCGGTCAATGCGAGTGTCACGCCGTGG
>JBCBSK010000121.1:0-11817 GCA_039819185.1 Pseudomonadota bacterium | reverse complement strand
TGCGGTCAAGCGAACCACCAGCGCTCACAGTAGCGGTGGCCGTCCATGTTCCAGTTCGACGACATTTCTTCGTCATGCGCCAACTCATCGCTGTGCGCGCTGGTGGTTCGCTTGACCGCAAGCTAATCGCTCGCTAAGGGGCGATTGTCAGACGGCGCCAAAAGCGCCACATCGAGACATGTGGCGGCGGCCTTCGGGCCGCCGTCTCACATTTGTCCTTAAAGCATCCAGCGGGAGCCTGATTAGGACGATAGGGCGTCACGTGGTCCGCCGAACGACCGCCAGGCAAAGGCGGGGCCAATCCTCGCCGGGATTTGGAGGACGCGATGCATATCGCGAGTTGGACGCGCGACTTGCGCCAGGGCGGCAAGACCGGCTGGGAAGTCCACTACGAGGCCTCGAAGCAAGCGGATGGTGATGCCGACGTGATCATGCTGTCGATCGGTGAGCATGATTTCGACACGCCGGAGCCGATCGTCGATGCCTGCATCGGTGCCCTGCGCGACGGTCAACACCATTACACCAATGCTGGCGGCATCGCGCCACTTCTCGCCGCCATCGCTGACCGTGAGCAGGACATCACCGGCGTAAGGACAACGCCGGCTAATGTTATTGCCCAGTCCGGCGCGCAAGGTGCGCTCTTCTCTGCCGCCCTGTCGGTCGCTGACCCGCATGATGAGATCATCATCGTCGAGCCGCATTACGTGACCTATCCGGCGACCATGCGTGCAACGGGCGCGAAGGTGGTTACAGTTGGCTGCGATGCTGATCACGATTTTGCCGTTTCTCCCGATGCGATCGCGGCGGCGGTGACCGAGAACACGAGTCTGATCCTGATCAACACGCCGAACAATCCCACGGGTGCCGTCTATCCGCGCGACACGCTGGAAGCGATCGCGGAGATTTGCCGGCAACGTGACATCTGGCTGATGTCGGACGAAGTATATTCCGACTTCTGCTATGATGCGGACTTCGTGCACCCGCGCGCACTTAAGGGCATGGCTGACCGGACCATCGTCGTCTCCAGCCTGTCAAAATCCTACGCAATGACCGGCTGGCGCATGGGCTGGGCGATCGCGCCCGAGCCTCTGATCGAGGCAATGAACGACATTTCCCTCGTCATGCACTACGGGTTGCCGGAGTTCATTCAGACGGCGGCTGTGTCGGCGTTCGCCGACCACACCATCGCCGACCGCATCGTCAACCGCTACCGTGCGCGACGGGATCTGTTCATCGCAGCCCTTGCCGAAGAGGGTTTTCAGGCCCACACCCCAGCGGGTGGTATGAATGTCATGCTCGACCTGCGGGCGCTCAACCGGTCGAGCGAGGACATCTGCTGGCAACTTCTTAAAGAGGAGAAGGTCAGCGTTTTGCCGGGCGATGGATTTGGTCCGTCGGCCAAGGGCTTTGTGCGGATTTCGTTCTGTAATCATGAGGACAAGCTCGCCGAAGCCGCTCACCGCATCGGCCGGTTCCTGCGCCGCCAAGGGCTAAACGGGTAAGGATGTCGTGACATGAAGACGCTTGGCATCTATCTCGCCGATTGGCTCGCGACCAATGGCGTCGACACCATTTTCGGAATTCCCGGCGTCCATACGGTCGAACTCTATCGCGGGCTCGACCAGAACGGTCTGACGCACATCACGCCCCGTCATGAACAGGGCGCAGGCTTCATGGCGGACGGCTATGCGCGAGTCACGGGCAAACCCGGCGTATGTTTCATCATCACCGGACCGGGCATGACCAACATCGCGACGGCCATGGGGCAGGCGCTTGGCGATTCGATCCCGATGCTGGTCATTTCGACGGTTAATGAAACCGCGACGCTCGGCCGAGGTTTGGGCGAATTACACGAACTGCCCGATCAGCGCGGGCTTGTCTCTGGCGTGGCGCGCTGGTCAGAAACCGTGCGATCCGTTGAGGCATTGCCGGATGCGTTGGCTCGGGCGTTCGCGCTGTTCGCCTGCGAACGGCCGGGGCCGGTGCATATCGAACTGCCGCTTGATCTGATCGCCCAGGACGCTAGTCATTTGCCGGCACCTGAGATGCTTCTGCCCCCCTCGGCTGGAGCCGGTGATGCCGAGGCGCTTCAGCTTGCCGTGCGCGCAGTCGAAGCTGCCACTCAACCGGTTCTGCTTGTCGGTGGCGGAGCACGCCATGCCTCGATCGAGGTGCGTCGACTGGCTGAACGACTGGATGCGCCGGTGATCATGACGGTCAATGCGCGAGGTGCGTTGCCTCATGGCCACCCTCTTGCGGTCCAGGCTTCGCCGAGTCTCTTGGCCGTGCGTGATCTTTTTGCCGGCTCGGATCTTGTTATCGCAGTTGGTACGGAATTCGGCTGGACCGATTTCGGCCTCTACGATCAGCCGCTCCCGGATTTCGACGTCCCTATGATCCGCATCGACATTGATCCCGGTCAGCTTTGGCGCTCTGTCACGCCCGATGTTGCGATTGCGGGTGATGCACGTGCTGTTCTGGCTGGGCTGTATGCGGCTCTTGGTCTCGATGCTGGCGGCAGCGAAGGGGAGAGCCGCGCTGAGGCGGCCCGCACAAGAGCGCGCGACGAAATCGGCTCAGCCTATCGTGGCTATGTCGCGCTGCTCGAAGCCGTTCGTGACGCGCTGCCCGAGGTGGCGATGATCGGGGACTCGACTCAGTTCGTCTATGCTGGAAACTGCGATTTTGCTGCCACGGGACCAAACCGCTGGTTCAACTCGGCAACGGGATACGGCACGCTGGGCTATGCCTTGCCGGCAGCCATCGGCGCATCGATCGGCGCGGGCAAAGCGCCCGTTGTCTGTCTCGCTGGCGACGGTGGGCTTCAGTTCACCCTCGCCGAGCTTGGCTCGGCGATTGATGCCCGGACACCGATCATACTCGTCGTCCTCAACAATTACGGCTATGGCGAGATCAAGTCTTACATGCAGGAGCGGCAGATCCCGACCATAGGCGTCGACCTGCACACCCCTGACTTCCAGGCGCTCGCTATCGCTTATGGCTGGCAGGCTGAGATGCTGCAGAGTCTCGATCAGATTGGAGCCCGCGTTGCGGCTGCTGCCGCAGCGGGCAAGCCGACCTTGATCGAGATAGATGGCAGTTTGTTTGGCGGGTAACTTTTAGACGCAGCGCCCGCCATCGACTTCCATAACGACACCGGTCAGGAATTCGGCCTCGTCGGATGCCAGGAACACCGATGTGTTGGCGATGTCTTCGGGTGTGCTCATCCGGCCAAGCGGGATCGTGGCGACGAACTTCGCCCGTGCTTCCGGCGTGTCGGGCACGCCCATGAAGTTCTCCAACAGCCCCGTAACGCCCATCACCGGCGCGATTGCATTGACCCGGATCTTGTCTGGAGCCAGCTCAACGGCGAGCGATTTCGACACCAAATTCACCGCACCCTTGGTGGCGTTGTACCAGCTCAGACCGGGCCGTGGGCGAATGCCAGCTGTCGAACCGATGTTCAGCATCACACCACCACCACCACGCGCGCGCATGACGGGCACCACCGAGCGCACCATGTGAAAGATCGACTTCACATTGATTGCGAAGACGCGGTCATAGTCTTCCTCGGTAACGTCCAGGACCGGTTTGTTGTGATGGCTCCAGCCGGCATTGTTGACGACGATGTCGAGTGCGTTCCATTTTGTTTCGATCGCTTTGACGGCCGCTGCGACCTGATCGCCATCGGTGACATCGCAGCCGATCGCCAGCGTGTCGCCGTTGATCACCTCAGCCGCGCGTTTTGCACCCGCTTCGTCGATGTCGACTAGACCTACGCGTGCGCCCTCGCGCGCATAGGCTTCCGCGATACCCAGGCCGAAGCCCGACGCGGCTCCCGTTACCAGTGCCACCTTGTCCTTGAGCCGCATGTCCTACCCCTTTTGTGTCGTTGTTCGATTGCGGGGTGATCCTGCCGTGAAATCGCGGCGGCGAAAAGCGTTTCTCGGCTTCGGCAGACCGCCTATGCATTCGCGCTTATCGGAACAGCCTGTCGAGGGTTTTGCGGAAGCGCGCTTCGATCTCAGCGCGGGCGACGTGCTCACCCTCGCGGACGACATGGCGCCCAGCGGACCAAACATCACGGATGGTCTGATCGTTACCGGAGAAGACCCAGGCATCCAACAGGGCATCGCCAGACTGGCCGTGCAGGGTGAGATCGTTGCGGTCGAGAGTGAGAAGATCGGCCCAGGCACCGGGGCGGATGTCGCCGGAGGAGCGCCCGAGCGCACGCGCTCCGCCAAGACAGGCGGCGTCGAACAGCGCCCGGCCGGTTGAGCCGTCGGGGTCTGCCATCACGACGCGCTTGCGGTTCAATAGGCGCTGGCCATAATCGAGAACTCGCAGTTCGTCGCGCAGTGAGATGCGGACATTCGAATCCGTACCGACGCCGTAGATGCCGCGACTGTCCGTATAAGACACGCCGGCGAACAGGCCGTCTCCCAGATCAGCTTCCGTCACAGGGCACAGGCCTGCCACGGCGCCGGATGCAGCAAGGCCGGAAACCTCGTCTTCGGCCATATGGGTCGCGTGCACCACGCAGGATGAACTGTCGAGGCCGATCTGATCGAGCAGCAGTTGAATGGGACGGGCACCGTGCACCGCGAGGATCTCATCAACCTCGGCGGTCTGCTCGGCAGCGTGGATATGGAGCGGTCCTTCGGGAGCCATATCGCGAAGGCTGGCAATCACTTCCAAGGGTACCGCTCGCAGACTGTGCGGCGCAACTCCGATTGCCCAGTCGTCCGGACCTTTTGCGAGGGCCGTTCGTGCTGCCTCGATCAAGCACGCGAAGCGGTCTTGCGAATTGGCGAAGCGGCGTTGTCCGCCCGACACGCCGCGCCCATCTGCGCCGGCCTGCATATAGAGAACCGGCAGCAGCGTTAGCCCAATTCCGGCCGCGCTTGCCGCAGCCATGATCCGCTCGCTGGTCTCGGCCAGCGCTGAATAGGGCCGTCCGGTTGCGTCGTGATGGACGTAATGGAACTCGCCAACCGCACCAAAGCCGGCTTCAAGCATTTCGACGAAGGCAAGGGCGGCGATCGCCTCGATATCGTCCGGCGTCATCCGGTCGAGGCTCTGATACATCAATGTCCGCCAGGTCCAGAAGCTATCCTCGCCGGCTCCGCGCATCTGGTTGCGGCCAGTCAGCGCGCGCTGGAAAGTATGGCTGTGCAGATTGCAAGGCGCAGGCAGCAACGCTGCATCGCGCAGAAGCATGTCATCAGGCTTTGGCGCTACCTCCACCTCGACAGCCTCGATGCGGCCGTCGTCTCCGATTCTGATACGCACGCCATCCATCCAGCCCGAAGGCAACAGCGCCGTAGACACATGTAGTGTGATTGGCAAAAATCGGTCCTTCGCGCGACATCGAACGGGGAGCGCCTCGGCCATCATCGCGCGGTAAGCGCAATCGGAGGCGGCTTCAGGACAGCAGCACCAATCGCATGGGTCAACAAGAACAAAGGAGTTGTTCCGAAACCACCCCAGGCGGCGGCACTTGGAGCGATGATAGAACGATGACGTCGAAGATCACGCGCACCCCGTCTGACATCCTCTTCATCAATGCGCGTGTCGCAACCATGGCGACCGATGTGGCAGCCTATGGCTTGATCGAGGATGGTGCCGTGTGGTGTCGGGCCGGGCGTATCGCTTGGGTCGGCGAGAGAGCACTACTGCCGGCGGACGCGCGCGGTGTCTCGTCTGACGACCTCGGCGGTCGTCTGATCACGCCGGCTCTGATCGACTGCCATACTCATATCGTCCATGGCGGGAACAGGGCGCGCGAGTTCGAACTCAGGCTTCAGGGGGCAAGCTATGAAGAGATCGCGCGTCAGGGCGGTGGCATCGTGTCGACGGTATCCGCGACACGCGCGCTGTCGGAAGCTCAACTGGTTGAGGCGGCGTTGCCACGCCTCGATCACCTGATTGCCGAGGGGGTGGCGACGGTTGAGATCAAGTCGGGCTATGGGCTCGATGTCGATACCGAATGCGCTATGCTGCGGGTGGCGCGCCGGCTCGGGCGCGAGCGACGTGTTCGTGTCAAGACGAGTTTTCTCGGAGCGCATGCCCTGCCAGCGGAATATCGCAATCGCGCCGATGCCTATCTCGATGAGGTCTGTTTGCCGGCGCTGACGGCTGCCTATAACGAAGGGCTGGTCGATGCCGTCGACGGGTTTTGTGAGCAGATTGCGTTTTCGCCCGATGAGATTGCCCGCGTTTTCGATCATGCCAAAGCGCTCGGCCTGCCGGTCAAGCTGCATGCCGAGCAATTGTCCAATCTCGGAGGGGCGGCGCTGGCCGCCTCCTATGGAGCACTGTCGGCGGATCATCTTGAATATCTCGACGAGGACGGTGTTCAGGCTATGGCACGCGCCGGCACGGTTGCGGTCCTGCTGCCTGGGGCGTTCTACACATTGCGCGAGACACAAACGCTGCCGGTCGATCTGTTGCGCAAGTATGGCGTCCCGATGGCGATCGCGACCGACTGCAATCCTGGCTCCTCACCGATGACGTCACTTCTCGTTGCACTTAACATGGCCGCGACGCTGTTTCGTCTGACGCCCGAAGAAGCGCTCGTGGGTGCAACGCGGAATGCTGCACAAGCGCTCGGGCTCGACGCGCAGATCGGCACGCTGGAACCGGGAAAAGCGACGGAACTGGCGGTGTGGGATGTCGCGCATCCGGCCGAACTGGTCTATCGGATCGGCTACAATCCCTTGCACAGGCTTGTTGTCTTGCCTGATGGTTCCAAAGGCACGACTGCATGACCGTGACGCTTGTTCCAGGCCAGGTTGATCTGGTGACGCTCGAAGCCGTGTATCGCGGCGCTGAAGCCCAGCTGTCGCCGGAGTGTGCAGACGCCATTGCGGTCAGCGCGGCCCATGTCGCCGAAGCCGCTCAAGGAGACACGCCGGTCTATGGCGTCAACACGGGCTTTGGCAAACTTGCAAGCCATCGCATCCCGCCGGAGGATACCGCACGCCTGCAGCGCAATCTGATCCTGTCTCATTGCGCCGGCGTCGGCGACCCGCTGCCGCAAGCCATCGTTCGGCTCATCATGGTGCTGAAGCTGATCTCGCTCGGGCGCGGCGCATCGGGTGTCAGGCCGGAGCTTGTCGCTCTGCTCGAAGGGATGCTGAGCCGGGACGTAAGTCCGGTCGTACCGGCACAGGGCTCGGTCGGGGCGTCGGGTGATCTCGCGCCGCTGGCGCATATGACAGCCGTCATGATCGGCGAAGGATCGGCCCATGTCCGTGGTCGGACGCTGTCGGGCCGGGATGCCCTCGCCGTCGTTGGGCTTGAACCGATCGCGCTTGGCCCCAAGGAAGGCCTTGCCATGATCAACGGCACGCAGGTGTCTACGGCGCTGGCACTGGTTGGCCTGTTCGGCGCTTGGCGCACTGGCGTTGAAGGACTTGTGACGGGGGCCCTGTCGACCGATGCCGCGATGGGGTCGTCGGCACCGTTCCGCGCCGAGCTTCACGCCTTGCGCGGCCAGCCCGGCCAGATCGCGGCAGCGCGCGCGCTCGACACACTGATGCATGGCTCAGTGATCCGCGACAGCCATGTCGAAGGTGATGCCCGCGTGCAGGACCCCTATTGCATCCGCTGCCAGCCTCAGGTCGTCGGCGCTTGTTTGGATCTTCTTCAACATGCTGGCCAGACGCTTGAAATCGAAGCCAATGCCGCGACCGACAATCCGTTGGTGCTCCACGATGGCGCGATCGTGTCAGGCGGCAATTTCCACGCCGAACCGATTGCCTTCGCTGCCGATCAGATTGCCTTGGCCATCGCCGAGATCGGATCGATTGCGCAAAGGCGTATCGCGCTGCTTGTCGACCCTGCGTTGAGTCACGGCCTGCCGCCTTTCCTGACGCCCGATCCTGGCCTCAATTCAGGCTTCATGATCGCCGAAGTCACGGCGGCTGCCTTGATGAGCGAGAACAAACAACGTGCCGCACCGGCCTCGGTGGATTCAACGCCGACCAGCGCCAATCAGGAGGACCATGTTTCGATGGCGTGTCATGCTGCCCGGCGGCTTCTCGACATGACGGCGAATCTCGACCGCATCATCGCGGTCGAAGCTCTCGTAGCGGCCCAAGGTGTCGAACTGCGCGCGCCGCTTGAGACCAGCCCGCCGCTTCAAGCTGCCATTGCGCGGATCCGCGCGGACGTGCCCGCGCTGGTCGAAGATCGCGTCCTGTCGGCTGATCTTGAACGGGCCGCCGTATTGATCCAGGCCGGTGCCATGGCGGCTGCAGTTGGGAACGCCGATCTCCCGGCCCTCTCGACCCAAGGGTTGCGTGGGCGATGATCGATACGGTCAAGGTCCGGCATGGAACATCGCCGGTCATCCTGTCCATCCCGCACAGTGCGACATGGCTCCCCGATGATATCGCAGTGCGGTTGAGTGATCACGGGCGACGGTTGATCGACACCGATTGGCATGTCGACATCCTCTATGGCGGGCTCATGCCGGAGGCGACGACCGTAACGGCTGGATTTCACCGCTATCTGATCGATGCCAACCGCCCGCCGGGCGATGAGAGCCTTTATCCGGGGCAGGCAAGCACCGGGCTCGTTCCGCTCACCGATTTCGATGGCCGAGCGATCTGGTGCGACGGTGAGGCGCCGGATGCGGACGAGATTGCCGAGCGTGTCGCCCGCTATCATACGCCGTATCATGCCGCATTGGCTGAGGAGATCGCGCGTGTCCGCGACATGCATGGCATTGCGATCCTCTATGATTGCCATTCGATCCGTTCGAAGGTGCCGCGTCTGTTCGAGGGCACCTTGCCGGATCTGAACATCGGTACCCATGACGGTAGGACCTGCGCGCCGGAGATCGAAGACTTGATCGTCGAGCACGCAAAGCTTGATCCGTCCTACAACGTGATCCTGAATGGTCGCTTCAAAGGGGGCTGGACAGTTCGGCACCATGGCCGGCCTGAAGACGGCGTTCATGCGGTTCAGATGGAACTCGCCCAATCGACGTATCTTGCAGTCGAGGATGCGCCTTGGCGCTATGATTGCGACAAGGCGGCAAAGCTCCGGCCTGTTTTGCAGGATATTCTGGAAGCCTTGGATCAGGCTGGCTTGGCGCGTGCGGCGGATGGGGTTGGCGCATGACACATCGTCTTGGACTTGCGGTCGGGCTTGTTCTGATGGCCTGGGGTCTTGTGCCGGTCGCGACGCCGGCATTGGGGCAGGCCGAACAATTGACCGGTCCTGAAATTGCCGCGACGCTTGCTGGACGCACCGTAAAGGGCGACGACTGGCTACAGCATTTCCATGCTGACGGCCGAACGGCTTATTCCCAGGATGCGCGCGATTCGCTCGGCCGCTGGTCGGTGCGGGGCGATCAGTACTGCTCGCAATGGCCACCGTCCGAGGCTTGGGAATGCTATCACATGGTCGCCGAAACCAAGGATGGCGAGACGGTTCTTGTCTGGATCGATGGGGCCGGCACGTTGACCGCCGGCCGTCTCGTGCCGCGGTCGGAGTGACGGCGTCGTTATGGCCATGACCGTCCTTTCCGCGCTTCCGGAGGGATTGCGTGTTCCGGCAACGGAGATCTATCTCGACGCGTTCTGGGCCAAGTTCGCGCCCATCCTGCGCCGTGACAAGGCCGATGTGGTGGCATTGTTTGCGCCGAAGGCACGACTTGATCGCGCGATCGCGGCGGTGGAAGGGGAGCGTCTGCTTGGCATTGCCGGCTATAAGGATGCCGATGGCGGGTTTTTTGATGTCGACCTGGCCGATCTCCGCGGCGCCTTTGGGCGCATTGGCGGAACGTGGCGGGCGCTTGCGTTGAGCCTGTTCGAACGCAAGCCGACGCCGGGTGAATTTCTAATGGACGGCATCGCGGTGACGCCGGAGGCGCGCGGCAAGGGCGTTGGCTCGGCTCTGTTGTCCTCCGTTGAGGCGCAGGCGCGGAGCCTCGGTTATGGGCGTGTCCGGCTCGATGTCGTCGATACCAATCCGCGTGCTCGCCAGCTCTATGAGCGGGTCGGTTTCGAGGCGGTGGAGACCGAACGGCTGAAGGTGTTCAAGCCCATCTTCGGTTTTGCCGCGAGCACGCGCATGGTCAAGCATATCGGCGTGACACCCTCTGATCAGGAGACACCGGCCCAATGAGCGATCCGCGCCACAATGTCCGTCTCGTGCAAAGCCCACGCGGGACCGAGATCAGCGCCCGATCCTGGCTGACGGAAGCGCCGCTTCGGATGCTGATGAACAATCTTGATCCCGAGGTCGCCGAAAACCCCAACGAATTGGTGGTTTATGGCGGGATTGGCCGGGCCGCACGCACTTGGGCCGATTTTGATCGGATCATATCGAGTCTACGCGACCTTGGTGGCGACGAGACCCTTCTCGTCCAGTCCGGCAAGCCGGTCGGCGTGTTTCGGACCCATGTGGACGCACCACGCGTGTTGATCGCAAACTCAAACCTCGTGCCGCATTGGGCGACGTGGGAGCATTTCAACACGCTCGATCGTGCCGGCCTGATGATGTATGGCCAGATGACAGCGGGCTCATGGATCTATATCGGCACGCAAGGCATTGTTCAGGGCACCTATGAGACGTTTGCCGAGGCTGGCCGGCAGCACTATGACGGCGATCTGACCGGGCGTTGGATCCTAACCGCAGGGCTCGGCGGCATGGGGGGCGCCCAGCCGCTTGCGGCCGTCTTCGCCGACGCGTGTTGTCTGGCTGTCGAGTGCGATCCCGATCGTGTCGATTTCCGGCTGAGAACCCGCTATCTCGACGAGCGCGCCGACGACCTCGACACAGCTCTTGAGATGATCACGCGCTGGACAAAGGCTGGCGAAGCCAAGTCTGTCGGTCTCCTGGGCAATGCGGCCGAGATCTTCCCCGAACTTCTGCGCCGTGGCGTTCGTCCCGACATGGTCACCGACCAAACGTCAGCACATGATCCGCTGCACGGTTACCTGCCGCTTGGCTGGTCCCTGGCCGACTGGCGCGACAAGCAGGACTTAGATCCCAAGGCCGTTGAACAAGCGGCCCGCGCGTCGATGCGTAGCCATGTCGAGGCCATGGTGGGATTCCACAAGGCGGGCGTTCCAACGCTGGATTACGGCAACAACATCCGCCAGGTCGCGCTGGAGGAAGGCTTCGCCGATGCCTTTGCCTTCCCGGGCTTCGTGCCGGCTTACATCCGACCGTTGTTTTGCCGCGGCGTGGGACCGTTCCGCTGGTGCGCCCTGTCGGGTGATCCCGAGGACATCTACAAGACAGACGCCAAAGTGCGCGAACTGATGCCGGATGACGCGCATCTCCATCGCTGGCTCGACATGGCGCGTGAGCGCATCAGCTTTCAGGGCCTTCCGGCGCGCATCTGCTGGGTTGGCTTGGGCGATCGCCACCGGATCGGCCTTGCCTTCAACGAGATGGTCGCGTCGGGTGAACTCTCGGCGCCAGTTGTGATTGGCCGCGACCATCTCGACTCCGGATCTGTGGCCTCGCCCAATCGCGAAACTGAAGCGATGAAGGATGGGTCTGACGCAGTCTCGGACTGGCCGTTGCTCAACGCATTGCTCAATTGTGCGTCGGGCGCGACCTGGGTCAGCCTGCACCATGGCGGCGGTGTTGGCATGGGCTTTTCGCAGCATTCCGGCATGGTGATCTGTTGCGACGGAACCGAGGATGCCGCGCGCCGCATTGAGCGTGTGTTGTGGAATGATCCGGCGACCGGCATCATGCGTCATGCCGATGCCGGCTATGATATCGCGCTCGATTGCGCGCGCGAGAAGGGGCTGACCCTGCCGGCGATCCTCTGAGGCGCGTTCAAAC
>JBCBSK010000120.1:0-11940 GCA_039819185.1 Pseudomonadota bacterium | reverse complement strand
GACCTCGATCGTCAAGGACGGCATGATGTATGTCCAGGCCTGCGCAGGCTTCGTTTCGTACTCCGTGACACTGAGCGAACATCAGGAGTGCGAGCTCATGGCGAGCGCCTTGTTCCGCGCTGGCGAGATGGTAATGGCGCTTGGCTGTCGGCCGATGATGTCGCTGGCGCTGACAGCATCATTGCGGATGACCTCGACCGTCTCACCGAGTGCGGCATAGGCATGGACCAGATTGAAGGTGAAGCTGTCGTAATTGTCGAGAAGGATGTGTATCCGCATCCGTGCCTGCCTATTGCCCACGGCCTGACCGGGCAGCAAAGCGCATGGCCTCTTCGCCAGCGCGGAACAAGGCGCGCGCCTTGTGCTCGCACTCCTGATGTTCGCTCAGTGGCACGGAGTCCGCAACGATGCCTGCGCCGGCCTGGACATACATCTTGCCGTCCTTGACGATCGAGGTCCTCAGCACAATGCACGAATCCATGTCGCCATTGGCGGCAAAATACCCGATCGCGCCGGCATAGATGCCGCGTTTGACGTCCTCAAGCTCGTCGATGATCTCCATCGCCCGAATCTTCGGGGCACCCGATACGGTGCCGGCGGGAAACCCGCCGAACAGCGCCGCAATCGCATCATGGGCCGGGTCGAGATCTGCCTCGACATTCGACACGATGTGCATGACCTGGCTGTAATACTCGATGAAGAACTGGTCGGTCACTTCGACGCTTGCCGGTTTGGCAAACCGGCCAGCATCGTTACGCCCAAGATCGAGCAGCATCAGGTGTTCGGCGCGCTCCTTTGGGTCGGCCAGGAGGTCATCCGCGAGCGCCTGATCGGCACTTGGCGTGGCGCCGCGTGGTCGGGTGCCGGCGATCGGCCGTACGGTGATCCGGCCATCTCGCACCCGGACCAGGATTTCGGGGCTTGAGCCCGCAACCGCGAACCCTCCGAAATCAAGGTAGAACAGGAACGGTGCCGGATTGACCCGCCTCAGGGCGCGATAGAGTGCGAACGGGGGGAGGGCGAACTTGGCCTCGAAGCGCTGACTGAGCACGACCTGGAAGATGTCGCCAGCGAGAATGTAGTCCTGTGCCTTTCGCACCATCTCCTGATAGGTGTCCGGCGCGATATTGCTTGTCACCGTACCGAGGGCAACTTCGGCATCATCCGGGTCGGCCGTTCGCGGCACCGGCTGGTCCAGCGCGTCCATTGTCTCGGTCAGCCGGTCGAACGCCCGGGCGTATGCCTGGTCGGCAGAGACGCTTGGATCGGGCCGCACCGGCGTGACAAGGGTGATCTCGTCACGCACGCTGTCGAAGACAACGACAATACGTGGCCGCAGGAACAGCGCGTCGGGCAGGTCGAGTTCATCCGGATTGATGTCCGGCAAGCGCTCGACCAGCCGGATACAGTCGTAGCCGAGATAACCGAATACCCCGGCCGCCATGGGGGGCAGATCATGCGGCAGATCGATCCGCGAGGCATCTACTAGATCGCGCAGCGCGTCGAGGGTGCCGCCTTGCGCTGGATGGAAGTCTGACGGCGTGCCGTCGCGGCTTTCCGCGATGCCGGGTTGATCGCCATGCGCTCTGAAGATCACATCCGGATCAAGCCCGATGATCGAATAGCGTGCCCGAGTCGCACCGCCCTCGACAGATTCGAGGAGAAAGCTGTTCGGCTTGCCGGTGGCAAGCTTCAGCATCGCGGAGACTGGCGTTTCGAGATCGCCGACCAGCCGGGTGAACACGACCTGCGGTGTGCCGGCGCGATAGCAGTCGGCAAATGTGTCTCGTTCGGGGGAAACCTTCATGATGCGGTCAACGCGCTTACTCGCCGCTCCGGCCTCTCCGCCGCCGCTCGCGGCCTATTACATACCGTCATGCTGACCGGTGCGCGGGGCGAGGCCAAGGGCTTGCGCCAGCAGGTCTTCGTTGACGACCACTTCATAATCGGTCTGCAGTCCCGATACGAACAACGCAAGCAGGTCGTTGGCCATTTCCGCTTCGAGCCCAGCCTGGATCTCCGCTTGGGCGTCTGCGGCGGCGCCGTCTACCGGCGTCAGGTCCTGAGCAACATAGACGATCCGCTGGTCAGGATCGCTGGCAGGCGCCCAGCCCGGCGTGCCGGCCGCTGATGAGAAGAGTGCTGCGATAGTAGCAGGCGACAGGGCGTCGGACTCCGTGTCGCGCGTCAGGGGGCCGCTGTCGCGGATCTGGGCACCGGCATCGGCTGCGACTTCAGCCAAGGGTTTGCCGGCGGCAAGCGCATCGACTTCTGTGCGGGCGCGTTCGTCGAGCCGGCGACCAAGATCCTCTGTCATATAGCGTGCGATTGCCTCCTCGCGGACTTCATCGAGGGAACGATCACGCTCGGCCGAGATATTCAGCACCTCGTACCAGGCGAACTGCCGATCCGGGAGCTGAACGGGGTCGTTTTCAAGCCCGACATCGCTTTCGAACAGATCAAGCAGGACTCGTTCGGCGCCGTCGAAGGGCAGGGCCTCGGTCGCGCCAGGTGTCAAGCCTTGGGCGTCGACTGCGGAAACAACCCGATACTCAAGACTGTGGTCGCGTGCAGCTTCCTGAAGTGTGGCTCCGGCAGCGCGAGCATCCTCGATTGTATCATGCAATGCCAGCACAAGATCTTCAGCACGCGATTCGGCCAGTTCACGTCGCACTTGAGCTTCGACCTGTTCGAACGACACCTGGCCGCCGGCGAGGATCTGCGGCACGGACACAAGGACAATGCCGAACTGGCCCTCGACCGGCTGGCTGACCTCGCCAAGATCGAGCGCAAAGGCCGCTTCCGCCACAATCGGATCAAGTAACTCGTCGCGTGTCACGGTGCCAAGATCGGTATCGGCATCGGTCAGGCCCTGTTCCGTGGCGATATCGCCAAAGCGTGCACCATCCTCGATCGCGGCGCGGGCTGCTTCGGCCTCTTCCAGCGATGAAAAAATGATCTGGCGCACCATCCGCCGTTCAGGGGCCGAGTAACGGTCGATGAACGCTTCATACTGCGCCCGCGCATCGTCCTCGGTGATTTCAATCTCCGGGATCAGCACATCGCGGGTCAGCACGATCAACCCGATCTCGCGGTATTCCGGTGCCCGGAACAGGCCGCCTTGCGTCTCATACCAGGCTTCAAGGGTTGCGGTGTCCGGCGTTTCGACCGCCTCGACGGCATCAGGGCCGATGATGAAATAGCTCGCCGAGCGTCGCGCAGTTTCATAGTCAGCAAGTCCTGCGGTAATCGCATCCGGAACATGGCCACCGCCGCCGATCGATTCCCCGACGATCTGCCGGGTCAGGAAATCGTGGCGCTCGGCGACAAACTGCTCCTCTGTCTGGCGGGTAAACTGGAGGTATTGCGCGAAAGTTCCACGATCGAACACGTTGCCAATGCGGAAGGACGGATCGTCGAAGATCGACTGGCGGATCGCTTCTTCCGAGACGCCAAGTCCATAGCGATTTGCGGCTTCGTCCAATACCGCCTCGGTAACCAGGCGTCCGATAACCTGCTGATCGATTCCGAGCGCGCGGGTTTCTTGCAGCGTCAAGGGGCGGCCAATCTGACGCGAGACAAACTGAACCTCCTGCTGAACTTCCAATTGTAGCCGCTCGCCGGAGATCTCCGTATCACCGACGGCGATGACCGTATCACCACGATAGCCGGTGAAGATGTCGTTGATCCCCCAGACAGCGAAGCTGAGTACCAGGAAAAACAAGAGGATCTTGGCGAGCCATCCGCCGGCGGACTTACGAAGGGATTGCAGCATGTCGGTCCTGTCTCAAGCGATCGAAATCTCGACTATTGGCGTCTCTTGTCCGGTCATTCATACCCTGATGCGCAATGACACGCCGTGCGGCGGCATCTCACGCTTCACATTGCAGCCGGAACCGGGCACAAGAGCCGATCTGTCGCGCAATCATGACGGCATCACGGCAGTCATAGCAATTCCTGGAAAAGTCGGAACCGGGTTTCCGTCCAGATTTGCGACCAGTCTCAAGAGGGTTTTGCATATGAGTGAGCGGCATCGCAAGCGGCTGGTGGCCGGCAATTGGAAGATGAACGGCGTCTCCACCGATCTCAACGTGATCCGCCATATCGCCGATGCAGCTCATGATGCGCCACATTCGGTTGAGATCGTTTTGTGTCTGCCGACGACTCTTTTGGCGCGAGCGGCCCAAATGCTGCCGGTCGTTGACCGGCTGCAACTCGGGGGTCAGGATTGCCACGCCGAGCGCTCGGGCGCGTTCACGGGTGACGTTTCGGCGGATATGCTGTCGGACTCGGGCGCATCGCATGTCATTGTCGGCCATTCCGAACGTCGCGCAGGTTATCGGGAAACTGATGAGATGGTGCGCGCGAAAGCCGATGCCGCATTGTCGATCTCGCTGATCCCGATCATCTGCGTCGGCGAAAGCTTGCAGGATCGCGAAGCGGGCAAAGCCGCCGAGGTTGTTACCGCGCAAATTCGCGGCTCCGTTCCCGCTTCCGCCGACGCGGGCGCAATCGTGATCGCCTATGAACCGGTCTGGGCGATCGGAACGGGCCGGTCCGCGACGCTTGACGATATTGCCGCGATGCACGGGACGATCCGCGAGACACTCATACAGCATCTCAACGGTGGCGCGGATGCCCGTATCCTCTATGGCGGGTCAGTCAAGCCGGGCAATGCTGGCGAAATCTTGCGTGTAGAGGCTGTTGATGGCGTGCTCGTCGGTGGCGCGAGCCTGACCGTGCACGAGTTTTCACCGATCATTGAAGCGGCCGCGACCCTGGCAAGGCAAGTGGCCTGCTGAGGCGGCAAGAGCTTGACGATATCGCCGGGAAGCCTCATGTGATGGCGCAAAGAGTTCCCTTGGTGGGACGGTCGACGCAGCAAGCCTGCGGTCAACGAATGAGATCGTCATGGAAACCGTGATTATCGCGATCCACCTCATGGTGGTGATTGCCCTGGTTGTTTTGATCCTTCTGCAAAAGTCCGAGGGTGGCGCGCTCGGCATTGGCGGCGGCGGCGGCGCAGGCGGCTTCATGTCCGGTCGCGGCACGGCCAATGTTCTGACGCGCGCGACGACGTTTCTCGCGTTCGGTTTCTTCACAACCAGTATCATACTGACCCTGATCGCCAATCAGTCTGGCGGGGCAGGGTCGATCCTTGATGGCGGCACGCCGGCGCCTGGCGTGGTTTCGGACCAGCCGTCAGGACCCGCGACGACCGACGACCTCCTGAACCAGATCCCGGGCGGATCGGCAGTTCAGGAGGACACAGGCCCTCAGGTGCCGCTGTCTGAGTAAGGCGCGCGAGCTCTGCGCAACACGCAGGTCTTTTTTCCCGATGATGGATGCAATTCGGGCTCGCCGAATCGTAATGCCCCGTGCATAAGTGAAGCCCCATGGCGCGGTATATTTTCATTACCGGCGGCGTGGTTTCCTCGCTCGGAAAAGGGCTTGCCTCGGCCGCTCTCGGCTCGCTTCTCCAGGCGCGCGGGTTTTCCGTGCGACTCAAGAAGCTCGACCCCTATCTCAATGTCGATCCGGGCACGATGAGCCCGTATCAACACGGCGAAGTCTTTGTGACCGACGATGGGGCGGAGACCGATCTCGATCTCGGCCATTATGAGCGGTTCACCGGGAGACCCTGCACGCAGGATGATAATGTCACCACGGGCAGGCTCTATTCGGACATCATCGCCAAGGAGAGGCGCGGCGACTATCTCGGCGCCACGATCCAGGTCATCCCGCATGTCACGGATGCCATCAAGGCGTTTGTCCTGAATGGTAATGACGATGTCGACTTTGTCCTCGCCGAGATCGGCGGCACCGTCGGTGATATTGAGGGACTGCCGTTCTTCGAGGCGATCCGTCAGCTTGGCCAGGAACTGCCACGCGGCGACTCCGTCTTCATCCATCTGACACTGCTGCCGTTCATCCCATCTGCCGGCGAAATGAAGACCAAGCCGACGCAGCATTCAGTGAAGGAACTGCGCTCGATCGGCATTCAACCCGACATTCTGCTGTGCCGCTGCGACCGCCCCATTCCCGAGGACGAACGGCGCAAGCTCGCGTTGTTCTGCAATGTGCGTGAGAGTTCGGTCATCCAGGCCATGGATGCCGACACGATCTATGCCGTGCCGGTCGCCTATCATCAGGAAGGACTCGACGCGGAAGTCTTACGTGCCTTCGGTCTCGATTCAGCGGGTGATCCGGACATTTCGTCCTGGAACGAGATCGCCCGCCGGATACGTCAGCCCGAAGGCGAGGTAACGATCGGCGTTGTCGGCAAATACACCGGCCTGTTGGATGCCTACAAGTCGCTCAATGAGGCGCTGGTCCATGGCGGTGTGGCCAACCGGATTAAGGTCCGCGTCGAGTGGATCGAATCCGAGGTCTTTGAGCGTGAGGACCCGACCCCGCTGCTCGAACAGGTCCACGGCATTCTCGTGCCCGGTGGCTTCGGCATGCGGGGCTCCGAAGGTAAGATTCGGGCGGCCCAGTTCGCGCGCGAACGCAACGTGCCTTACTTCGGCATCTGCTTTGGGATGCAGATGGCGGTGATCGAGGCGGCCCGGCATCTGGCGGGGATCGAGGGGGCGGGCTCTACCGAATTTGGCCCAACCGATGAGCCTGTGGTTGGGCTGATGACCGAATGGATGCGCGGCAACGAGCTCGAGCAGCGCGCCTCGGAAGGTGATCTTGGCGGGACGATGCGGCTCGGCGCGTATGACGCGATGCTTCAAACGGGCTCGCGCGTTGCTGAGATCTATGATGTGGAGCGCATCTCCGAGCGCCACCGGCATCGTTATGAAGTGAACATGTCCTATCGCGCGCGTCTGGAGGCTGCGGGGCTCAAGCTATCTGGCCTGTCGCCGGATGGACTTTTGCCCGAGATCGTCGAATATCCTGACCATCCTTGGTTCATCGGTGTGCAGTTTCATCCCGAACTCAAGAGCCGTCCCTTCGCGCCGCATCCGCTGTTTTCGTCCTTTGTGGCGGCAGCGGTCGAACAATCGAGACTTGTCTGATGCCCAATCCATCTCGAACCGGTCGCGGTATCGACCATCTGGTTCTCGCCGTGCACGGGCTCGACCATGCCCGCAAGATCTACCAGGCTATGGGCTTCACCATGACGCCCGTTGCGCGGCATCCTTTCGGAACCCACAATTCGCTGATCCAATTGGACAATTGCTTTCTCGAAGTCCTCGGCATGCGCGATCCGCGCGCCATTCCCGCCGTCGCGCCTGGTCAGTTTTCGTTTGCGCGCTTCAATCATTATTTCCTCGAATGGCGCGAGGGGATGAGCATGTTGGTGCTGGAAAGCCAGGATGCCGAGGCGGATGCACATGCTTTTGCCCACGCCAATCTGCAAGCCTATCTGCCGTTCAGCTTCGAGCGCGAGGCGACGCAGCCGGATGGGTCGGTGAAAAAGGTTGGCTTCGTCACGGCCTTCGCGTCCGACCCCTTCATGCCGGAATGCGGCTTCTTTACCTGTCAGAACCGGTTTCCGGAAAACTTCTGGAAGCCCGACTATCAGCGTCACGCCAATTGCGCGAAAACGATATCTTCGGTCCACATGGTTGCGACGGATCCGGCGGACCATCACCGGTTCCTGCAATTCTTCTGTGGCGTGCGGGACGTCAACTCATCGACGCTTGGGATCGATATCGTCACCCCCCGCGGAACAGTGCACGTGCTGACGCCCAATGCGGCAAAACAGCTCTGGGGCACGGCGGTTGATCTACGGACCATCAACTCGCCGCGTTTCATCGGATATGGGATCGAGGTCACGGATCTTTCAGAGACGCGTAAAGCGCTTGACGAAGGCGGAGTTCCGTTCGGCGATCAAGGCACACGGCTTGTCGTCTCATCTGTCGATGCCTTCGGCGCCGCGATTGCCTTCCATGAAGCAGAGCAGGGGATCGGGGTTTGACGCCTGCACACAAAGACATCCCTGTCGGTGGCGTAACGTTTTCCAATTCCGCCCCGTTCGTTCTAATCGCCGGGCCATGTGCGCTCGAAAGCCGTGATCATGCGCTTGAAATGGCATCAGCGCTGCGCGAACTCTGTTACGAGCTTGGCCTTGGCCTCGTCTTCAAGACGTCCTTCGACAAGGCGAACCGAACGAGCGGGCAGAGCCCGCGCGGGCTCGGTCTTGACGCGGCGCTGCCGATCTTCGCCGAGATCCGTGAACGGCTCGATCTACCGGTGACGACGGATGTCCATCTGCCTGAGCAGTGTGGACCAGTGTCGGAGGCGGTCGATCTTCTGCAGATCCCGGCTTTTCTCTGCCGCCAAACCGACCTGCTTCTGGCCGCTGGGGCCACGGGGCGGGCAGTGTCGATCAAGAAAGGGCAGTTTCTCGCGCCCTGGGATATGAGAAATGTTGCGGCCAAGGTCACAGCCGCTGGCAATCCGAATGTGCTCTTGATCGAGCGCGGCGCGTCGTTTGGTTACAACACGCTCGTCTCCGACATGCGCAGCCTGCCGATCATGGCTGAAACAGGCCTCCCGGTGATTTTCGATGCAACCCATTCTGTGCAGCAGCCAGGCGGGCAGGGAACATCATCGGGGGGGCAACGAGAGTTTGTCCCAGTGCTCGCGCGGGCGGCAGTTGCTGTCGGCGTCGCGGGGCTCTTCATCGAAACCCATCAAGATCCCGACAGCGCACCATCCGATGGGCCAAATATGATCCAAATCAAAGATTTGGGGCGGCTTCTTCAGACACTGATCGAGCTAGATCGTGTCGCGAAAGCCGAGCCTACGGCTTTGGTGGGATGACCTGCCGCGCCTTGGCGTCCCAGCGCCACACAGACTCGCTGGTGATATGTGTTGCCCCGAACCAGCAATCTGCACCGTTGAGCATAGTTGCATCGGCCTGACCATCCAAGACACGACGGCCGGTTTCGGTGATCTCGAAGGCGGTCGTAAGATAGGGGCCCGAGGGTTTGCCGGTTTCGTCCCGCGTGACATCCGCGTAGCAGCCCGTTGGGCCTGATATCAGAGGGGCTGGTCCAAGTTTGAGCCCATCGAGACGCGAGAAGAAGCTGGCATCACCGTGAAACATCGCGGCTTCAACGTCGCAATAGAGCTTGAACAGCGGGCCGGCATTCAACGGTCCATGATCACGCAAGCAGGTGAGTGCCAACCGCTCCGTTTCCCGCAAGCCCGTTCGTGTATCGGGGAGTTCCGCAAGCAGGCGCAGCATGGCCTGCCCTAGGAACGGGAAGGCGTCCGATCGGGTCTCATCAACAGCTAACAACAGGCTGGCCGGCGTTCCGGCGGCGAAGGCCTCCCAATGCCGCCGCGCAGTAGCAAAATCGTGCGCACCCAAAGGTCGCGACAGCGCCTTGAATCGGCCAATCGTCTCCGGCGTTTGCAGGCCAAGATAATCCGGCGCCTGGACGAGCGTGACGCCGTGATGCCGGCCATCCCGATCCAGCAGAGTAAGGATCTGCAGAAGCTGCAGCTGATCATAGAGGTCGTGTTCGACCCATAGCTCGATCGTATCGAACGCATGGTGTCGGCGGAACGCCGCGTTACGCTGGGTGAAGTCCGAACGAACCAAACCCTGGTCCTGATCAATCGCACAAGCGTGATCACTGGCTATGAAGGCTGCACGTGAGGCGGACAGAGCCGTGAGATCGCCGGTATCGATCACCGGACCCTCATGCAGAAGATCACGCCAGACGATCAGGCAATCGCCGGCGAGATTGGCGGCGTTCAGGAGGTCTGCGGCGCTGTCGCCATTGGTGATGACCAGGGTTGCCATCATGGTCTTTTGCCATACGCCAAGCTGGGGTAAAAGCCCGGCGACGCTTGTTTCTGCCTGCCGTCTTGTTATCAAACACCATCACTGGGGGCTTTCATGACCGCCATCGCCGACGTCCAAGGCCGTCAGATCATTGACAGCCGCGGCAATCCGACCGTTGAGGTCGATATATTGCTGGAGGATGGCTCGTTCGGCCGCGCCGCTGTGCCATCCGGTGCCTCCACGGGCGCCCACGAAGCGGTCGAACTGCGCGATGGTGGCGACGCCTATCTCGGCAAGGGCGTGCTGAAAGCCGTTGACGCGGTCAACACCGAGATCGCCGACCTTCTGGTTGGGCTCGACGCGGAAGATCAGATCGACATCGATGATGGCCTGGTGGCGCTTGACGGCACCGACAACAAGGCACGCCTCGGCGCGAACGCGATCCTGGGAACGTCGCTGGCCGTCGCCAAGGCAGCTGCCGAGGCTGTCGGTCTACCGCTCTATCGCTATGTTGGCGGTGTCAACGCGCGCATCATGCCGGTACCGATGATGAACATCGTCAATGGCGGGGCGCATGCCGACAACCCGATCGACATTCAAGAATTCATGATCATGCCCGTCGGCGCGCCATCGCTCACGGATGCCGTCAGAATCGGTTCGGAAGTGTTCCACACCTTGCGAAAGGGCCTGAAGGATGCCGGCCACAACACCAATGTCGGTGACGAGGGCGGGTTCGCGCCGGGACTTGGCTCTGCGGACGAGGCACTCGGCTTCATCATGAAAGCAGTCGAAACGGCCGGCTATCGTCCCGACGAGGATGTGGTAGTCGCGCTCGATTCGGCAGCCACGGAGTTCTATCGCGATGGTGCCTATCACCTTGACGGCGAGGGTAAGACGCTCGATGCGGCTGGCCTCGTCGCCTATTATCAGGATCTCTGTGCCCGCTATCCGATCGTCTCGATTGAGGATGGGATGGCCGAAGACGATTGGGATGGCTGGGCGGCCCTGACGTCTACACTGGGAGACCGCGTTCAGCTTGTTGGCGACGATCTCTTCGTCACCAATACCGAGCGCCTGGAACAGGGTATTTCGCGCGGTGTTGCCAACGCGATCCTGGTGAAAGTCAACCAGATCGGCACGCTGACCGAAACGCTCGAAGCTGTCACGATGGCCCAGCGCGCATCGTATCGGGCCGTCATGTCACACCGGTCGGGCGAGACCGAAGACTCGACGATTGCCGATCTCGCAGTGGCAACCGGTTGCGGTCAGATCAAGACCGGGTCGTTGGCGCGCTCCGACCGGCTGGCGAAATACAACCAGCTTATCCGTATCGAAGAAGAGCTCGGCGATATCGCAGTCTATCCGGGGCGTGCTGCGATTGCCTGAGCCGTCGCCGATGTCCGTGCCTTGGCGCTCCACTTAACCTCAGCTTAACCGCGTCCCGGCTTGAGTGATGTGGTTGTTTTACGGCTTGCGGAGCTTTCATGCGCACTACCCCGGTCAGGCGGCGTAAGACCGGTTTCATGGCGCTTGCCGTCGGCGCGCTGGGGCTGGCCTATTTCGGGTATCACGCGGTCTATGGTGCGCACGGTCTCGACGAACGCGAGCGGCTCCTGTCTTTGGAACAATCGTTGATTTCAGAGCGCGACACCCTGGCCGGTGAGCGAGATCTCTATATCCGCAAGGTCGACCTTTTGCGCTCGACGCAACTCGATCCCGATCTTCTGGACGAGCGAGCGCGCTTTCTCCTTGGCTTTGTCGCCGAGGACGAGGTCATTCTGGACCTGCCGCGCTCAAGGTAGGACACTCTACGCATCGACGTTTCCGCACACGTGCTGTCGCGATTGGTTCAGCACCTATTCCCCCAAACGTGTTGTGGCCAATGGCGCCAACGTGCGATATCGGTAGAGAAAACAGATTGGCGAATGGTTGGTTCGGCTCGTAACGCGAGACGGACACGTCAACGTCCGATCCACAGTCCAGGGAGACAGCATGGCCCGCCAAGCGCAGACGACGCGCCGCAAACCATCCTCGAAGTCGAAAACCGCTGATGCGCCGGCATTGGCAGAGCTGACGGCCGAGGATGAGCTTCAGGCCTATCGCGATATGCTGCTGATCCGCCGCTTTGAGGAGCGCGCTGGCCAGATGTATGGCATGGGGCTGATTGGCGGCTTCTGCCACCTCTATAT
>JBCBSK010000119.1:0-12033 GCA_039819185.1 Pseudomonadota bacterium | reverse complement strand
GTGATCGGCTACAGCCTGGCCTTCGCCGAGGGCAACGCGGTGGTCGGTGGTCTGTCTGACTTCCTACTCTTGGGCATCGCCAGAGGCGCCGTCGTCGAGGGTGCGGGCATTCCTGCGACCCTCTTCGTCATGTTCCAGATGACGTTCGCGATCATCACGCCGGCGTTGATCGTCGGCGCCTATGTCGAGCGGATCAAGTTCGCCGCCGTGCTGCTGTTCTCCGGCCTTTGGCTGCTGATTGTCTACGCGCCGGTCACCCATTGGGTCTGGGGCGGCGGCTGGCTGGCGGAGATGGGCGTGCTCGATTTCGCCGGCGGCATCGTCGTTCACGTTACCGCCGGCATCTCGGCGCTGGTCATCGCTTGGCAGCTCGGCCCACGGCGCGGCTTTCCGCACGGTCTGCGGCCCCCGCATGCACCGTGGATGGTGATGGTCGGCGCCTGCATGCTGTGGGTCGGCTGGTTCGGCTTCAACGCGGGCAGCGCGCTGTCGGCGGGCACGGATGCCGCCATGGCGATGCTGGTGACCCATCTGTCAGCGGCGGTCGCTTCGCTGGTCTGGCTGGTGATCGAATGGCTGCGCTTCGGCAAGCCCAGCGTGGTGGGCTTGGTAACCGGCACGATTGCCGGGCTGGCCACCATCACGCCGGCGTCCGGCTATGTCGGCCCGGCCGGCGGTATCGTTCTGGGCCTGGCGGGCGGTCTGCTCTGCTATCTGTTCGTCGACCTGATCAAGCATCGCTTCAAGGTTGACGATTCGCTCGATGTGCTGGCCGTTCACGGTATAGGCGGTGCAACGGGCACCCTGCTTGCCGCCTTCTTCGCCAGTACTGCACTCGGCGGCATCGGCTTGGCCGAGGGCGTCACGATGGGCGCACAGTTCTGGGTCCAGCTCGTCGGCGTGGTCGTCACCGCCTTGTGGGCTGGCGTTGCGACCTACATCATCGTCAAGCTGACCAAGGCGATCTGCGGGCTGCGCGTATCCGACGAGGACGTGATCGAGGGCCTGGATTTCACCGCCCATGGCGAACAGGGCTACAACCCGTGAGCGCCTGCTGTCTAAGGGGTTTGAGACGATGAAATGGATTATCGCCGTGATCCAGCCGCACCGGCTGGATGCCGTACGCGACGCGTTGACCGAGATTGGCATTCTGGGCCTGACGGCGACCGAGGTACGCGGCTATGGCCGCCAGAAAGGCCATACGGAGATCTATCGCGGAGCCGAATACAACATCAGCTACATCCCCAAGCTGAAGCTGGAGATCGCGGTCGATGATAGCGACCAGGAACGCGTCATCGAGACGGTGCGCGAGACCGCCCAAACCGGCCGCATCGGCGACGGCACGATCTTCGTGTTGGATCTGGAACAGGTCATGCGCATCCGCACGGGCGAGCTTGGCACGGACGCGCTTTAGGCAAATTGGGGCGGCTCCGGGGTCCTACTCAGCGTCTTGATGACTGGGATGGTGGCGGCTGATCCAGGGCTCGCCGATATCCTCCATAAAGACATCCAGCCGGCCGATCTCGAGATCGATCTCGCTGTCGTCGGCGAAAACCAGGCGGATGTGGTCGTCGGCGGTCGCGATCGTCAGCAGGTCCAGCAGCCGGCCACGTTCGGTCAGGTCCAAGTTTCGGCGGCGGACCTGTCGGACGTTGCGGATTTGGATGCCGCATTGACTGCGGAGGTAATAGGAGCCGGCAGCGCCCTCCTCCTCCTCGTCGGCCTCGTCGCTGCCGAATTCATCCGACCAGTCGACCTCGCCGATATCCCAGCGAAACCGGTTGGCCACAAGCACGAACAGCTTCTTCTCCGCGTCGTAGCCGATCTCGGACACCGGCACGATGGCGTCCTGCAACTGCGCCGCGATCACGGGCAGGTCGGCCGCATCGCGCGTGCGCAGGCGCAGCGGCTCGGCGTCCATGGGATCGGGCATCGTATCGGCCATCGAATCAGACATCAGGCGTCGTCCGCCACGCGCTCGATATCGGCCCCGCAGCCGGCCAGCTTCTGTTCCAACCGCTCGTAACCACGGTCCAGGTGATAAACCCGGTTCAAAACCGTCTCACCCTCGGCCACCAGCCCGGCGATAACGAGCGAGACGCTGGCGCGCAGGTCGGTCGCCATCACGGGCGCGCCCGTCAGCCGGGGCACGCCGCGCACCAGGGCCGAGGCGCCGTGGACCGTGATGTTGGCCCCCATGCGCGCCAGTTCCGGCACATGCATGAAGCGGTTTTCGAAGATCGTCTCGGTGATCATCGAGGCGCCCTCCGCGGTGGTCATCAGCGCCATGGTCTGGGCCTGCAGGTCGGTCGGAAAGCCCGGGAAAGGTTCGGTCATGACGTCGACGCCGGTCAGCGGGCCGTTCGCACGGCTTACCTTGAACCCAGTCCCGGTGTGCGACAGTTCCACCCCAGCCGCCTGGAGGCCTGTACCCACCGCCTCGATCAGGTCCAGCCGACCGCCGACCAGTTCCACCTCGCCGCCGGTGGCTGCGGCGGCCATGGCGTAGGTACCGGTCTCGATCCGATCGGCCACCACCTGGTGCCGGGCACCGTGTAGCGCATCGACGCCCTGGATCGTGACCCGATCAGTGCCGATGCCCTCGATCCTCGCCCCCATGGCCACGAGACAGGCGGCCAAGTCTTCCACCTCCGGCTCGCGCGCGGCGTTCAAGAGCACGGTCTCGCCCTTGGCCAGGCTGGCGGCCATCAGCATGTTTTCGGTCGCGCCAACCGAGACCTTGGGGAAGACGATATGGGCGCCAGTCAAGCCCTTCGGGGCGCTGGCATGGATGTAGCCCTCGCGCAATTCGATCTCCGCGCCCAGCGCCTTCAGCCCGTCAATATGCAGGTCCACAGGGCGGGTGCCGATGGCGCAACCGCCGGGCAGCGACACCGCCGCTGTGCCGTGGCGGGCAACCAGCGGCCCCAGCACCAGGACACTGGCGCGCATCTTGCGCACAAGATCGTACGGGGCCGTGGTGTTGGTGACGCCGCTGGCGTTCAATTCCAGCACCCGCCCGCCGGTCGCGTTTGCCGGATCGGCACCGTTCAGATGCAGATCGACGCCGTGCTGGACCAGCAACCTGGACATTGTCTTGATGTCCGCCAACTGAGGCAGGTTGGACAGCGTCAGGGTCTCGTCCGACAAGAGGCTGGCCGCCATCAGGGGCAGCGCGGCGTTCTTGGCGCCGGAGATTGGAATGCTGCCGTGAAGGGGCCGGCCGCCGCGAATGCGTATCTTGTCCATGGGGGGTGTCGGTCCTCAGATCTTCGGCAGCGTCACGCCGCGCTGGCCCATGTATTTGCCAGCGCGATCAGCGTACGAGGTTTCGCAGGGCTCGTTACCCTGCAGGAACAGAAACTGGCAGGCGCCCTCATTGGCGTAGATCTTTGCGGGCAGCGGCGTGGTGTTGGAAAACTCCAACGTCACATGGCCTTCCCAGCCCGGCTCCAGCGGCGTCACATTGACGATGATACCGCATCGCGCATAGGTAGACTTGCCAAGGCAGATCACCATGACGTCGCGCGGCACCCTGAAATACTCCACCGTGCTGGCCAGTGCGAAGCTGTTGGGCGGAATGATGCAAACGTCGGTCTTGCGCTTCACGAAGCTGTTTTCGGCAAAGCTCTTGGGGTCGACGATGGCGTTGTCGACATTGGTGAAGATCAGGAATTCGTCACCGACTCGGGCATCGTAGCCGTAGGAGCTGAGACCGTAAGAGATTCCGCCCTCGCGGGTCTGCTTTTCGACGAACGGCTCAATCATGCCTTGTTCGCTGGCCGTCTTGCGGATCCATCGATCGGACATGATGCTCATGGTCGGCCGCTCTTTCGGCCCGGACGGGCCCGCATTGGGGGGTGTGACTGGACCCCGTGTGTAGCCGCCCGGCGCGCGCTTCTCAAGCATGTGCTGAGCGGGATTGTCGCCGGCTGGCATCACGGGTCCTGCGACGCGCGGACAAGCGCCGGCTTCGGGCCCGCTAGTGCCCTGTGGGCTCGCCCACGGTCGGCTTGGCAAGGGACGTGCGGCCACGTTTCTGGGCTTTGCGCTTGGCCAGGTTGGCGCGGAGGGCCGAAGCCTCTCGTTCTTGGCGGGACGGCTTGCGCTCGTCCGCGCCCTTGGCATTCGTGTTGGCATCGCGTGTCTTACCGGCTGGTGGCTTTGGTTCTTGGTCGGTCACGCGACTCTCCGGACGTCAGCGGGCGGCAGCGCGGCAAAGCCTAGGCCTTTCGGGGTCATTTCAAAAGCCGCTTGCGCCCGCCGCCCGGGCTATGGCACGTTCCCGCCGCTTTCGCCTGCGGCTTGCCGCAATCGCGAAGCCAGCGCTGCCGTAGCTCAGGGGTAGAGCACTCCCTTGGTAAGGGAGAGGTCCAGAGTTCAAATCTCTGCGGCAGCACCAGCTTTCCTTAAATATCTCAATGCGTTAGATCCCTGCATGGCGATTGCGACGCCTCGCAGAATGCCGTGAACATCCGCAGAACACCGTGAGTTCACTCGTGGAAAATCCGTGGACTCGAGAACAATGCGCGAACGGGATCACGCTTGCTCCAGCACCGGTTCAACAAAATCGGCCCCGTCCGGCTCGCGCCGATTCTTGACCCGATCCGTTACCCTATACCCGACCATCTCATTGGCCGGATACGGCTTCAGCAGATGCGCCGGCAGGTCGTCGGCGAACAGCCATTCATGCGCGTCGGCCGGCCGTAGGATCACCGGCATGCGGTTGTGCTTGCGGCCGGCGACGAGGTCGTTGGCGTCGGTGGTGATGATCGTATAGCTGGTCATCATCTCGCCCGTCTCGGGATCGGGCGTCTCATTGAACAGGCCGGCGAAGAAGAAGGGCTCGCCGCTGGCCAACTCGTAGAACGACCAGGGCGCCTTTTCCTTGCTCATGGCGGGCTTCTCAGGCTCATAGAAGCCATCGGCCGGCACGACGCACCGGTTGCGCAGGAGAAGCTTCCACGGCCATTTGGTGCGCAGCGCGTCGGATCGTGCGTTGGCGCGCAGGAAGGGTTTGGCCTTGCCGGACGGCTGCAGATCCCAATAGGCCGGCTCGATCTGTACCTCGCCATCCGCATCGCCGGACGGGCGCGCGATCGGGATCATCTGCTTGATGTTGCGTCGATAGGACGGCCTGAACTCCAGGTCCGTTAGGACGCCTAGGCTGGCCTCGCGAAAGAGCCGCGCGATCTCGGCCGCTGCCCTGCGATTGCTGTCCGCATAACACATAGGACGATGCTGCCGCGCCAAATCCGACAACGCAAGCGCGGCTTGACTCACGGATCTCCGATGTTCTTAATTCGTTCTCGTTGGAACAGGAGGAAAAAATGGACGATTTTCCGATCAGTGACGAGCTCGCTGAACGCGCCACCGCCGAGTTGGTTGGACTGCACGCTTGGAAAAAGCAGGCCGTCAAAGAGTGGGGTCCGGAGGCCGCGCTAGAGTTCGCGCGTAATCAACGCGACATGTGGACCAGGATAATCGATGAGCTTGAGCGCGATGCCGCAGCGACCGGCTTCATTCAGTGAACCAACACGCCTTCGATAATCTCGCCTTCGAGATCGAACTGCAGATGCGCGGGGTCGGCCTTGGCCATCGGCGTCGCCAGAAGCCCTACATGAGCGAGATCGACGCGCACTGCGCTTCGAAAGAGGTGGCGAAGTGGCTGCGCGAGAACTACGACATTACGCGCAGGTCCGCTGACCACTCGTGGAGCGTCACGTGAAGCTGGCCATCGCCCTCTCCGCCTGCCTGCTGGTCACGTCGCCAGGGGGACAAGAAGCATTTGCTGACGACGATCGAAAACCGTGCCGAGAGGCGACGTCCAGGCCCTGCCTTGTTTGGATGTAGACTCACCTTTGAATGGTTACCAACTGACTCCAAGGGAACTGCCCGTTAGCGCCACATCCGGAATCATTGGGGTCGGATGAATCAGCCGCAGGGTGGACGCTAAAGTCTTCTGCCTCGCTCGCTGAACCCGAATTGTACACTTGCTGGCAATAGAACAATTGCCCATTGCTTTCAGACCATTCGAATCTGCTGAACAGTCCTGGGTTGAAATTGTTTCCCAGGCTGTTCTGCGCTATCAGATAGCTGTTGTTGTTATCGACGCTGCAGAGATGGAAAATTAGCTGTGAACCGCTTGTGAAGCTCAGCCAAGCTTCCTCACCGACTGAATGCCATCCTGCGAAATTGTCGACATAAAGCGCTGCAATATCGACACTCTCACCATCTAGTCCTTGGCATGCCAGGGTTTCTTGGGCACTCGCCTTACTGAAGCTCATTATCCCGATTGATACTAAGCTCAGTGCTAGAGCTTTGGCGACTAATCGATTGTGCATTGCGTAACCCTCCGACAGTTGCTTTGTGCTGCGTCAAGCGGCTCGAAACTGAGAAATGCCATGGGCTATGAGGCGCCGCTCATTACTCCAACTCCGGCACCTCGCCATACCGAGCCAACTCAACCGCCTCGCCGTACTGCTGCGCTCTAGTCGTCGCAATACGAATGGTGAGGGGTGGTGCGGCACCGTTCGCTATCCTCGATCTGTTCCAAGCGATTGATGTAGTCAGCAGCGTCGCCGTCCCTGAACTGCTCAACTGCTTCGTGCCTTTCGCGCTCCCCTATTTCATCGTGCACGCCATGGTCATCGTCAAGTCCCTCGTCCAATGCGAAGGACGTTTGAAGTACCAAGGTGGCCGCCGCCAGAGTAACGACCGCGCAGATTCTAGACATCTTGGCCTCCTGCTTCTGCATTCATGACAGCCCCTTTTTCAGGGTGGCTGGCTACATCTTGAGTATTGCCTGCTCGATGCTCAAAGTTCTGTGCGAATTGCCACAAGAGCGACCTCCCGCCCCTAGCCCCAACAGGCTGCTCTCAATGCGCTCGACCTAATCGAGCGGCCGGTCACCTCAGCAATACGGCCGTCATCACCGGCGAAGCCACGGCGCTAACCGAGATCAGCGTGATCACCACCCAGCGCAGCGTTTTGGCGGACGCGTTCATCTCGGCAAGCTTGATCTCGACCTTCGTCATGCGCTGGGCGAGTTCTTTGACCTCGGAGTCGGACATGGCCTTAGCTTTCGGTTCCGTGCTCGATCGGCGTGAAACAGCCGTCGGCCGCATAGACAAACTGGCATGATCGGCCGTCAGGGTGATGGACAACCAGTCGTGCGACGATGCCCTCGTCTCTGCAATAGAACGCGAGAGCAGCGCCGCCCGGCGTTTCCAGGGCGTCGTGATATCGCCATCCGTCGCGCTCCAGCTCGCCCCGCATGGCTTCGCTGGGCATGCATTGCTGCGCCACCGCCGCCCATGAAAAAGCCGCCATGCAGGTGGCCAGGGCGGCGGCGCGAAGAGTGCGCATGTCAGGGGCCTTGCTCGTAGGAAGCGCCGGCAGCGACGACCAGCGCCGTCGACCCAAACGCATTGTCGACGAAGACCTGGATTTCAACCTGGGTCAAGACCCGCCCCTCTTCGCCGGCCTCACGGATCAGCGCGTTCAGATCATGCATTTCCGGGAACGTCCCTGCGAACAGCGAGGTCGCGATCGTCGACCAATGGACGCCACTGAGAGGCGAGCCCTCTACGTCGAGCAGCGAGACAAACGCGGTCAAGGACCGGACGCTGGCCGCGAACGCATCGTTGATGGCATAGGTGATGTCGCCGTCCGTCTCGTAGCGGATGTTCAGGTCGTTGAAGGCCGCCAGCAGGTCGGAGCCGCGCTGACTGGCGTTGACGATCAGGGCCGCGTCTTCTGGCGATACGTTGCCGGCCTCCAGGATCAAAACCCCGGCGGTGTTGGCGAGATCAACCCAGACGCCGACGGCTGCCACGTCGTCACCCCAGAAGGTCCGGCCGTCGTCGTGCTCCAATGCGGCGCAGGCGCCCAGGGTCAGGGCGGTCAGAGCAAGAGCGAGGATGCGTTTCATGGTCAGTTCTCCAATCTGATTTAGGGGCCAGAATCAGGCGGCTTGATCGTCAGCAGGCGGCCCGTTGTCGTTGGCGGGCTGGTCGTTCGGGATGCGGTTGACCAGGTAGGCGCCAACGATGCCGGCGATGCCTGACAGGGACTCGCTCATGGACACCTCGGGATCGAAGTCGAAGCCGAACGCGCCAAGATCGAAAAAGCCGGCCATGGTGAGCCAGCCGATCGCGTAGACGACGCAATAGGTCCAAAGCTTCCGGCGCTGCTTCAGCCAAGCCATAAATTTGGCGAAACGGCCGTCCGGGACGGTTTGCTCAGTGCTCATAGGCCTCTCCTTTCAGGCATCAAAAAAGCCGCCTCGATGGGCGGCGGGTGGTTGGTCAGAGTTGTTTGCTGGCTAGGTCCAGACGCCCAGAACCTCGTCGCATTCGCGAATGATTTCAGGCGTATTCACCTCAACGCCAAACCGAGAGAAATCGATCCGCATGACATCGTCCAAGCTGCGGCTCACTGAGCGAACTCGGAAGTAGAGCCTGTCAGGCCGACCACGCGCCGGCACGGCAATCTCTGCTCCGTCTTCATCTCGATATACAAACGCATCCGATCCCTGCTTCGGCGCGCCATCTATCGGCAAGACATGCGTGATTGTGCCCCAGCCGAGCTGCGCGACGATCTTCTTCACGGCCGCCAGAGCCGCTCGATTCCCCACCTCGGTCCGGGCCGAAATATCGACGCTCATGTGAGTAGGTAATCCTTCTGAGCGGCGGTCAGGAATCCCTCCGGCCAGACGCGGATTCTATGCAGGTATGGTCGCGCCATATCGATCGGCACGTCGTACCCAATACCGCCAGCCGCGACCACATCGACAAATGACGCAGTTGCCCCCCCATCGACATCAGCACGCTCGATCAGCAGATCCCATTCGCCATCGGCCAAATCGATATTCAGCTTGTCCTCTGCCCGAGTGCCATCTAGGGCGTTTGTGACAATGGGACTTGATGGCTGCGCCCCTGCTTCCAATTGCATCTGCCACACCGCAATACTGAGTGACGCATCGAAGTTCACGATGAGGTCGTTGTCGCTATCCGCCACATGAATTCGAACGCCGCCGACCAGATCATTCGTCGTTTGATAGACCAGATGTCCTCGATACCACCCCGCCCCAACTGATCGAAATCCAGACGAAACGACGGCCGGACTAACAGCTCCCACCGCACCAGTCGACAAGTTGAAAAAAGCGTCGGCGTTCTCGTCGTACGCCCCAAATCGGAGGAACATCCACTCGCCCAGACCAGCCCGCAAGTAAGACGACCACACATAATCAGTGTCGGCAGCCAGCGTTTCGCCCTGGATCACCATCGCGACGCCCGAACCACCCGCATTCGACGAAGTCACGGTGTCTGCCGTTAATGTTTCGTCGGGAGCGGTTACATTGTTTGCCGTGATCGTCGTATTAACAGCGATCCAGCTTTCAATCGCCTGGCTGTCTGTGACGAGATTTGTCCGCGCCTCCTCATACAACAGCCCGGATGGCGTCAACCGTGGCGCATCTGCCGCATACACATCGAACTGGTAATCCCAAGCTGACGAGGGCCGTGAGAATGTCAGCCCCGCTGGCAATGACGACAGAGTCGTGAAGTCGAAGTCGAGAAAAGGCGCGCTATCCGGAAGCTCTGATCGAACGATGAAGGCCCGCGAAAAGGCGGGCGCCAAAGTTCGATCGTCATCGCTGAGCGTAAGGTTGCTGGGGAAGAGAATGGAGAAACTACTGGCACTAGGGTCTGACGGCGGGTTGAACCTCAGAATGCTCGTTGTCATGCCGGGTTGTCGGTCACATTGAGAATGACCTCAGCGCGGTTTGGGATCATGTACGTGACCAAGCCCGTACTGTCCCGAAGCCACATATCCCAGATGTAGCCTTTGACGGCGATAGCCGCTGTAACCGTTTTTGACATGGTCAGCGTGATGGTGCCGTTCGCCGCATCGGTATAGTCCGGAGTGAAGTCAGCGATGTTCGTGCCCGGCGTTGTTGCCTCCAGCGGTTGATCATCTATCGACGCGCCGGCTGTGTAGCCTGTCAGATCGATCGCAGAGCCCGCAGCGTCGACAAACTTCAGCGTGATGCTGACATCTTCACCCTTCGTGATTGAGTTCGTGCCGACCAGCGCGGGAACCTTGTTAGAAGACATTGCGTTGCCTTTCGTTGAGAACGTCATCGAACGCCTTGGGGATACCGGCGGAGTCCGTCAGCAAGCCGGCATCGACCCTTGCCTTCACGGCCCAAGACGCCTGATAGATGGCATCGACGCCGTCGACGATCGCCTTGCCCAGCCCAATCATCTGGTCGACCGTGATCAGATGCTCTTGGTCACCGGAATCCCGGACCCGGATCTGGCGGTCCGCCTCACCTTCTAGCTTTGCCGTCAGCGCGCGGGAATAAAGCGCTTGGATGTTGCGGAAGTCCTGTTCGTTGCGCAGGTCCAGCATCAGCGTCTTGCCGCCGCCAATGTCGACGGGCGCCCCGCCGGCCACGAGTTGGTCGCGATAGGCATTGACCGCCTCGCCAAGTTGGGCCTTGGCCGCTTCGGTCGAGGCAGCGACCACGGCCGCCCAATCCGGCTTTGCGCGCTGATCTTCCCAGCCAAGCGCGTCAAACGCTTCGCGAGTGTTTTCCGTGAGGCTACCGCTGTATGCGGCCCCAGGAAGCAGCGTGTCGAGCGCCAAAGCAATATCCATCAGCCCACCTTCCAGATCATTATGTCCGCATAGCGCTCGTTGACGCCAAAACCAGACTCGTTGCCAAAGCCGTCCGTCGCTCTCGTCGTCTCGCAGTAGTGCTGTATCTCGAAGGTCTTGGTGCTAGCGATCGTGAACCGCCCGCTGAGCATCGATCGTGAGGTCATGAAGGTCGTGTCTGAGGCCTCCTCGGACGTTCCTGTGATCGCGTCCGTGCCGTCCGTTACGTTGCGCAGCCGAGTCTTGTGACTGTCCACCCGGTGCCCCGTCGCCCATCCCAGAGCGAGGTATGTGCCGGCGGGCAGTGTGATCTGGTTTCCTGCGTGCGATGCACCAGAAATCAGGTTGGTAAGCTCGCTCCCCATGTCGCGTGTCCGCCACGCGCCTGCTGTGAACGTTCCGCCGGCAACCCCGTTGCCCTTTAAGTCTGCAACGTGCAAGAACTCGTCTTCAAACGCGCCACCAGCATCAGCCACGAAATCCAGTGTACCGGTTACATCGTCATAGGTGACGGTGATGCCGGTTTCCGTGTTGCCGGTCACCATTGCCCCGACAAGATCCTGCAACTCTTCGGTCGTGGGGTTGACCTGTGCGCCGTCCGCAACGTTTAGGATTGCCCGCGCCTGCGTTGCTGACAGTACCTCTGGCGCGCCGCTCCCCGCCGTGTCCCGGCCCACGAAACTGTCTGTCGCCATATCGGCCAGAGCAGCGAGCCCCACTGAGCCGTTCGGCAGGCTGAACACGTTCGTCGACGGGTTGATGGTCGCGATGACGATGTCCGTCGAGCCGTCGTAGATGTTCAGTTCCCAGAGGGTGCCTGACACCTCCTTGACCCAGGCCATGCCGGCTTGGGCGTAGGATGGACGGGCGGCGCCTTTGTGTAGGGTGTTCAGGGCGTCACGCCACGAGCCCAGGTCACTGGCAAGCGTCGTGCCGTCCTTGGTGTCGGGATTGATAGTGCCGAAGTCGAATTGAGACATGGTCTAACCCGCGTATCCGTAACCCTTGGCGACGTAATCAAACGTGCGCTGGATGGCTGTGTCGGTGTTGTCGAAGAACTGAATGGTGAAGCCGCTCGCACTCTTGGCGGTGATGGTCCAATAGTCGCCGGTCGCCAGGTCCTGCGCGGCAATGCCGAGGCCTTTCAGTGCATTGAAGGCAGGCGCAAACGCGATGGTTTGGCCGGCTGGTGTGACAACCAGATCGTCGCCAGCCTCCACCCGATCGGGCATGTCGACCGTCACCTCCAGATCGATGATGTTCGGTGATATGTTCGTACTGACGCCGGACAGCAGGACGCGGAACTCGAAGGCGCGTGCGGTGTAGTCGCCGACCACCAGCCTCTGCCATGCCGACCAGACCGGAGAG
>JBCBSK010000118.1:0-12056 GCA_039819185.1 Pseudomonadota bacterium | reverse complement strand
CAAACCAGATCGGCCACCGGATCGCCGCCAAGGTCACGCTTGAACTCAAGTGTGATGTCGTCGACCATTTCTGTCAGCGTGGTCAGAAGCCCCGAGCGGGTCGCGTTGATCATCACGCCATTGAGACGGACCTCGCCATCTTGCGCCAAAATGGCCGCTACGAGCGGGAAAGCGGCCGAACTTGGATCAGCCGGTACAGCGATGTCGCTTGGTGTCAGCTCCGGCCGCCCATGCAGCGTGATGCGTCGACCACCCTCCGGTCGGCCTTCTATGTCGAGCATGGCACCAAAATGAGCCAGCATCCTCTCGGTGTGATCCCGAGTTACCACTGGCTCGATCACAGTGGTTTCGCCTGGCGCATTCAGCCCTGCCAGCAGAACTGCCGACTTCACCTGTGCGGACGGAACCGGCAATTCGTAAGTGATTGGCAAGGGATCGAGCGCGCCCTTCAACGTTAGCGGCATCTTGCCGTCACGACTCTCAACCACGCGGGCACCGATCTGTTCGAGCGGGGCCAGAACACGCCCCATGGGACGCTTGCGCAAGGAGGCATCACCATCGAACACTGCTGTGATGCCATGGCCAGCCACCATGCCCAGGACAAGCCGGGCACCGGTGCCGGAGTTGCCGAAATCAAGCGTCTCCTCAGGCTGCAGCAAGGTGCCGATGCCTGTGCCATGGACGCTCCATACCCCATCGTCATGACGCAGAACATCGGCACCCAGCGCGCGCATCACTTTAGCGGTGTTCTGTACATCCTCGCCCTCAAGGAGCCCGGTGATGCGGGTCTCCCCGACCGTCAGTGCGCCGAGGATCAAGCTCCTGTGGGAAATCGACTTGTCACCCGGCACATGCACGGTGCCGGATAGACGCCGGACAGGCTGAGCGCGAAGCGGCATCGGAGCGGTGTTCGATGAAGACATAGAGGTTCCCTAGCACAAGCTCGCCGGGCGATGACAAGCATTGACGCGTGCTTTCAACAGACGCTGTCGCGTCAAAACCTGCCTGCCAAACAAATTGCGTTTTGACAGGCGGCATCGACCGGTCTAAAGGACCCGGCCATTCCATCGGCACCCATTAAATGAATCCGCCCGGATCAACATCTCGGGCGCTGTTCGGCACCAGAGGCGGCGACATGGCGAAAGCGGAGTTTGGTAGCAAGCGTGTCTGCCCGGAAACGGGCAAGAAATTCTATGATCTCGGCAAGGACCCGATCGTCTCACCCTATACCGGGACATCCTACCCGCTGTCCTTCTTCGAAGTCGCTCCGAAAGCGAAACCGGAAAAGGCCGCTCCGGCGAAGGTTGAAGAGGTTGAAGAAGAGGAGGAGGTGATCGAAGTCGCCGAGCCCGAACTCGACGAAGATGATTCGACGGATGCCAACGAGGTAAGCCTCGAAGAGGCCGATGCCGAAGACGCCGCCCCCCGTCGCAGCAATACCGCACTGTCCGATGATGACGTGCCGGAGGTCGCAGAAGTGGACGACGAGGATGCCACTGATACCGACGATGATGCCTTCCTCGATGATGAAGACGACGAGAACGACGACGTGTCGTCGATTCTTGGTGGTGATCGGGGAGACGACGAGGATGCTTGATCTAGCCTCGTCCCCCTTTGGCGCTTAATGCCCGGTTGCCAAGCGCGCGCGCTTGGCCTACATCGACGATCCGCGCGTGCTTTGGGACGTAATCGTTGCACGCGCATGCTGCTCCGGCCAGATAGTTGGCCGGTCCCGAGAGATGGGGCCATAGCTCAGTTGGGAGAGCGCTTGAATGGCATTCAAGAGGTCAGGGGTTCGACTCCCCTTGGCTCCACCATTTTTGTTTGCGCGTTGCCGCCCGCCAACCCAACGCGCGGGTTCTGGTTCGAACTTGCAGGTCTCTCCTCCACCAACTCCGCCTCCAGTATTGCCCGGCGCATCGGCTCCACGGTCGCCGGTGTCATTTCCAGTCATTCCTGGGCCACTAGGTCCCCCGACGCCACTTCCGGCAGTCCCCGGTCCGTCGTTACCTAGATCGCCCGCCCCGGAGCCGCTCCCGCTTGAGCCGCCCGACCCAGGCCCGTCGCCGACGCCGTCCAGCCCGCCTGGATCACCAATTGCCATGTCACTCGCCCCCAACTGCTATGCCGAACGCAGATTCACTCATTTACACGTATTTCTGGCGTATTTGTAGTCGTGAAAGTCCTTGAATAAAGGAACTGTGATCAAATTTGGTTTTCCAAAAGAAGTAAATAGCGCTAATAGTACAGGTAGTAATAGCAATTCTATCGTACATATCCAATCTATCATGTTCTACATAGATATCAAAATATGCGAGAACAAATGGCATGGATAAAAACATATAAAACAAAATGTCGAAGAAACAATAACCGATAGCTTTGGCTATCAAGTGAAGTTTTTTTGCATTTTCATGAAAATAATCAGAACGATTCGATACAAATACACTAATCGCAGCTGGTGTATAAGCATATTTATATGCTTCATTCGTTTTACGAAGTGCATATACTTCACGTGATCTTTTTAATGTTCGAGTTTCAACAAAAAACAAATCCCGATCATTATTGCGATAAACAATAAGGCATGTATGACGTGCATAAGTAAATATTCCAGGAATATTTCGAATCTCTAATCTATCAATTTCATCCATTGACTGACTCAAATTCACATAGGGTCCTTCAACGCGTAGATGGAGCCCATCGCGCGTTACTTCGGCATGATCGACGTTATAGTGTTCAGCGCTTGGCAAAATAGTCTTCATGGCCGGGCTCGGCGACAGTGAAGATGTCGCGCCGTTCTCCTGCTGCCCAGTGCTTTCGTTGTCGCTGTTCACGCCGCCGCCCTTAAGTAACCCATTTCACACATACGAAACGTCAAAAGAAACCTCCCCGCGCCTGATACTATGTCGACATCAACGCGCGCATCGTGCATTTTCGCAAACGGCTAGTTCGCACCGGGAACTCAATGACAAGTTGAGGTGGGTTCGGTCAATCTAACGCGCGGAAAATGTTGATACAATTTTTCGTGCAGTCCCGGGGCCGCCCGGTCTGCATCGATCCCGCGGAAGTCCTTCAGGCGGCGGAAGGCGTTGTCCATGAGATATCGGCTTTTCTAGCGCGTTTCATTATACCGGATGGTGCACTTGCGGTACGACCGACCGGGAATGACCCGGACGATTGCCGACTGACGCAGTCGCTTTCGCAAGGCGTTTGCATCATAGCCCTTGTCGGCGAGCACGTATCTTGCACGCTTCACGCCAGCGAATAGATACCTAAAGCGCCTACCGTGAAACCCGAGCCACCAAAAGCGCTCTAAGCACTTGTTTTGTCGCAATTCCGAATGCGGTTCGGCGTGCCCGAACGGTTCCCACTTTCGCTGGAATTGCTCTAATCTGCCGCTGTGTCGCCGGACGCATCGTCGGCGCGGGCGTCGTTTGCATCGGCATCAGCTGCCTCGCGCCGCATCAGATCAAGACTACAGACCGGGGCTGCATCAAGTCGAGAGACCCCCGACGGAGTCTCCTTGGATCTGAGGGGCGTTTCTATCTCGGGTCAGGTAAGCTGTGAGAAGGCTGTCATCTCTGACGCGGGGAGCGGATAGAAACTTTGTCCGTAACGTCAAACTGAGTGCTGTACAGCACAACAGGTTGCCCTATTCGGGCCACAGCGCGGTCTCGGGATGGAACTGCGACCAGGCGAACCAGAACGCCTGATGGCTGCCGATATCAGACCCGTCGGCATCCACAGCTCTGATACCACCGGCATCCAGCTGCAGGCGAACATTCTCAAACGCGATCTCTTCGCCGTTCTGGAGCGCAACGAACGCCCTGCTTCGCTGGAAGGCGACCGGTTGGCCGGACGCCGTGATCGCTCCTATGATGTCCTCGTGAACCGGCAAGCGCGGGTCGACGTCTCCGATCGGGAAAATCGGTCCGTTGGCGTCCCGCGTGTTGCGGAAATCGGGATCACGGCCAAGGGCATAGCGCTCTTCCAGGACGGTTGTATCCGGGTGATCCCGCTTCCACCGTCCCCAGTCGGTCGTCACGACGGTGGCTTGTTCCAACTGCAGGTCTATTTCGGCAAGCGGCCCCGTGACCGCATGACCCAGGAACGTATCGAAGACGGAATAGGTGGTGAGGTCATACATGACCTTGTTTGACCGGAACAAAAGTCCGGATGTGCGCAGGATCGGCCGTTCGACGCCGTCCGGCAATTGGTCGGTGAAATAGGCTTGTGCGGCACCGCACAGCGTACAGTACGGAATGCCCAGATCCCGTCCGCCCAGTGTGTCATTGACCATCTCGCGCACTTCCATAATGCGCCGAGGATACGCGCGCGCCTCGCCGTTCACCGTGATCCCGAAGACGATATCGTCGTCTTCAAGCCAGGTGGCGTCTTCTGCGCTGGTCACTTCGGGATTGTCGGCTGCAGGGATGCAGTTGCAGAGGTCGTCGGTTCTGTCGTGCGCACGATCATCGATCAGAACACCGCCCCAGGACACCAGCCTCCAATCGATATCGCCTTCGACGAAGATCCGGTCCCAGCCCGGTATGATGCTCGTGAAAATGGCCCGCTTCACGTCAAGATAATCCGGCGGCGCCGGAATATCCCAGGCGATAAGGTGATCGGTCACGACCCCCCACGCATTTGGCGTTCTAAGATCTCTTTCCAGCAGATCGGACGCCGCGGTGGCCAGGATCGCATTGAGTTGAGGCGAGGCTGCAAAGCGCAGCAAATCGCTGATGATCCAGGCAAGGCGCGGATCTTTCGACTCGGCGATCACGCCCAGCGCTTCGGTTTGCTCGCTCCCCCAAGTCGACTGCGTCACACTGTCGACAAAGGCCACCCGGATCGCGGCCTGAAGCTCTTCGGACAGTGCGCCTTCCGGCACCTGTGGCGGATTGCCGAACTTCTCGATCACGTAGTCCGGCAGCGGATCTGTATCCTGGGCCCGCACATCATCGGATGAAAACAGCGATAGCGCTGCCACCAACGCGCCAATCAAGAGGGAGCGGGATGGAGAGCTCATCACCGATGCCATGGAAGAGCCTTTCGCGTAAGCGATATCGTGTTTGCGCGCGAAAGCCGCCAAAGAAGTGACCCGCGCATCAGCAGAGCGCTGTTTGACTGGAAATCGTGCGATCCGCGCAAACAAACGCTGTTACGCGTCTTTATAGGACGCCAACTTGTTGCCTCGCCAATCACGAACACATCAGTGTTCAGTGAACGCTGGCTATAGAATGCGACTGGTGTTCAGCCGCATTACATCGCGCCCAGCAAGCTGATCCAGAACGCTCTTATCGAGGTGTTCAACATGCTCCTGCACGATGAACTCCCGAGTGAGGAGATGTCCGCCAACCCGACGGGCACCTAGGATATTGTCGGCGAAAATCGGGCTGCCGAAGATGCTCTATCCCTTTGATTTGAATTATTTTTTGTTTGATAACCGTACACGCTTTCCGGCAGCATGCTCTAACGATCCTGTGTCCCGCCCTCGAACTTGGAGTGCTCGTCAAACCCCAAGCGAGGAGCCATGCAGCCCAATGCCTCGGATTACGTCAGGTCCGCCAATAGCGGGTTGGGGAATCGGCGTTCGATCGTGACGCCATAAAATGTCTCGGTGAGATTGGGCAATTTTTCGGTCTCGATGAGGGTACCGCTTATAAGCTCATCGCGGACAACGATTGGTGGCAGAACCGCAAGACCGACGCCTTCTCGGACCAGCAGCCGCATCATCGCCATGTCGTCGATCTCGGCTGCGATTTGCGGACGAACACCCAGCCGACCCGTCAGGGCATCAAATCCCGTGCGCAGACCACTTGCCGCAGTTGGCAGGATCAGAGGCGCATGCGCGAGCCGTTCGCCGAGAGACAGTTCAGTCGGACTTAACTCAGGCACACCGATCAGGCTGACCGGTTGCTCATCGAGGACTTCGACAATGAAGGATGTCAGCGCATCGGTCGGCGGCGGCTGGTTGGTCAGGACAAGATCGAGATGAAGCGAGGCGAGGGCGTTAAACAGTTCCGCCGCACTGCCTGAGCGAAGGATCACCTCCACATCGGTCCGGCCCAAGAGCGGGCGCAGAAATGCGAGCTGAAAGTTCCGTGACAAGGTCGCAAGAGCGCCGACACGCAAGGCTTGGCGTTGCCGTCCACTCTGCTGCAGCGTTGCGACGAGTTCGCGGCCGGTGGCGAAAATCGTATCGGCATGGTCGAGCGCGATGCGGCCGGCTTCGGTGAGATGCAAGGCGCGGCCACGTCGTTCAAACAAAGCCTGGCCAAGGCGGTCCTCAAGTTGGCGAATCTGAGCTGAAATCGCCGATTGCGAGACGTTTAGCCGCTCTGCGGCGCGTGTCAGGTTTCCGTCGTGGGCTACTGTCTGGAAGTAGCGCAAGTGATGGTAGTTCAGATCGTTCGCCATATCATCAACTTAAAGCGAACGATAATGGAAGAACAATGTATTTTTATTGCTAAGTCATTTCACCTAGGTCATCGGCGATACCCAAATCAACGGGAGACGACCGCCGGTGTTCCTCTACCTCGCTCCGTTCTTCGCTCCGCTCGCACTGTTGGCGGTTGCTGTCTATGCACGCCAGGCCCCTCTCGGCCGGTCGCAAAGACTTCCCATGCTCGCCGAAGCTGCGGCGCTGGCTGCGCTGGTCATCGCCATCCTGTCGGCCGTTATTCTCCTGGCCCAAGGGGCGGGAACAGGACCGTTGATCGGCCTCTTCGGCGTTGGGCTCGCGCCGCGGATCGATGCCGTCAGCGTCATCATGCTGATATTGGTGGCCTTCGTCGGCTGGATCGTCGTCCGCTACTCCTGTTCATATCTCGATGGTGAAGCGCGGCAAGGTGCGTTTCTCGGCTGGATGGCGGCAACCCTTGCCGCAGTTCTGCTGCTCGTGCAGGCGGGTAATCTCGTTCATTTCGTGTTTGCCTGGATCGCCACTGGTTTTGCCCTGCACCGGCTTCTGTTGTTTTATCGCGACAGGGTTGAAGCCCAGCGTGCCGCACGCAAGAAACGCGTCACAACGATGCTGGGTGATGTGGCCCTCACTTGCGCCGCCATACTCCTGGTCGTCGGTTATGGGACGTTCGACATTGCCGACATTCTCGCCGCTTCGCGCGAGGGTAACGCGCCATTTGCCGTGATCGGCGCCGCGGCACTCCTGGCGGTCGCCGCAATTCTCAAATCGGCGCAGTTCCCGACACATGGCTGGCTGACCGAGGTCATGGAAACGCCGACACCAGTATCGGCGCTGCTGCATGCCGGTGTCATCAACGCGGGCGGCTTTCTCCTGATCCGCTTCGCCGATGTGATGCTGCTGGCGCCCGGCGTGCTTGCGGTGCTCGTCATGATCGGCGGCTTCACGGCGCTCTTCGGCGGGCTGGCCATGCTGGCCCAGTCTTCGGTCAAGACCTCGCTTGCATGGTCAACCATCGCTCAAATGGGGTTCATGATCATGCAGTGTGGCCTCGCACTGTTCCCGCTGGCGCTTCTGCATATCGTTGCCCATTCGCTCTACAAGGCACACGCCTTCCTTGCCTCGGGCACGGCGGTCGATCTCGTCGCCGCGATCCGTCGCCCGGGCCCGATCGCGATTCCAAGCGGGTGGGCCGTGATCCGCGCCTTCGCCCTGGCGCTTGTGATCTATGCCCTGATTGGCTTTGCGTTTGGCTTCGACGCCAAGTCGCCTCAGGCGATTGTCTTGGGTGCGATCCTGATCTTCGGCGTTGCCTATCTGATCGCTCAAGGGCTCGCTGATGCTGCACCACGCGTCCTGACGCGGCGCACCGCGCTCTATTCGGTCGCCGCATCCATTAGCTACTTCGCGCTGCAGACCGGCGCGGAATGGATCACCGACGACACCTTGCCCGCGACACCCCCTCCAGGGCCGCTCGAATGGGCACTGCTGGCGCTGGCCGTCTTCAGCTTCGGCCTTGTCGCCATCGCCCAAGCAATGTTCCCGCTCTGGGCCTACCACCCGGCAGCCGCGGGCCTGCGCGTGCATCTGTCGAACGGGCTTTACGCCAATGCGGTCCTTGACCGCGTGCTCGGCAGTTGGATCGTGCGGCGCCCCTCCTGATGATGCTCGACAAGGAGATACCGATCATGACGACCGCCAAGCCGAAGAAGACCGTCTCTGCCGCTGCAATCGAGCGTGCAATGGATGCCGCAGCCAGGCAGATCCCGCCCTTGTGGCCACTGGCCTCCTATGTCGCCGTCAATCCGTTTCTTGGCCAGACGGAAGACACGCTGGCCGAGACCGGAGCACGTCTGAACCGCATTGCCGGACTCCCGGTCACAATGCCGCGTGACTGGTATCAGGCGCGGATTGCTTCGGGCGAGATCATTGAAGGAGATCTCGCTGCCGCCCTGTCGGCCTCGCCGCATTCGGGCAAACCTGAGGACATCGGAGCGCTCAAGGCCGCGATGCATTCACCAAGACCAGAGACCAAGGCTTTACCAACCATTGCCGATCTTGCGGCAGAGGTCAGCGGCACGGATTGGCCCGGACTGATTGCCGAACGTTTCGGCGCCTGGGCCAGCGGCTACTTCGACCGGGGGCAGGCGCTATGGGCAGCACCTCGAAGTAAACGCGCCTGGACCGCGTTTTGCGCCCATGCCACGCATGACCTGACGCCCGAGATCATGGGCTTGCGCGGATTTGCAGCTTTCGTCGCCGATCGGCCGGACAACCCGATGGACTCGGTCGCGCGCTCGATCGACCGCCTGGGGCTCTCCAAGGCCGCGCTTGACAGCTACGCCCACCAGCTTTTGTTCTTGCTCGGCGGCTGGGCACAATTCGCACGCTACGAGCTATGGCGGGCGGAATTGGCTAGAGAAACAGATACAACCATCACAGATTTCCTGGCAATTCGGCTTCTCTGGGAAGAAGCGTTGTTTGTCCAGTATGAGACGGACGTCGCCGATAGGTGGAACGAAGTCCGCACCGCACATCAGAAACCGGTCGACTTGACCGACGCGCAGATCATCGAGGTCATTCTGCAGGAGGCGGCGGAACGCTCAGCGCAACGCAATCTGGTCGACACGCTCGCTCACTCTCCTGAGGGCGGCCACAGCGGTCGCCCCGTCTTGCAGGCAGCGTTCTGCATCGACGTGCGTTCTGAGATCTTCCGGCGCGCGCTTGAAGCCGTCGATCCATCGATCCAGACATTGGGTTTCGCCGGCTTCTTCGGTGTTTTCGCGAAACACAAGCGGTTCGCGTCCGATGTCGAGGAGTTGCGACTTCCGGTTTTGCTCAATCCAACCGTGACGTCATGCTCCGGCGGAAAACAGACCGAAGCCGATGATCTTGCCGCCCGCTACTCAGCACGCGCCAAGCGAGCCTGGGGCCGCTTTAAGCTGGCTGCGGTGTCCTCCTTCGCGTTTGTCGAGGCGATGGGGCCGGTCTATGCCGCCAAGCTGGTACGGGACGCTCTCGGGCTGAATCCAACGCCAGTTCCGAACGATCCAGCCCCCCGTTTCGATCCGGAATTGGATCTCGACACTCGTATCAGTGCGGCCGAAACGGTCTTGCGTGCGATGTCACTGACCGACGGCTTCGCGCGGGTTGTGGTGTTGGCGGGCCATGGTGCCAATGTCGTCAACAACCCCCATGCCAGCGGGCTCCATTGCGGTGCCTGTGGGGGCTATTCCGGTGAGGTCAATGCCCGCCTGCTGGCGCGTCTGCTCAATGACAAGCAGGTTCGGACGGGCTTGGTGGAGCGCGGCATCACCGTGCCCGAGGACACACTTTTCGTCGGAGCACTTCACGATACAACCACCGACGCAGTCACGCTTTATGACGCGGACGTCTCGGCCCAGGATCATTCCACCGATCTCAAGAAAGTTCGCGACTGGCTTGCGGCGGCGGGCAAGGTGACCCGTGGTGAGCGGGCCTTGCGCCTGCCGCGGGCGGCAAACGAAAGCGACATCGCCAGCCGCGCTCGCGACTGGGCCGAGATACGTCCCGAATGGGCACTGGCCGGCTGTAAGGCCTTCATCGCCGCCCCGCGCAGCCGGACTGCTGGCCGGAGCCTCGAGGGGCGCGCCTTCCTTCATGACTATGATTGGACCCAGGATAGCCAGAACGGTTTCGGCGTACTCGAATTGATTATGACCGCGCCGGTTGTCGTCGCCAGTTGGATCAGCCTGCAATACTATGGCTCGACCGTCGCACCGGGTGTCTTCGGGTCTGGCAACAAACTGTTGCACAATGTTGTCGGCGGTTTCGGCGTTTTCGAGGGCAATGGCGGCCTTCTGCGCGCCGGCCTCCCATGGCAATCGGTGCACGACGGCGAGGACTATGTTCACGAACCGCTGCGGTTGTCGGTTTGTATCGAGGCCCCCCGTGAGGCCATGAATGACATTCTCGGTCGCCACGATGAGGTTAGGGCGCTGTTCGACAATCGCTGGCTCCACCTTTTCGCGATGGATAACAATGGCCAGCTCGCTTACCGCTACACGGGCAATCTCAACTGGGAAGCGGTTGATGCAGATACCGACGGCTCGAAACTGAAGGCAGTCGCGTGACCGAAAGATTGGCACGGTATCGGCCTGTGCCGGGGAGCAATTCACCGCTGTCCTTCGAGGCATTTGGGTATGTAGCAGGCTGGTGCTCTCAAAGGAGGTGCTCGGCAGGTTAGCATTGGCAGTTCAAACGCGCTGGGCGATGCTGACGCAGCTCCGAATGACGATCGAAAACGAAGGTTCCGAGCATGGAAGAGCGCTCGCTTGTGTTTCCCGCGGACGAGTTCCGTATGCGGGTCGCGCGCATGCAGACGGAGATGTCCAGTCGGGAGCTTGACGCCCTGTTGCTAACGACAGCGTCGGATATCTTCTATCTGACGGGATTTTTGACGCGGTTCTGGGAAAGCCCGGCCCGGCCTTGGTATCTGATCATTCCCGCAAGTGGTGACCCCACTGCCGTCATTCCGTCGATTGGTGCAGCGCTCATGGAGCGCACATGGATCTCGCGAATCCGGACATGGGATGCGCCCAATCCGCATGACGATGGCGTAAGCTTGCTGGTCGATACGATATGTGCGCTCCTTCCGCAGAAAGCCCGCATCGGTGTGCCGCAAGGACTGGAAACGCATCTGCGCATGCCGCTCGCGGATTTCGACCAAGTCGCAAACGGCATAGCTCCCCGAACCTTCGTAGACGGCACAGCGCCGGTGCAGCGCGTACGTGAGATCAAAAGTAATGCTGAGGTCGAGAAGATACGCATGTCGTGCGATATAGCCGGCCGGGCGTTCTCGCGCGTCCCGGAGTTTGCAGGCGTGGGCCGACCACTTGATGCGGTGTTTCGTGATTTCCAGGTGGCGCTTTTGCAGGAAGGCGCTGATTGGGTGAGCTACGTCGCTGGGGGCGCTGGGCCGAACGGCTACGAGAACGTCATATCGCCAGCCGGGCCGGAACCGCTCGGCCCAGATGATGTGCTCATGCTCGACACGGGGTGTGTTCGTGACGGCTATTTCTGCGACTTTGACCGGAACTTCTTACTGGGGTGTACCACGGAAGCTGTTAGGCAGACCCATGCCGCGCTCTGGCATGCGATTGAGGATGCACTTGGTGCTCTGCGGCCAGGCATGGAGGCCCGTGACGGCCACCGGATCCTCTCGGAAGCGTTGATCAAGCGTGGCGCGACGCCGGGCGGTGGGCGACTTGGGCATGGGCTCGGGGTCACGCTTACCGAGTGGCCGTCTTTTACCCCCTTGGACACAACCGAATTACGCGAGGGCATGGTACTGACGCTTGAGCCGAGCGCGTATGTCGAGTCGGGGCGGATGCTGGTTCTCGAAGAAAACCTGGTCCTGCGCTCAAACGGCCCGGAGCTTTTGTCTCGACGGGCGCCGGTTGACCCGATGGTCTCATCCACGCGCAGAACGACCAGGCCCAGTGTCGCGGCCTCAACATCGCTTAGTTGATAGGGAAACGCGGACATCAGGATAGTTCCATCGGGTCAACCGGCGCCCGTCGAGACAAAAGCTCCGGGCCGTTTGAGCGCAGGACCAGGTTTTCTTCGAGAACCAGCATCCGCCCCGACTCGACAT
>JBCBSK010000117.1:0-12299 GCA_039819185.1 Pseudomonadota bacterium | reverse complement strand
CGAGGACACGGTCTCGCAGGATCCGCGCCGGGCAGTGTCGCTGCTGAACCATGCCGCGACCTATTTTGGTGATGCGGACGCGCAATACCATCTTGCTCGGCTTTATCTCAATGCCGACACATGGCCTTCCCGCGCCGACAGCGACAGCCAGCGTGCCGCCATGATCGGATCGCGCTCGACCGTCTCGCCATTGAGATAAAGCCGAGCAAGATGGTATTGCGCGTCCGCATCACCAAAATAGGTCGCGGCATGGTTCAGCAGCGACACTGCCCGGCGCGGATCCTGCGAGACCGTGTCCTCGCCAATCCCATCCATGTAGTAGTGACCAAGCTCGACGAATGCGCTCGCATACACGCCGGCAAACGGCGAGTTGGGGCTGTCGTCGGCATGGGTATCGGCGATCTGGCTGAAATAACGGAACGCGCGGTGATCGTCCTCGGCAACGCCATCGCCATCGGCATACATCTTGGCGAGCTTCCACAGCGCGATCGCACTGCCCTGATCGGCAGCCATCTCGAAGCCACGCAGGGCATCGCCAATATTGCCGTCGAGATAGGCACGCACGCCGACGCTCAACGCATTGTCCGGCGTGATGACCAGAGGCTCGCCGGTCGCCACGGACTGCTCCGCGGCGGCCACGGCGCCGGGTTGCTCGACCTCAAGCGCGTCGGTGAGGACCTCGTCATCCGCCCATGCAGCCGGCATGCCCGCCACCAGAAGCGTGCCGGCAATGGCCGCGGCATATCTCACATCAGATATCCGCATAAACCACCGTCTCCGCCTTGCCGCCGGGATGGGTCACGGCACCGGTCCGTGCCGAGCCGACGAGTTGCGCGAACTTCCAGATCGTGCCGGAGCGGTAGTCGGTCTCGCGCGGTGTCCAGTCGGCGCGCCGCGCCGCAAGCTCGTCTTCGGTCAATTGAACGGTCAAAACTCCCTCGATCGCATCGATCTCGATGATGTCGCCGTCGCGGATCAAGCCGATCGGCCCACCTTCCGCCGCCTCAGGCCCGATATGGCCGATACAGAAGCCGCGCGTTGCGCCTGAGAACCGGCCATCGGTGATCAACGCGACCTTGTCACCCATGCCCTGGCCATAGAGCGCTGCTGTCGTCTGCAGCATTTCGCGCATTCCGGGGCCACCCTTCGGCCCTTCGTAGCGAATGACGATGACCTCGCCTTCCTTGTACTCACGATTGCGGACTGCCTCGAAGGCATCTTCCTCGCGGTCGAAACAGCGTGCAGGACCTGTGAAGGTCTGCCGTTCGAGACCAGCGACCTTCACGATGGCGCCATCGGGGGCAAGATTGCCCTTGAGCCCGACAACACCGCCCGTCGGCGTGATCGGATTGGACGCCCGGCGCACGACATCCTGCTCGTCGTTCCAGACAACATTGGCCAGGTTTTCGGCCATTGTGCGGCCGGTGACCGTCATCACGTCGCCATGCAAATAGCCATCGTCAAGCAGTGTCTTGAGGATCAGCGGGACGCCGCCGGCCTCGTAAAGGTCCTTGGCGACGTATTTCCCGCCTGGCTTCAGATCAGCGATGTAGGGCGTCGACTTGAAGATGTCGCAGACATCCATCAGATCGAACTCGATGCCGCACTCATGGGCGATTGCCGGTAAATGCAGGCCGGCATTGGTCGACCCGCCAGTCGCCGCGACCACGCGGGCCGCGTTTTCCAGCGCCTCGCGGGTGACGATATCACGCGGGCGAATGTTGCGGCGGATCAGATCGACGATCTGCTGACCGGCGATCATGCAGAACCGGTCGCGAATGTCATAGGGCGCCGGCGCACCCGAGGAATACGGCAAAGCGAGCCCGATCGCCTCGCCGACGCACGCCATGGTGTTGGCGGTGAACTGGGCACCGCAGGCACCCGCCGACGGGCATGCGACCTGCTCGAGCTCGTAGAGCTCATCCTCGTCCATTTCGCCCACGGAGTATCGTCCCACCGCCTCGAACACGTCTTGCACGGTGACCTGACGACCACGAAACGTGCCGGGCAGGATGGTTCCGCCATACAGGAAGATCGACGGCACGTTCAGCCGGCACATCGCCATCATCATGCCGGGCAGCGACTTGTCGCAGCCGGCCATGCCGACAAGGGCGTCATAGCAATGGCCGCGCATGCTCAATTCGACGGAATCGGTGATGACATCGCGGCTGACCAGCGACGCTTTCATGCCCTGATGCCCCATGGCGATGCCATCAGTGACGGTGATGGTGCAGAACTCGCGCGGCGTCGCCTGCGCCGATGCCACACCCTTTTTCACGGCCTGCGCCTGGCGCATCAACGAAATGTTGCAGGGGGCGGCCTCATTCCAGCAGGTCGCCACGCCAACAAAGGGCTGGCGGATCTCTTCGTCAGACAGCCCCATCGCATAATAAAACGAGCGATGCGGTGCCCGCTCCGGCCCGATCGTGACATGTCTGCTCGGCAATTTCGATTTGTCGAACGTCTTCGCGTCCATCAGTTACTCCGCCCCACGCCCACTCAAAACCCGCAATCACCGCGCCAAGCGCAAGCTGATTGCCACGCGCCGGATTTACCCGGCTCAACCCGCAAGCCATCCTTGGCCCTGGATCAATCGAATGACACTTCCATGACGCCCCCGACAAGGCGCCGCGACAGGTCCATCATCTTGACAAAGGACTTCGCGGTCGAACGTTGCAAGGCCGCAACAATTCGATGTCAGCCCGAGCCAGGCACGATGTATCTTAAGTCTGTTTCCAGCGGGTTTATGGCCGAACGGGGGCAAGTCGTTGCGTCATGCCCCGGTTACACTGGCTTTCCCGCGGCTGTGGCACCAGCGCAACAGATTGGGCGGTCGCCATGGGTCTACCGCCACACAACACTCGTCGCACAAAGCCATCGATGGCGACTAGGCTGCTGTGGTGAGCCGTTGCAGCGCATCGCTCAGCCGGTCGCGACGATCGACCTGATCGGCGCGGCGCTCGCGCTGTTCGTCGACGACCGATTCGGGGGCGCGTTCGAGGAATTTGGCATTCGACAGTTTATTGTCAATCTTGGCGATTTCTGCTTCCGCCTTGCCGATATCGGTTTCCAGCCGGGCGCGTTCCTTCGCAAGATCAATGACATCCCCTAGAGGAAGCGCCGCCGTCAGCGTGCCGGAGACGACCTGAACAGCGCCTGCGGGAACCGCATCCGCGCTGGTGACCTGCTCCAACCGGGCCAACCGTTCGAGCGGCTCGCGGTGGCGAGTGCTCCAGGCGGAATTGTCTGCGTCCGGCGCGATCAGGACGAGATCGAGCTTCGCGCCGGCCGGAACGTTCATCTCGGTGCGGACGGACCGGATCGCGGAGATCAGATCGATCAACCTGTCAATCTCGTCCTTGGCCTTGACATCGACCAAACCGCTGAGAACCGGCCAGGCGGTCAGTGCCAGTGGTTTTTCGCGTTGTGTCTCGGCGCCTTCTGCGAGCCGTCCCCAAAGTTCCTCAGTGACAAACGGCATGAAGGGATGCAGCAGAATCAGGCACTGGTCGAGCGCCCAGGCCGTCACGGCCCGCATCTCGGTCTTGGCATCGCCGTCCGCACCATCGAGGACGGGCTTGGCGAACTCGATGTGCCAGTCGCAGAAGACATTCCAAACGAAGCGATAGGCGGACGACGCCGCATCATTGAAGCGATAGGCCTGGATTGCGTCGGACACCTCGCGCGCGGTTGTCTCGACCTCGCCGGCGATCCAGCATCCCAGTGGGCTCGTGACCGAAGCAGGATCGAAACCAGGGGTGATACGACACTCTTTCATCTCGCAGAAGCGGGCAGCATTCCACAGCTTGGTCGCGAAGTTGCGATAGCCTTCAATGCGGCCTTCGGCGAGCTTGATGTCACGTCCCTGCGCGGCCATCGCCGCCAGCGTGAAGCGCAGCGCATCCGCCCCGTAGCGGTCGATCTGGTCGAGCGGGTCGATGACGTTGCCCTTCGTCTTCGACATCTTGTCGCCCTTGGCGTCGCGGACCAGGGCATGGACATAGACGGTGTGGAACGGCGGCTCCTGCAGAACATGCAGCCCCATCATCATCATCCGAGCGACCCAGAAGAAGATGATGTCGAGTCCCGTGACCAGGACATCGGTCTGGTAGTAGCGCTTCAGTTCCGGCGTGTCCTCGGGCCAGCCAAGCGTCGAGAACGGCCATAGAGCGGACGAGAACCAGGTGTCGAGGACGTCCTCGTCGCGAGTCAGAACGGCCGGTTTGCCATAGTGGCTGGCGGCCAGGTCCGCCGCTTCCGCTTCGTCGAATGCAACGAAGACCTCGCCATCCGGCCCATACCAGGCCGGGATCTGGTGGCCCCACCAAAGCTGACGTGAAATGCACCAGGGCTGGATATTGCGCATCCACTCAAAATAGGTCTTCTCCCAATTGCGCGGAACAAACACCGTTTCTCCGCGCTCGACCGCTTCGATCGCCGGCTTGGCGAGCGTCTTGGCGTCGGCATACCACTGGTCGGTCAGCATCGGCTCGATCACCGTGTGCGACCGGTCGCCGAAGGGCTGCATGATCTTCTTGTCCTCGACCTCGATCATCAGGCCCTCGGCGTCGATATCAGCGACAACGCGTTTGCGCGCCTCGAACCGGTCGAGCCCGCGATAGGCCTCAGGGACAAGGTTCAGCGCATCGACGTCATTGGGATCCGGCGTGCCGCCAGCCTCGCGGAGCGCCTTGGCCGCGCCGGCGCAGTCCGCGTAAGACTCCCCGTCGTCGCGCATCTGCCCTTGCCAGTCCATCAGCCGATACATCGGGACCGCGTTGCGGCGGGCGACCTCGAAGTCGTTGAAATCATGCGCGCCGGTGATCTTGACCGCGCCTGATCCAAACTCCGGATCGGGATATTCGTCGGTGATGATCGGGATTAACCGGCGGTGTTCCTTGGGACCGACCGGGATCTCACACAGCTTGCCGACGATCGGCCCATAGCGTTCGTCCGACGGGTGCACCGCGACCGCGCCATCGCCAAGCATGGTCTCGGGCCTGGTCGTGGCGATCGAGATATAGTCGCGCGTTTCGCGCAGGATAACGGTGCCGTCCTCGTCTTTCTCGACATAGTCATAGGTCTCACCACCGGCGAGCGGGTATTTGAAGTGCCACATATGGCCGTCGACCTCGATATTCTCGACTTCGAGGTCCGAGATCGCGGTCTGGAACTTGGTGTCCCAATTGACGAGCCGCTTGTCGCGGTAGATCAGGCCGGCGCGGTAGAGTTCGACAAAGACCTTGAGGACAGCCTTGGACAGGCCGTCATCCATGGTGAAGCGCTCACGTGACCAGTCGCAGGATGCCCCGAGTCGCTTGAGCTGGGTCTGGATCGTGCCGCCAGACTCCTCCTTCCAGGCCCAAACCTTGTCAACGAACGCCTCCCGGCCGATTGTTCGCCGGTCCGGCTCCTGACGCTCCATCATCTGGCGCTCGACGACCATCTGTGTCGCGATGCCGGCATGGTCGGTGCCCGGCTGCCACAGGACATCGCGGCCGCGCATCCGCTCAAACCGGATCAGAATGTCCTGCAGCGTGTTGTTCAACGCATGCCCCATATGGAGCGAGCCGGTCACATTGGGCGGCGGAATGACAATCGAATAGGGTTTTGCGCCTGTGTCCACGCCAGCACCCGCAGCGAACACACCCGTCTCTTCCCAGGCGCGATAAATACGGTCCTCGACCTCTTCGGGCCGGTAAGTCTTGTCGATCATGGTGATATGGCTTGTCTCAGGCTGATCGCCGGTCAAGCCTCTGGTGTTCCCGAGCGCAGGCGCCCTGTCAAGATTTACACGCGCCGAGGACGACGGGAAGCTTAACGCCCGCGCGAGACGCGCTCGATCTCCTCGCGCACCAGACGCTCAACAATCTGGGCGAGATTGTCGTCGATCCAGTCCTTCAGCATCGGCCGCAGCATGTCGGTGATCAGATCCTCGATGGTGCGCGCGTCCCGCGCCAGCAGCGTATTGGCCAGAGCCCCAAAAGCCTGGCGCACATCCGCGTCGGTTTCGGGCGACATCAGCCGGTCTTCGACAGCATCCGCGACCTGGGTGGCGGGCAGCAGATCCGCAGCCGGTTCCCCAGGTTCGTCTGCGTCTTGGGGCGGATCCGGGACGAAGGTCAGATCATCCTCGATCGGGTCGATCATCGGCGTTTCGGTGTCGCCGCCCTCGCCCTCATCGTCCGGCGCAAGCGCCATGTCCTCGGTCAGGTCAAGGACATCGTCATCATCCGAGAGGTCCGCATCACTTTCATCGACCACGGCCGCATCGAAGGGATCAACCTCCTCGTCCTCGGTCGCCGCAGGGCCAAACAACGCATCGATATCGTCCTGTGACGCCGGTTCGTCTGTCTCGGCGCCGGTCAATGCGTCTGCCTCATCGTCCACCGGATCGCCCACATCGGCATCAAAGCCGGTGGTCGGATCGTCCGTTCCGGTATTCTCGTCGGAAATGATGCGACGGATCGAGGCAAGGATGTCCTCCATCGTCGGCTCGGCTGCGGATTTCGGTGCTGCCATCTATTGAGCGCTCTCACGCGGTCTGATCCAAGGGCGGCGGTGTCTGCCGGTCCACCCAGCGCCTCAGCGATCGGCTACGCCCCCATCACCTGCAGCACTGATTCTTGCCGCATAAGTGTAACGGTCGACAGGAGGAACACCAGCAAAAGGACAGGTTCTAAACGGGGATCAATCGCCAGATGGTGTTCTAAGGCCGAACCACTGGTCGCGCACCGCCTCATAGTTGCGTTCGGGAACGTATTCGCGAACCGCAAGACCCAAGCCCGGCGCCGATAACCGGCCAATCGAGGACAACAGCGCATACGATGCGACGACCTTGTCGCGCTCGGCGATGACGAGATCGACACGTGCGTCGAGCAATTCCTGCTCGGCATCGAGCACATCGAGCGTCGTGCGCTGACCGACCCGCGCTTCCTCGCGCACACCTTCAAGCGCGATGTCGGCGGCCTCGACCTGAGCGTTGGCGGCAGCGATCGAGCCAAAGGCGGATTGCAGGCTGCCCCAGGCCGACAAAACGGCCGCGCGAACTTCGTCGCGCGCAACGTCGATTTCAAGCCGACGCACGGCGCGCGTCTGCTTGGCCTCGCGGACGAAGGAGTATTCCTGCCCGCCCTGGTAGATCGGAATGGTCAGCACACCGACGATCGTCGCCGTGATCGAATTGTTGATGTTGGCGCTCGGCTCGGTCTGGGCGAGAACGCTGCCGCGCAGCGACAGTTCCGGCAACAGGCTGCCTTCCGCCACCTTGACCGCGAAGGCAGCCGATTCTTCCGCAAAACTCGCCGACACGATCGCCGGATGCTCGTGAATGGCAATGCCGATCGCCTGATCGATCGTGTTCGGCAGCAGATGAACAACCGGCTGGCCCTGCACCAGATTGTTCGGGTCGGCACCGATGATCTGGCGATAAAGCGCGCGACTGGTCAAAAGCTGGGCCTCCGCAGCGCTGAGATCGAAGCGCGCACCAGCAAGGCGGGCCTCGGCCTGCGCGACATCGGTGCGGGTCAGTTCGCCAACGCTGAACCGATCCTGGGTTGCGCGGAGCTGTTCGCTCAACACCTCGATGTTCTGCTGACGCAGCCGCACGATGGCCTCATCGCGCAGCACGTTCATAAAGGTCTCGGCAGCATCGAACAGCACATTCTGTTCGGTATTGGCGAGCGAGGCGCGCGCTGCCCGCACTGTCGCCTCGGCCTGCTTGGTGCTGTTCACATTGCGGAAGCCGTCGAAAACATTCTGGTCGACGCTGAGGCCAAGGCTTGCGATCGAACTCGTCGAATCGGTGCCAAAATCGGGGTTGGTTTCCGTAACTGTGGTTCCGAACTGGCTTTCGGCGGAAATGATCGGCCGAAAGCCCGCCAATGCCTGGCTGACCTGCTCGTCGATCGCGCGCACCTCAGCGCGGGCGGCATTCAAAGACGGGTTGATTTCATAAGCGCGCGACAGAGCCTGCACCAAGGTCTCAGCCTGTGATGCGCCTGGCAGGGCCACCGCAACCGCGGCCGCAAAGCCCGCAACCAGCCAGAGCCGCTTCCTGACGCTACCGCGCATCGCCGTCACTCCGCCCACGGCAATCGGGCTCCCCGATCTATCATGCTCTCCGCCTCCCCGTCCTGTCACCTTGATGTCTGTTTGATGTCTGTTGCAGTTGAACGCCGCGTCAAACGGCCAGTTCGCTCGAACATAGATCAGGCCGAAGCCAACTCGTGTAGCCCCGGAAGTTAGCATCACTAACCAGCTTCTGCCACAAGCTGACTCGCGTTGCCAACCGCCCCCAAGGTTTACACTTCCGACAGTAGTGTCAAAAGCGATTGCTGCACGTTTTGCGGCGTTTCGCCGTATGGTTTGACGTCTCGCTGTTACGCATGGACCCTAACGGTCGGACTGCGCAATGGACAGAGCCACAACGGGATTGGTCACAATTTGCGAAAAGGTGCGGATTTTCTGTCACAGCCTGCCCGACACATTGGCCGGACTGGGCCATCCGCCGTCAAAAAACGAAGTCCGGCTCTCTGGCAAAGCCCGGCAGGTCCGGCACAGCGGCATCGAACACTGGCCGGCCGCTGAGGTCACCATTGACCTTGTGGTAGAGCCAGGCGCGACCCATGGGCGCACCTCCGATGATCGCAACCAGCCGCCCGCCCTCGCGCAACTGGTCCACGAAGGCATCCGGCACGCGCGCAATTGCGCCATTAACGACAATCACGTCATAGGGCGCCTGGCTGGCATAGCCCTCATTCAGCGGCCCAGTAACGATTGTGGCGCTGTCGATGCCAAGCTCTGACAGTTCCCGCTCGGCCACGCTGGCAAGCCCCGAATCGGCTTCAAGCCCAAGAACACCTTCAGCGATCCGGCCAAGAATTGCTGTCGCATAGCCCGTCGCGCTGCCGATCTCGAGAACGAAATCACTCTCCTGGATGTCGGCAAGCTGGATCAGGCGGGTAAGCGGCATTGGTTCCAGGAGATAGCGCTGAGCGCCCTCCTCGCCCAGTTCCGATACATCAATGTCGCGATCGGCATAAGCCAACCCCCGCATCGCGCCCGGAACGAATCGCTCGCGCGGTGTCTCGAGCACCGCCGCGATCAGGCGCGGATCGGTCACCTCGCGCGTGCGCAATTGCCCATCAACCATGCGTTTCCGGAGGTCCGCAAAATTCTCGCCCATCTGGCCCCTGCCTGTCCGCAAGCTCCATTCATATGCCTGGAAACGGCCCTGCCGCCCAAGCCGCTGGCACATGCATCGGCGCGGCATCGGCCCGCCCGCATCCTGCCAGTCCAACACTTCGGTAACATGGCCTTCGGCCGCGGTAAATCCGCCGCACGCCGGCAGGCATTGGCGCGCGCGCCGTTAACGGGTTTTCACGCAACAACCCTGGGGTTTTGGTGCTGTTTCGACGTTTGCAATCGCGTAACGTTAAAAATCAACCACAAGAAACATCTTAGTTGCAGCGTGTTCACAAATCCGCGATGTTGAGGTTACAGCCGATACGTCCTAAGTAGCGGCGCCGGACGGCCACGTGGCGGAGTGGTGACGCAGCGGACTGCAAATCCGTATACCCCGGTTCGATTCCGGGCGTGGCCTCCAATGGCTGTATCTTTGGCAAGGCAAAATCCTTGAAGGCATAGGGTCCAAACCAAATGAAGCACCCTTTGAGTGCTTTGATACCAATGCCGAACAAGACCCTGCCACCAGGGCTGCGCGGTGGTATCGTCACCGGTTGAACTCGGCGCTTGGCAAAGCCGATCGTGCTTGCTATAGCGCGCGTTCTGTTCCCCGGTAGCTCAGTTGGTAGAGCAAGCGGCTGTTAACCGCTGGGTCGCTGGTTCGAGTCCGGCCCGGGGAGCCATTTCCATAATAGAGCAATAGAATAAACGGGTTGGCTGGACCACTCTTGACTGGCGTTTAGCGAAGTATGGCTTCCGTGCAGCGAAATGCGCTGCCCGGACGACCCCATTCCACGCAAGACCTTAAGGCTCTGCCCGTCCGACGCGCTGCAAGAATCCCCGAAGGCGTATGACCACGAGCGATGGGCAGCTAGAGCATGTTCGGTGAAAACCTGAGTCACCGAAAATGCCTTATCTCTTTGGTTTTGGGCATGTTCTCATGCGAACATCGCACGCACGTTTCGGCACCATGCTGTAGAGCCTGAAAAGGGCAGCTACAGCCGTAAAGGTCATCCCATCTTCACGCCCCAGAACAGCGCAGAAGAGTTTCTGCACGTCCAATCCATCGGACACCTATAACACTGGACAGCCATGACGCTGGGCACGCCGCTCAAGCTCCCGTCAAGCTTGATGATTGACCGCACTTACCGACTCTGTCGCCGTTGACTTGCCGAAGTGTCGGTCGACCAACGAAGCAACCCGCTTGTTTGACAACAACCGCGTGACCCATCGATGGTCTATGGCACGGTCCTCGATAACCTGGCGAGACACCGGATGACGGACATGCATCTTCTCTGGCCGGGAAAGTCCGCGGACCCTGCAACCGGCATCAAACATCCCGCAGTCTACCATATGCTCGATGTGGCGGCGGTGGCGGACCGGCTTCTGCGCCGCACAGGGTTCGACGCGCCTGTCCACCAAGCCCTCGTGCTGCTCGCCGCGCTGCATGACCTGGGCAAAATCGGCGCACGGTTCCGCGCCATGATCAAAGATGGCGACACCCAAGGCGACCGCCACTGGCAGGTCTCCATGGCCTGGTTCGACCATTTCGATGCGGATTTGCTTGCCCCTTTGCTTGGTGGAAAGCGAAACGTCCGCCTCGCGCTCTACGCTGCCTCGGCCGGCCATCATGGCGGCCCCCCAAAACGGGCCGACATGCAAGGCGGCGCCAACCGCCGGCGCATGATCGCCGAGGCCGGCGCGCAGGCCGAGCAAGACGCCCAGCACGTGATCGACGCGTTTGCCGGACTGTTCCCGAACGCATCTCTCGACGGCATGGCGCTATCGTTGAAACGTGCCGATGGCGACTGGCACCGCAGCGCCGAGACGCTGTCGCGCTGGTTCACCGGCCTTGTCAGCGTTGCTGATTGGATCGGCTCGAACGCTGAGTGGTTCCCCGCCACAGCAGCCGGGCCATGCATTTCTGACTATTGGGAACAGACGCAAGCGCGCGCGGATACAGCACTCGAGCAATCGGGTGTCAACAGCGCATCGCCATCGCATCGTGATACGGCAAGCCTGTTCAACTATCCGGCCTTTTCGCCTATGCAGCGGGCCGCACTGAACACCTCTCTCCCGGCCGGCCCGACCTTGTCCGTCATCGAAGATGCGACAGGCTCGGGCAAGACGGAAGCGGCCTTGATTCTGGCACATCGCATGATGCAGGCGGGGCGCGCGGAGGGGGTGTTCTTCGCGCTACCGACTATGGCAACCGCCAATGCGATGTTCACGCGGCTCGCGGCGCTCGGCGCGATGTTCGACGGGCAGCCGTCGCTGGCGCTCAGCCACAGCCGGGCTTTGTTTCATCCGGGCTTTCGCAAGCTTGTCGGCCGCAAGACGGGCGAGCCGGACGCGATGTCCTGCGCCGACTGGTTCGCCGACGGTCGGCGCAAGGCGCTTCTCGCCCAGATCGGGGTTGGCACCATCGATCAGGCGTTGCTCGCGGTCCTGCCAACGCGCTATTTCGCGCTCAGGCTGTATGCCCTGTCGCGCAAGGTCCTCATCATTGACGAGGCGCATGACTATGACCCTTACATGCAGGCCCAACTCGAAAGGCTCTTGACCTTTCATGCCATGCTCGGCGGCTCGGCCATCCTGATGACGGCGACGCTGCCGAAGGGTATGCGAACACGCTTCGTCCGAGCGTTCCAGCATGGAGCGGTGCGCAATGAACCACCGGACCTGCCAAACCATTATCCGCAAATCGCGGTGATCGGCGAAACGGTGCACGCCGCCAAGGTAGCGCCCGTGCCAGCAACCAAACGCTGCGTCGCCGTCGAGCGGCTGGAGACGCTCGACACAGTCCTCAACGTGCTTGTCGACGCAGCGGCGCAGGGTGCGGCTTGCGCCTTCATCCGCAATTCGGTTGACGAGGCCATCGCGGCCTTTCATGCGCTGCGAGAACGCGGTGTCGACGCGATGCTGCACCATGCCCGCTTCGCCCTCTGCGACCGGTTGGACAAGGAAGACATGGTGCTTTCGACCTTCGGCAAACGGGCGTCCGCCGACGCAAGGTGCGGCAAGGTGATCGTCGGCACGCAGGTCCTGGAATCGAGCCTCGATCTCGACTTCGACGTGATGGTGTCCGACCTTGCCCCGATCGGAGCGTTGAT
>JBCBSK010000116.1:0-12367 GCA_039819185.1 Pseudomonadota bacterium | reverse complement strand
CTGCTTGGTCATTCCGGTCGAGAATCAGGCGCGGCGCGCTCATGCGGAGGTTGGTCACGGAGATCCGACCGGTGAGCACGGGCACCCTGTCGTCACAGCACCTGAGACCGCTGTCAGCCTGGCGGTTCTGCCCGTGCTCACCGGTCGGATCTCCGTGACCAACCTCCGCATGAGCGCGCCGCGCCTGATTCTCGACCGGAATGACCAAGCAGCAGAGGAGACATCTGACGGGACACTTGCGGTCTTGGCGGGTGTGTTGCTGCAAGCACCGACGTTGGGCGATACCCTGCCGCGTATCGAAGTGGTCGATCCGCAAGTGGTTCCCGGTGTTGTCGTGGCAGGGGCGGGTTCCGAGAGTGATGCGGCGGCGCTTGATCTGACCGGGATCACGATAACGCTCGACCCAGCGATTGGCGGGGCACAGCGTGCCCGTCTCGACATAACTGCAACACGCGCCCCGATCTGGCATTTGTGGGTTGAGGTCGCTGCAACTGAAAGGGGTGCCCGTTTCGAGGCCGGGCTTGAGGATCTGTTGCTTGATGAAATCGTGCTTCCGGATCAATGGGCTGGTCGCGTGCCACCACTTTCTGGTCCGGTGTCCGGGCGCGCCTCGGGAGCTGTCAGCCAAGAACACGGTTTAGAGACGGCCGAGGCTACATTGTCGATTGGGGCCGGTTATGTGCCGGTTACGACGGAAGCCGGATTTCTGCTCGATGGTGCCGATATTGCTCTCCGCTGGAACGGTCTCGAACGGCTGGTCCATGTTGAGCCCTCCACGATCAAGGCCGGGCGCAGTGTCGGTGTGCTCAGTGGCCGCATTCTGGTTCCCGAGGCAGGATCGGTCGACTATGGACTGTTGCCGTTCAAGCTGCTGCTTGATGACGCGGTGCTGGCTGCTGGCAATGACGTCGACCCGCTGCCGATCGACGCTGTGCGCTTTGAAGGTATCTATGTTGAAGCCGAGAGCGTTCTCCAGGTTGATCGCTTCGATCTCGCGTCACCTGAGGCGGCGATTTCGGTAGCCGCGCGTGTCGAGTGGGAGGGCCAGTCGCCACGCATTCGTGGCCGGGGCAGTTTTGCTGAAATGCCGGTTGATGTGCTCAAGCGGCTTTGGCCCGACAACATCGGTCGCGATGCTTATGACTGGGTCGCAGTGAACTTCCATTCAGGCACGATTTCGTTTGCCGATTTCCTGATCGACATCCCCTCCGGCGCGCTTGCTGACATGGCCGAGGATGGATTGCCGGCGAGCGCGCTGACGCTGTGGCTTGCGGTCGAGGATGCGGTGTTCACCGTCGTGGGGGATGTGCCGCCAATGCATGCGCCACATGCCGAGGCGCGCATGAATCTCGATCTCTTCGAGGTCGTTCTCGCCCAGCCTGGCCGTATCGATTTCCCTGATGCGACAGACGATGCCCTATCGCTCGACGTTCCGGAAGGCCGCATGGTGATTCATGACATTGATGCCGATATCCCATGGGGGGTCATCAATGTCGGGCTGTCTGGGCCCGCAGAGAGCCTGTTTCAGCTGATGACATATCCGCCTTTTGATGAGGTTGGTGCCCCGGATGCGGTGCCGGGATCGGTTGCCGGGGCCATGCAGGCTGGTGTTTCCGTCGAGCTTCCCATGCGGGACGATGTCTTGCTGGCGGACACCAAGATTGGCGCAGATGTCGCCCTGTCTGGCTTCGGCATGGACATGGCCGGGGTCGAGCGTTCGATCCGCAATGGCGAGATTGCGTTGTCGATCACGAATGAACGGGTCGCTGGAGAGGGCGCGGCGGAGGTCAATGGCGTTGATGCCGAGATTGCGTTCACCGAACCTGTCTTTGGCACGGGAATCGCCTCAACGCAGAACGTCTCATTGACACTGGATGCGGCTGCGCGGGAACGGTTCGGCATTGATCTGACAGGGCTCCTTTACGGCACCGTGCCAGCGGAGTTCACGGACGAAGACGGCATTCAGGTCGTGACGGCCGATCTCACTGGCGCATCGCTGACCTTCGAGGACGTTGGGCTCGACAAGCCGGCCGGAGAACCGGCGCAAGGTGTGTTCGAGGTCTCGACCGGGCCGGGTGAGGTGCATCTCGACCGGTTTGAAGTGACCGGGCGCGGCATGGAGATCGCGGGTCGAATGGTTCTCGATGAGACCGGTGATCTTGTTGAAGCGTCGTTCAACCAGTTTTCGCTTCAAGAGGGTGACAGTCTGGTGGTCGATGCCATGGCTACGGCACCTGGCCGATATCGCGTTGTTGCTTCTGGTGCGCGATTTGATTTTCGTCGGGTCCTGCAGACGCTGTTGCGCGAAAGCGATCCAGACAGCGGCGACGAACTGGCGCTCGATTTCACGCTTGATGTTGCCGAGGCGCGTGGCTTCAACGGCGAGACGCTGCGCGATCTGTCGGTTGTCTTGTCGCATGATGGTTCGGATCTCTCCGCGCTCGATCTGACGGCGCGTCACCCAGACGGTACACAGCTTTCGGCCAGATTGATCGCCGACAGCCCCGAACAGCCGGTGTTGGTGATTTCCGGCGGCAATGCGGGTGCGCTTCTGCGTTGGCTCGATATCTACACCGATATTCAGGGCGGTGATCTCGAGTTGACCGCGCGTCTCGATCCCGCAAGCGATACAGCGGCAGGGTCGCTGACCATTTCGCGCTTTCGGATCGCCGGCAACGAAGAACTCGAAACCCTGATCCGGTCCACCGAGACAGAGGCGCAGTTCGCGCCTGGTCAAACGGCCACGATGCCGGATCGTCCTGACCCTGGCAGCGTTTCCTTCGAGGCGCTGGAAGTTGCCTTCCTAAAGGGCCGCGAGCAGGTGACGTTGCGCAACGGCATTCTGCGCAGCCCGGCAATCGGCGCGACCTTCGAGGGTGCGATCGATACGCGCCGCGATCGGGTAGCGCTGACCGGGACCTATGTGCCGCTTTATGCGCTGAACAATCTGTTCGGTCAGTTGCCAATCATTGGCGTTCTTCTCGGCGGTGGTCAGCGCGAGGGACTGCTTGGCATCACATACAGGCTCGCGGGCCCCATGGATGATCCGCAAGTCACCGTCAATCCGCTGTCGCTGATTACGCCGGGACTGTTCCGCAACATCTTCGGCGTGGCGCCGCCGGTGGTTGTGCCGGCCGAACCGCTTGCGGGTGGGGGGCAGACACGCGATATTCCCGAGGTTGGAACGAGCCGTGGCACGGATCGCTAGGGCGCTCTAGGTTACTCTGGCCGAACCAAAACGTGACGCTTCTTGCCCATGGACAGCTTGACGACGCCGTCCTTCAAGGCCGACACATCGATCGTTGTGTTCGGATCGGCGATCTTCTCGTCATTGACCCGGATCGCGCCATTGCCGACCGCACGGCGGACGTCGCCGTTTGATTGACCAAGACCCGCCTCGACGAAGAGCTGTAAGACACCAATGCCGTCGTTGAGACGGCCGGTCTCGATCACGATGGTCGGCAGGGTCTCTGCCGCTTCACCCTGTTCGAAGGTGCGGCGTGCAGTTTCTTGCGCCCCCTCAGCCGCCTCGCGGCCGTGAATCAGCGCGGTAGCCTCGGTCGCCAACATCTTCTTCGCTTCATTGATCTCTGCGCCTTCGAGCGCTTCGAGCCGGGCGATCTCGTCAAGCGGCAAAAGCGTGAACAGTTTCAGGAACCGCCCGACATCGGCATCTTCCGTGTTGCGCCAATATTGCCAATAGTCCCACGGGCTCAGCATGTCACCGCTGAGCCAGACGGCGCCGGCTGCGGTCTTGCCCATCTTCGCACCTGATGAGGTTGTCAGAAGCGGGCAGGTCAGGGCGTAGAGCTGATGAGTGCCCATGCGCCGGCCAAGATCGATGCCGTTGACGATATTGCCCCACTGGTCCGAGCCGCCCATCTGCAAATGGCAGCCATAGCGCCGGGCCAGTTCAACGAAGTCGTAGGATTGCAGAAGCATATAGTTGAACTCGATGAAGGAGAGTTCGTGCTCGCGGTCGAGTCGAAGCTTGACCGAATCCATCGTCAGCATCCGGTTGATGGAAAAATGCCGCCCGACATCGCGCAGAAACTCGATGTAATTCAACGGCACGAGCCATTCGGCATTGTCGGCCATCACAGCGTCTTTCTGCCCATCGCCAAATGTTAGAAAGCGGCTGAAGACCTGGCGGATCGAGGACTTGTTGGCCTCAATGTCATCGACGGTCAGGATCTTGCGGGTCTCGTCACGGCCCGACGGGTCACCCACCCGCGTCGTACCGCCACCCATCAGCGCGATCGGCTGGCCGCCGGTCTGCTGTAGCCAATGCAACATCATGATCGACAGAAGATGGCCAACATGCAGCGACGGCGCCGTGCAGTCATAGCCTACATAGGCTGTCAGCTTGCCGGAGGCCGCCAGTGCGTCGAGACCCTCGGGGTCGGAGCATTGATGGACAAAGCCGCGCTCTGTCAGAATGTTGAGAAAGTCGGAACGAAAAGCGGGCATGTTGGGCTCCACGCGCCGGATCGGACGGGCGATGACGGATGATCTTGGATATGACGGAGCAGCCTTGTAGCCGCGCCAGGGGGAGGGGAGCAATATGCGTGTGATCGGTCTGATGAGCGGAACGTCGATGGATGGGGTCGACATTGCCTTGATCGAAACCGATGGCGTGTCGATCACCAAGGTTGGGCCGAGCGGCTATCGCGCCTATGACATAGCTGAGCGCACGACGATTGCTGCCGCGCTGGATCAGGCCGCAGCGCTATCGGACCGCGATGCCCGGCCATCCGCGCTTGTTGCGGCCGAGCGTCTGGTGACCGAGGCGCATATCGCAGTCGTGAGCGATTTTCTCAACCATTACGCGATTGATGCGAACAGCGTCGCGGCCATTGGGTTTCACGGTCAGACGGTGTTTCACGCCCCTGAGCGGGGCCTGACCATTCAGCTTGGCGATGGCGCTGTTTTGGCCGACGCGGTCGGCATCGATGTTGTCTACGACTTTCGTGCAGCCGATATGGCGGCAGGCGGGCAGGGCGCACCTTTCGTGCCGGTCTATCATCAGGCTCTGGCCAGCTATCTTGACCTCGATCTGCCGGTCGCTTTTGCCAATATCGGCGGTGTGGCCAACATCACGGTGGTGCGTGCAGATGCCGACCCGATCGCCTTCGATACTGGCCCGGGCAATGCCATGCTCGATGATTGGGTGTTGGCGAAAACCGGACAGGCTTACGATGAAGGTGGTGCCTTGTCTGCTTCAGGCCAGGCAGACAGCGCAGCGCTAACAGCGCTGATGTCGGACGCCTATTTCGCCGTGCTATTCCCGAAGAGCTTAGACCGCAGGCATTTTTCGGCTCAGCCCGTGGAGGGGCTGTCGCCTGCGGATGGCGCTGCGACGCTGACAGCATTTACAGCCGAAAGTCTAGCGCTCGCGCTGCGTCAAGCAACACCGGAAAGAGTATCGCGGTTGATCGTCGTCGGTGGTGGGGCACGCAATCCGACTATTCTTGCTGCCTTGCAGGAACGTCTTGCAGCGGAGGTTACCACGCTGGATGCGATCGGCGCGGCCAAGAGCCTCACAAGCGATGCGGTCGAAGCGCAGGCCTTCGCCTATCTCGCATCCCGCAAGCTGACCGGCCAGCCCGCCACCTTCCCGACAACGACGGGTGTCTCGCATCCAGTGGTCGGCGGTGTGATTGTTCGGCCAAAGATACAAGCGGCCTGATAGGTCAGGCTTCCGCGATCTCCACCGCCAAACGCCGGTCGAGATAGTCGGCACAATGGTCCATCAGCACATCGGTGTGGTCCTGGAAGAAGTGGTTGGCGCCGGGGATGGTGATCTGATCGATCACAATCCCTTTTTGGCTTTTCAGCTTCTCGACAAGTTGATTGGTCGAGGGCACCGGCACGACCCGGTCGGCATCGCCATGGATGATCAGGCCCGACGACGGGCAGGGCGCCAGGAACGAAAAATCATAGATGTTCGTCGGCGGAGCGATCGAGATGAAGCCCGCCACCTCAGGCCGGCGCATCAGAAGCTGCATGCCGATCCAAGCCCCAAAGGAAAAGCCGGCGATCCAGCAATATTTCGAATCGGGATGAATGCTCTGCAGCCAGTCGAGCGCGCTGGCCGCATCCGACAATTCGCCATGGCCATGGTCAAACTCGCCTTGGCTGCGCCCGATGCCGCGAAAATTGAATCGCAGCACCGTAAAACCGCGCTCGGCGAACATGTAATAGAGATTGTAGACGATCTGATTGTTCATCGTCCCGCCGAATTGCGGATGCGGATGCAGGATGATCGCCGTTGGCGCATCGGCGCCATCACCGGCCTGATAGCGCCCTTCGAGGCGCCCCTCGGGGCCGGGAAAAATAACTTCAGGCATGAGCGGAACCAGATTGCCGGATGGCTGGCGACGGACGTTGTGTCTGACCGTCTGCTTCTTGACAGGTCATCCCGGCGCTTTAAATTGCCAGTTTAGAATTATTCGAAACTCTATCCATGGCCGCATGGCAGCGTAGAGCGTCGGACGAAACGATGATATGGCCCGGTTCAGGCCGTGAATCAAGCATCTTGCGCAGAGAGATGGCGCAATCATGCTCTCGTCATGGAAGAATGGGCCAGCATGGTCAGGCGCAGACCAGCGCCTGGCCACCCCAATGGTCGAACGGGATGTTGGATGTGACGGCGGAACGCGCCTATCTTGACTATAACGCGACAGCGCCGCTTCGGCCGGCTGCACGCGCTGCCATGCTGTCGGCGCTGGACTGCGCCGGCAACCCGTCTTCGGTTCATGCAGAAGGGCGCGCGGCACGGGCGATTGTCGAGCGGGCACGGCGCCAGGTGGCGACGCTTGTCGGCGCGCGAACGGAGGATATCATTTTCACGGCGTCTGGCAGTGAGGCCAACGCCATGGCACTGGCGCCTGGTTTGGCCCAAGCCGGTAGTGCGATCAAGCGTCGCTTGGTCAGTGCAGTGGAACATCCGTCCGTCTTGCAGCAGGGCAAGGGCGCTGACTCCGGTTTGGAGGTTTTGCCCGTTGATACCGACGGGATCATCAATCGTGATTGCCTGCAGCGGGCACTATCTGACGCGAAAGGCCCGGCGCTGGTCTCGGTTATGGCTGCAAACAACGAAACCGGTGTCATGCAGCCGATTGATGAGGTTGCCGACATCGTGCACAAGGCCGGCGGTATTCTGCATGTCGATGCGGTGCAAACGGTTGGCCGTGTGACGGTCGATAGTAAAGCACTTGGCGCGGACTTAATCACGCTGTCTGCGCATAAGCTTGGCGGTCCGAAAGGCGTCGGCGCGCTTGTGATCGCGCCGGGACGCGACATTGCGCTTGGGCTTCCGCTCGTCGCCGGCGGTGGCCAGGAGCGCAACCGCCGCGCAGGAACAGAGAATGTCGCCGGCATCGCAGGTTTTGGTGCTGCGGCCGAGGAAGCTGGTCAATCGCTTGGCGATTGGACGCATGTCCGCCAACTGCGTGACAGGCTCGAAGCGGATCTCCTCGAGGACGTACCAGAGGCGGTGATTTTCGGCCGTGAAACCGATCGCCTGCCGAACACGATCTGCATCGCATCAAAGGCGCTGTCCGCCGAGACGGCATTGATTTCCTTTGATCTTTCAGGCGTCGCCGTGAGTTCCGGCTCCGCGTGCTCATCCGGCAAGGTGACAGCCAGCCATGTCCTTGTCGCCATGGGCGTCGCGCCTGATCTGGCAGGCAGCGCAGTTAGAATTAGTCTCGGCTGGGGGACGACAGATACCGATATTGCCCTATGTCGACAGGTGTGGCGAGAAATCCACCACAGCCTGTCGCGCCGTAAATCGCGTGCTGCCTGATCACGTGAGGACACCCATCCCCGGACCTTGACCCCGGGAGACAAGGAGACTGAGATGCCGGCAGTTCAGGAGACCATCGATCAGGTCAGTATGATCGATGTCGACAAATACAAATATGGCTTCACGACCGATATTGAGGTCGACAAGGCCCCGAAAGGTCTGAACGAGGACATCGTTCGGCTGATCTCGTCGAAGAAGAACGAACCGGGATGGATGACCGAGTGGCGGCTCGATGCCTATCGCCGCTGGCTCACCATGACCGAACCCACCTGGGCCAAGGTCGACTATCCCAAGATCGACTTCCAGGACCTCTACTATTACGCCGCGCCGAAGGGCTTCAAGGAAGGGCCGAAGAGCCTCGACGAGGTCGATCCGGAGCTTCTGCGCACCTATGAGAAGCTTGGCATTCCGCTGAAAGAGCAGGAGATTTTGGCCGGCATCCGTAAAGTTGGCGAACCGTCCGAGCTCGACGAGCAAAGCCCTGGCAACACGCCAATGGGCAAGGTGGCGATCGATGCGGTGTTCGATTCTGTTTCGGTCATTACGACCTTTAAGGACGAACTCGCCAAGCACGGCATTGTCTTCTGCTCGATCTCGGAAGCACTTCAGACGCATCCCGATCTCGTGCGGCAGTATCTCGGCACGGTGGTTCCGGTTACCGACAATTATTATGCAACGCTGAACTCGGCGGTCTTCTCCGATGGGTCCTTCGTCTATATTCCGCCAGGCGTGCGCTGCCCGATGGAACTGTCGACCTATTTCCGGATTAACGAGAAGGATACAGGCCAGTTTGAGCGCACGCTGATCATTGCCGACAAGGGCTCCTATGTCAGCTATCTCGAAGGCTGCACGGCACCGATGCGCGACGAGAACCAGCTTCACGCGGCGGTCGTCGAACTGATCGCGCTGGACGATGCAGAAATCAAATATTCGACCGTGCAGAACTGGTATCCGGGCGATGCGAACGGCAAGGGCGGGGTCTACAACTTCGTTACCAAGCGTGGCGATTGCCGCGGTGCGCGCTCGAAAATCTCCTGGACACAGGTTGAGACGGGCTCCGCGATCACCTGGAAGTATCCGTCCTGCATCCTGCGCGGCGATGACTCGCGCGGCGAGTTCTATTCCATCGCGATTTCGAATGGGAAGCAGCAGGTCGATTCCGGCACCAAGATGATCCATTTAGGCAAGAACACATCGAGCCGGATCATCTCCAAAGGCATCGCAGCGGGCCGCTCGGACAACACCTATCGCGGCCTCGTCTCGGCCCATGCCAAGGCGGACAATGCGCGTAACTTCACCCAGTGCGACTCGCTGCTGATCGGCAATGACTGCGGCGCACATACCGTGCCCTATATCGAGGCAAAGACGCCTACGGCCGTGTTCGAGCACGAGGCAACGACATCCAAGATCTCCGACGATCAGATGTTTTACTGCCTTCAGCGGGGGCTCGGTGAGGAAGAGGCGGTGGCGTTGATCGTCAACGGCTTCGTCCGCGACGTGATCCAGCAATTGCCGATGGAGTTCATGGTCGAGACGCAAAAGCTGATCGGCATTTCGCTTGAGGGCTCGGTCGGGTAGCGGTCATGGCCGGGAAACCCGTCATCAACCTCGCCGACGTGCCCTTGCGTGACGGTGGAAACGGTGATGTCTTCAAGGCAAAGGTCGGCCCCTTCGCTCATTTGATCGGTCTCAAGGGGCTCGGTCTGATGCTGCATGAGGTCGAACCGGGAGCGAAGGCATTCCCGTTCCACAGCCACCACCAGATCGACGAGGCATTCGTTGTTCTGGAGGGAGAGGGCACGCTGCGCTATGGCGACAAGCGCTATCCGATCAAGGCCGGCGATGTCGTTGGCGCACCGACCGGCGGGCCGGAGACCGCGCACCAGATCCTGAATACCGGATCAGACACGCTGCGCTATCTCGGCGTTTCGACCATGGCCGAAACAGAGGTGTCCGACTATCCCGACTCTGGGAAATTCGCGGTGATCAGCCGCTTCGATTGGAACAATCCCGGCGCTGGCGGTTTGCGCTATGTCGGGCGAAAAGAAACCAGCCTCGATTATTTCGACGGCGAATCCTGAACGAGACAACCATGCTAGACATCAAGAACCTGCACGTCGAAATCGACGGCAAGAAGATCCTCAATGGCCTTGATCTTTCAGTAAAGGCCGGCGAGGTGCACGCGATCATGGGGCCGAACGGATCGGGCAAGTCGACCTTGTCTTACGTGCTCGCCGGCAAGGACGAGTATGAGGTCACCGAAGGTTCAATTGCCTACAACGGTGAAGATCTACTGGAAATGGAACCCGATGAGCGGGCCACCGCCGGCGTGTTCCTCGCCTTCCAATACCCAGTCGAGATTCCTGGCGTTGCCTCGATGACCTTCCTGAAGGCTGCCATCAACGCTCACCGGAAGGCGCGCGGGCAAGACGAGATTTCGACGCCGGATTTCATGCGCCTGATCAAGGAAACCTCGGCCAAGCTTAATGTCAGTCAGGACATGCTGCGCAGGCCGCTCAATGTCGGATTCTCAGGGGGTGAGAAAAAGCGCAACGAGATCATGCAGATGGCGCTTCTTGAGCCGAGCTTGTGCGTGTTGGACGAGACCGACTCGGGCCTCGACATCGATGCGCTTCGGATCGTGTCGGATGGCGTCAACGCGCTGCGCGGGCCGGATCGGGCGATGGTTGTCATCACCCACTATCAGCGGCTCCTGACCCATATCGTACCTGATGTCGTGCATGTCATGTCAAAGGGGCGGATCGTGAAAACCGGCGGCAAGGACCTGGCGCTCGAACTCGAGAAGTCCGGCTATGCCGACTATGATGCCGAAGAAGCGGCCTAAGGCGAGAGCGCACCATGAACGATCTTCAGAAGATCTCAACGCCCGCGGAAACGGCGCTCATCACGGCGCTTGAGACCCTGCCGCAGGCAGACGGTTGGGTACGTGAGGCACGCGCTGCGGCCGCCGAGCGGTTTCGTGTTACCGGTCTGCCGCACCGGCGGATTGAAGACTGGAAGTACACCGATCTTAGGACGTTGATGCGCGAGGTCGCGCCACTGTCGGAGTCCGGTGGCGCGGTTGCGACGCCTGAGCACTTTGCCGACCTCGCGACCGATCGCATTGTTGTGTCTGACGGGCAGATCGTCGCTGGTGATATGCCGGAGGGTGTCAGCGTCGTTGCGACTGACGATCTGCTCGGCCAGTCCGATGCGTGGCTACGCGACGTGCTGACCGCAGAAATGGATGGCATTGCCTCACCCGTTCTCGACCTGAATACAGCCCTGATGCGGGGCGGTGTTGTGATCAGAATCGCGGCGCGTACTGAACTGACCAGGCCTCTGCAGATTGCCTTTGTCGCAGGTGGCGAGGCCGAAGCGAGTTTCGTGCGCAACGTCATCTCGGTCGGCGAGGGCGCCATCGCGCCGATCCTGATTGGTCATGAGGGACCGGACGGCGTTGCTTATCAGGCCAATACTGTGACCCATGTCGAGGTCGCGGATCGCGCGCGTGTCGATCTTGTCCGGCTACAGGTGGAAGGCGATCAGGCGACGCATCTTGCGACCGTCGCAAGCCGCATCGCTGGCAATGCGGTTTTGAACCTGTTCACGATCACGCTCGGCGCCAGCCTGTCGCGCACGCAGGTGGCGTTTCGAATGGAAGGCCAGCATTCAGAGCTGCGCTTTTCCGGGGCTCAGCTTTTGCGCGGCACACAGCACGCCGATACGACAATGTATGTCGATCATCGCGAGCCCGATTGCACCAGCCGTGAACTCTACAAGACAGTGCTGGACGACAAGTCTCGCGGCGTCTTCCAGGGCAAAATCATGGTCCACCGTGATGCCCAGAAGACCGATGGCCGGATGATGTCGCAGGCGCTGATGTTGTCGACGACGGCCGAGATCGACAACAAACCCGAGCTTGAGATCTATGCCGACGACGTTCAGTGCGGCCATGGCGCGACGGCTGGCCAGCTTGATGATGACCTGATGTTTTATCTCAAGGCACGTGGTCTGCCGCCGGCGGAGGCCGAGAAGCTGCTGATCGCAGCCTTCATTGGTGAGGCGATCGAGGGCATCGACATCGAACCCTTGCGTGATGCTGTGTCGGGTGCGGCCATGGCCTGGCTTGACGCGCGCTGATCAGACGATCCTTCCCGGACTGGCAGATGTTGCTGTGATCCGGGTGGCGTTAGATGGAAGGAGGGCCCCATGACGGTCCAACCGACAGCACAGTTCACCGCTGAGACAGCGGTCGCCTATGACATTGATCGCATTCGGGCGGATTTCCCGATCCTCTCCAGAGAAGTCTATGGCAAGCCGCTGGTCTATCTCGACAATGGCGCCTCGGCCCAAAAGCCTCAAAGCGTGATCGATACGATTTCCGAGGTCTATTCGAGGGACTATTCCAACGTTCATCGCGGCTTGCATTTTCTGTCGAACGCCGCGACGGAGCGCTATGAGGCGGCGCGCGAGACCGTTCGCGCCTTTCTGAATGCGGCCTCGCTTGACGAGATCATCTTCACCAAGTCCGCAACCGAGGCGATGAACCTCGTT
>JBCBSK010000115.1:0-12430 GCA_039819185.1 Pseudomonadota bacterium | reverse complement strand
TCGCTTCGCGGGCAAACGGGCTTGCGCTTAGCGTCTCTAGATCCTCGCGAATGGCCTGGAAATAGTTCGACAGCTCCGCCGAGCGACCGGTGGCAAGCGCCGTGAGACGATCCTCATAGCTCTGCTTAACCGCACCGGCGCTCTGCTGGTATCCAATGAAGCCGATGCTGACAGCGATCACGGTCGCACTGACGACCACAATGGCGGGCATCTTGATCGCTATCCCGATATTGTTCAGCACAGAAAACATGGCAAAGCGCTCCAAGGCAGCGGATGGGCAACGGTCTATCGCTGATGTCGGCAGCCCATGGTTAACAGTTGCTGGCACGGTTTACGGGCAAAATATCAACAAAAAGTTGTTTAAGATCTATATTACTCTCTTTTTAGGAGAGTTATCGTGCTTCGTCATCGGGCGTCATGTTTTTTGATTGGCCCCGCGATCGCGCTTGACAGCGCACCGCAATCCCGCGCAGGTCTGCCGCGACAAAGCCTATGCAAAGAGGCGAAACCGTGCAGATCAAGCTGAAATGCCTGCCGGGCTATCGCGGCAAGATCCCGGCTCCCGTGCTCGGGTCCGATGGCCTGCCGGACTGGTTCCGGGCCATGCCGAGCCGCACCGAAAGCGAGACGATTGGCGGTTTGGAGATCGCCACCTTCAAACAGTGTGTGCCGTTCCTTGACGCGGTCCGCAGCGGCATTCTGTTCCCGCTTGCCACCGATCTGCATGTCAAAGACGGCGAGTTGAGCTGGGACTGGGATCTCGACAAGGTCGCTGGAACACGAACGACGCGTTCACCGATCGGGCTGCATCCCCCCGAACAGTGGCGTGGCGCGCCGCTTCGGGCCGACAGTCGGCATTTCGTCGTCAAGTTCTCGAACTTCTGGACCATCGAAACCCCACCAGGCGTATCACTCCTGTTCGGCCATCCATTCAATCGCGAGGATCTGCCGTTTCGCGCATTGAGTGGCATTGTCGATGTTGATGTGTTCACCCGCGGCTTCGTGCATTTCCCAGCGATGTGGACCGATCCCGACTTCGAGGGAACGCTGCCGGCGGGCACACCTGTGGCGCAAGCCATCCCGGTGCTTCGCGACGGGCTGTCGCTAGAGATCGGCGAACTCGATGCAGACGAGTTGCAGCAGCAAATCGATTTTCAGGACGCGTTACGCGAGGACGGTGCGCTGTATCGTAAGGCCTATCGCCAGCCGCGCCCGCGCAAAGGCAGCGCATCAGATCAGGCGCTCGAAGAAGACGCTGACTGAAGTCTGGCCGCGACCAGCGGCACGCGGCCTGCCACACCCTTGGTCAGAATGTTCAGAACCGCCTGACGTGTCTCGGGGTGTCTGGTGGTCAACGCGGCAATCTCGTCGCGCATGGCGTCAACCTTTTTGGCATCCCGCAGCGCTTCGATGAGCAAGACCCAGGCATAAACCTGGCGTCTGGTATCGAGCTTCGGATGCTGCTTGAGCTCAGCGAAGAGCACGGTGGCCTTGTCGGGCTCCTGTGCCTCGACGAGACAGGTCGCATAGTTCAGCATGATCTCGGGTTCTTGCGGTGCCAAAGCGTAAAGCTTGGAGAACTGCTCGATCGCAACCGGCCAGTCGCGCAAGTTGATTGCCGCTGTGCCGAGTTCGTTGCGGACCATCGGATTGTCAGGCCACTTGCGCAAAGCGCGCTTTAGAGTTTTGGCGGCGTCGTCCCATTTGCCTTGCGCATTGAGGACCCGGCCGAGATCAAGCAGCATTTCAGGATGCAGCTTCTGGCGCTTGATGATGTCGCGCAACTGCGCTTCAGCCTCCTCCCAGCGCCGGCCGTTGAGGGCCTGCAGAAGGAGCGCTGGGCGCTCATAAATCAATTCCATCCTGGCCATGATAATGACACGCTCTGTATTGTCGGCGTCCCGTTTGATGACCCACCGTGCCATTGAGCGCAACAGTTTGCGGGTTGGGTTGGTTGGTGGCGATGTGCAAACACTGGGGTGCGCCAATCGGTCGATGGATCTTCGGAAGGCATCATCACCACGCAAGTCCGCTTCCGCAGCGGCGACACTGAGATAGCCTAGCAGTCGCTCGGTTCGTGATGTTTCGGTCGAATGACAGACTTTCTCCATTCCAATGCTCCATTGCAGAGGCATTGAAAGAAGCAACTGATTCGTGAACGCTCAAAACTGCGCAGCAACCCTTGCGGGCTGTAAGGCTGGTAACACCCTTATGAAGGGCATTTATCGCCTTCTCAAGTCATCAGCGGCCTATGCGAGTGATCCAGGCTGATGGCTGCGGCGGTCTATTCGTATAGACGCCTGTGACTACGACGGACCGATAATCGTGTGTGCTGCGTGATTGCACGGGTTCAAATCCGCGTGGATTTGCCTTACATAGTAACCAACGGGGGTGGGAACAGCGTCAGGTTGCCTTGAGAACCGGCGCGAGGCGGGAAAGTCGAGCAAGCGGCGACGGCGCCCGGCAAGGAGAGTGTCCATGTCCCAATCTGTAATGCGCCGGGCGGCGATGGCCCGGCTTTGGTTCGCCCGAAGTCTTGTTCTGGTTGCCGGGCTCGCAATTGGCGGTTTCGTTTCGCCGGCACCGGCATCGGCAGCCTCAGGCTACGTCTCGGTCGATATCAATCTGCGCACCGGTCCGAGCACGCGCTATGGCCGCATTCTGGTCATTCCAGCGCGGCATCGGGTGGCGATCCACTCTTGTCATGGCTATGGCGGATGGTGCCTGATCAGCTATGGCGGCCACCGTGGCTACGTGTCGGGACGCTACGTTCATAGTGGTGTCTATGTTGCGCCGAGGCCGGTCTATCGGCACCGCCCGCGCGTGGTGATCTCACCGCATGTCTATGTCGGACCGCGCTATCATCATCGTACCTACCGTCACCACCGGACATATCGGCATCATCGTGTCTATCGGCATGATCGCCATCGCCGGAACTACGGCTCCTATCACCGCCAATGGGAACAGCGGCGTGGTCGCGGGACTGGTCGGTATCGGCCGCGCCGTTGACGAGAGCATAGCGCTGCTCAGACCGGTATAGACTCCGGAACACATGCCAAGCCTCGCCGTTCCAGGACGGCGGGGCATTTTCGTGCCGACTGCCTGGCTCGTTGGGATGTCCACTTGAGAACAGGGCCTGTCGTGCTGATCGCAGTGATAGGGTAAACGTGTCGAGATAATCTCATGACCTGCGTCCGCTCGACGCTACCCCGGACATCGCAATCGGATCTTGCCGTGAAGACCATTCTCGAACCCGCGCGCGCGATTGATGTCGTGCATGAAACCGATGTTCTCGTGGTGGGGTCAGGCCCAGGAGGACTCGCCGCGGCGATCGGAGCCGCCCGCGCTGGTGTCGATGTGACCCTGATTGAGCGCTTCGGCTGTTTCGGTGGCAACATCACAGCTGTCGGTGTCGAGGGCTTCGCATGGTATCGCCACGAAGACACGATCGACTCCGAAGGCGTCGGTCGCGAATTCGAAGATCGCGCCAAGGCGGCAGGCGCTGCCACGCCGGAACCGCAATCACTCAGCCACGCACTTGATGCCGAAGGCTTTAAGGTGGTGGCTGACGAAATGGTCATGGAAGCCGGCATCACGCCGATGCTGCATCGCAGTTTCGCAGCGCCCATCCTGGAAGGCTCGGCAATCCGCGGCATCATCACCGAATCCAAGGCCGGCCGCGAGGCGATCCTGGCAAAGCGCGTGATCGACGCGACCGGGGATGCCGACGTGGCCCATCGGGCGGGTGCTGAGACGCTCAAGACACCGAAGGAGGATATGCTGGCTGCCTCCGTGATGTTCTCGATGACCGGCGTCGATAAGCAGGCCTTCATTGAGGCGGTCAAAGCCGATCCGCATACCTATGCCGACTGGGCCTATGGCGAGTGGTCGGTCGAGACCACGGGCAAGGAAGACGAGATGTTCTCGCCTTTCCTGCGCAAACCTTTCGAGGCCGCCAGGGACGCAGGCCTCATCCCCGAGAGCCTGCAGACGATTGCCGGCACCTGGGGCGCCGTCTATGACACCGGCGACCTGACCTATCTGAACCTGGTGCACCTTGCCGAGTGCGACGGTACGGATCCGGATGACCTGACGCGGTTTGAGATTGAAGGCCGGCGTCAGGCAATGCTTGCGGTCGAGGCGCTGAAGCAATTCCATCCCGGCTGCCGGACAGCGAAGCTGCGCAATTTTGGTATGACTTTGGGCGTGCGCGACACCCGCAAGATCGACGCAGCTTACAATATGACGAGCGAGGATGTCCGTGAGCAGGGGCGGTTTGAGGATACGATCGGCATCTTCCCCGAATTCATCGATGGCTATGGCATTCTGATCCTACCGACCACGGGGCGTTACTTTCAGATGCCCTACCGCACGCTTCTGCCGCGCGGCGTGACCAATCTTCTCGTCGCAGGCCGTGCCACAGGCGGCGACCGCACAAGTCATGCCGCGACGCGTAACATGATGTGCTGCACGGTCTCGGGCCAGGGCGCGGGTGTTGCCGCCGCCATGTCGGTCAAGCACGGTCTGTCACTCGACAATATGGATGTCGGCCTGGTTCAGGGCGAACTGAAGCGGCAGGACGTTCGGTTACATTGACAGGGGGCAGTTCCTAACTCCGGGAACATGTCCCTAGTCGCCAAACGGCATGACCAGCCGGCCACCGATTGTCACCACCGTCACATCCGCCCCAAGTCCGGAACAGGGCGTTGAGAGTTGTGCCCTGACACCACCATCAAACGCTGCAGCGAGTGATGCCGTTGTGCTGGCGAAGGCTTCCGGATCTTCGATGACGGCCGCACCGGAAACAGTCAGGTCCTCGAATGTCGCGAAGTTCCAGATGCCGTTCACGTCAATGGAGGGCTCAAGGGCGACAGTCGTGTGATCTGGTCGCAGAAAGGTCGTCCCGGCCTGGAAGCCGAATGTCAGCTTGCCCTGATCAAGCGTCGATCCGTCGACCACCAAATCGTCCGAGCGCATGAAGGCTTCGCGATCAACCGCAGTGCGGCTTTTGATCACCTCACCGCCGACGTGTCTATGTCTCTGGGTTTGATGATCTCGTTGACTGCTTTCACAACTCCGCTTGTAACCAAAGGAATTGTCGAAAGTTAGTTACATCTTCAGGGAGTATTTACCTTAACCGCTCCCTAATAACGCGAGTGGAGTCTGTCTCAATTCTGGGCTGTGGGGGCCAAATTGCGTGTCAAACCATCATGCGTCGCCTTAAGCCGTCGCCATAGATACCTAGCCAGCGCATCAGCTCTGACGATGGCAGTGACCCTGTCGGCAACTGGTCTGTTGCTGTCGACCGATGACACGCTCGCGGCGTGTGTCGACACAGGCGGCAACACCTTCGACATCACGTCAGGTGCGGGCATAGATCTGCCAGCAGACTGCTCGGGCGCGAGCGACGATGCCATTGTGACGGTGACCGGCGACATCACCGGGCAGATTGATGCGGACAATGGCCCGGTTGAAAACTGGATCTTGCGAATCGATCCCGGCGTCAATGTGGAAAATAGCTTCGATGTGATTGACGTCGGGCGGAACGACGACGTCACCATGCGCCTTGAAAACTCCGGCACGATAACCGGAACGATCTTTGACGGCGTCACCATGCGCTCGGGCGGCACGGTGATTAACACTGCCAGCGGGACCATTGCCGCCACTTCGAATGCACTTTCGCTCGGAGGGCCGACGGTCACGGTCGTCAACTCCGGAACACTCCAATCAACGGCGCCAAGCACGACGCCAGGCATTGCCATCATTCTAGTCCCGACCGGGACGTTCAGCCTGATCAACACTGCAGGAGCAGTGATCACGGGAGCGGAAGGGGCATTTATTAGTGCCGGTGATGGGACGATCGTCAATGCCGGCACGATTGACGCCACCAGCGGCTTGCGGGCGCTCCGGATGTTCGGCCTTGACGCCGATACCCAGCAGACGCTTGAGCTTCATCCCGGGTCGGTGATCAACGGAACGGTCGAGACGGACATGGGCATCCATTCCCTGGTCTTCGGCGGCACGGGGACGGACACGTTCAATGTGTCTGACATTGATGCGGGATCGGATACAGAGCAGTATCGCGGCTTCGATCTCTTCGAGAAGACCGGCGACAGCGTCTGGCAGTTCACCGGAACGGACGCCGTCGAGATCGACTGGACGATCGAGGATGGCGCGATCCGGCTTCTGAGCCCGACCGCGATCAGCGCCAATGGCTCGATCACGCTGACCGGCGGCACGCTCGACGTCAACGATCTGACGTCCGAGACCGGCGCCCTGTCTGCGACCAGCGGCATGGTCGATCTTGGCTCCGGGCGTCTTACCTTCGGTGGCGACAACACATCGACAAGCTTTGCCGGCGCGTTCACCGGAACCGGGGCCTTCACCAAGATCGGTGCTGGAACCTTCACCTATACCGGCACCAGCACTCATACCGGCCTGTCGAGGATCGTCGAGGGGACATTCGTCAACAATGGTGTCCTGACTGCTCCCATCGTGGTCAGCGCCGACACGCTCTATACCGGTGATGGAACGTCCGGGGATCTCACCGTCGAGGCGGACGGTGTCGTCGCGCCGGGCGAGTCCATCGGCACGCTGATCGTCGATGGCGATCTTGTCTCCGCCGGGGAACTGCGCTTCGATATCGACGACACGGACGCCGACCTGATCGATGTCCGCGGCACCGTCGATCTCGACGGCACAGCGTTCGCCTTGACCAATCTGCGCACCGAGCCGCAGGAGCTGATTCAAAGGCGCGAGATCCTCATCGCCAATGACGGCAACGACGCGGTTATCGGTACGGTCGAGGCCCCGTCTGAGTTGAACGCCGACGGTACGCTTTTCTACAGCCTGTCGACGACCAGCGGTAGCGGCAACGATGTCGCCTATGTTTCGACCCGCACCGAGATCACCCTCGACGAGGGTGCCGTCAACAGCGAAGAGGTCGAATTCCCAACCGCCTTTCCAGGCTTCACCTTCACGGTCGAAGAGGGTGACAGTGCCACCTTCGCCGGCGTGTTCTCGGAAGAGACGACACCCATCGACGTCACCAAGATCGGAGACGGCACGCTCACGATCACCGGCACCAACACCTACACTGGTGTCACCCGGATCGATGCCGGCGCACTGATCAACAATGGCAGGCTGGCCTCGCCCGTGATCGTCAACGAGGCGCTCTATGGCGGCGATGGCTGGTCGGGCGATCTGACGATCAATTCGGGCGGTGCGGTGGCGCCGGGCAACTCGATCGGCCGGCTTGCTGTCGCCGGCGATCTCACCTTCAACGCCGGATCGACCTATCACGTCGAGATCGACCCCGACGGCACAAGCGACCGCATCGTCGCCAGCGGGACGGCGACGATCTCGTCCGACGGGACGACCATCGCGGCGACCGGTGATCCGCTGGCCGACTACCCCCAGACCCAGACCTTCACCATCATCGCGGCTGAGCAGGGGGTCGATGGGCAGTTCGAGACCGTCACCGACACGCTGCCCGACATCGATCTTGTTGCCACCTACACCGACACCGAGGTGCAACTGACTTATCAGCAGGCCGTTGTTCCCGACGACCCGGGGGAGCCGGACGAGCCAGGAGAGCCGGACCATCCCGACGATCCCGATATGCCGGATGTGACGCCGAAGGTGGTTCACCCCTCAGCCCTCATGGGTGGGCTCTATGCCAGTGACCTGTTTGCCTCCAAGCTGACCCGTCGTGGGGCGTTGCTGTCTCAGCTTCCGGCCGGAGGGGGTGATGTTCTGCACGTGCTCGGCTTCATGCCGGGGTCCAGGGCGCCGACCGCGCTTCCGCCGCATGCGCTCGCAGCCGACATGCCGAGAGACGTTTGGACGGATCCAGACCTGGTGCTCGCGGACATCAAGGCGGCAGACATTGACAATTGGGGCGTCTGGGGGGCGTTCCTCGGCGAGCAGGTCGATATCGACGACCGGGGCGGCATCCCCGGCTGGGACGCCGACACGCTTGGGGCTGCCTTCGGCTTTGAGCGCGTGGTCAACGGCCTCGGCTTCCCGGCCTTTGCGGGCCTTGGCTTCGGCTACACCACATCGTCGGTGTCGGTCGATGCCTCCGACGCCGATATCAAGTCCTTCCACATCGGTGCCTATAGCGCGATGGCGCGGGGGCCGTTCGCGCTGTCCGGCACACTGGCCTATGCCTATCAGGACTATGACATGACCCGCCCGATCGTCTTTGATGGCGGCACGCTGACAGCGGAAGGGGATGCGTCCGGCCACAGCATCACAGCGGCCACCGAGGCGTTTTACGACGTTGCCCATGCGCGCAGTGATCTGCGCTTGGGCCCGCTCGCCTCGGTCGATGTGCTGCACGCCCGCCGCGATGGCTTCACCGAGACCGGTGCCGGCATCCTCAACCTGCATGTCCAGGATGATGACGTGACCCAAGTCGTCACGGGCCTCGGCGCGATGGCTGGCTATACGGGCACGTTGGGCACCGCAACGGTCACCACGGATGTCCGCATCGCTTGGGAACATGCCTTCGGCGATCTGCAGACGACGACCGTCTCCGAGATCCCGCTGGCGGATGCGGTGTTTGCAACCTCATCAGCTGCCGCCGATGCAGACCGTCTCCTCGTCGGCTTCGGCACCGCCCTGCAACTCACCGACGCCGTCCGCCTGCACGGAACCTATTCCGGACAGTTCAGCAACAGCACCACCGTCCACCAAGGCAGCGCAGGCCTAACCGTCGGGTTTTGAGAAGCAATAGCGGGTCGTCCCGTCACAGGGTAGCAAGGGCAAGTTCGAGGCCTTTTTTGCCGTTCGCGTCGTTAGGTGCAGCCATCTGCATAAAACTGCAGATGGCTGTTCCTTGAGTGTTACTCGCTTCGAACAATCTCGCTGTAATCACCACGAAGCTGAAGCGTCACTGTCACCTCTTGATCATCCCTGTTACGCCAGAACCAGCCATGATCACCGGCAAAAGGCGTTTCAAAGCTCCCTTCGCCAGAGGTTTTACCGCGGCCCTTCTCGTAAGTGACCGCTTCGCCACCCGCATGAGCGTGGAGGTCGAAATTGATCCTTCCACCGGTTGCGACCCATGCATATGTGAGCGTTGCCCCTTTCTCCATGGTGGCTTTGATCTCGGTGGCCTCGCCGGGCGCTAGCGTGAATGTCACTTCGTCCGTCCACGCTTCCTGGGCATGGGCAGTTGAAATGAAAAGTCCCAGGACTTTGTCCGACAGCGATGAAGACTCGCCACCCTCGTGGAGGAGGCGGTCAGCTTCTGCTTCCGCCTCCAGTTGTTGTTTGATCTCCCCCATTTCGGTGAGGCCGAGCAGCGTCCCAACACCTGTGGGGTCTTTGCCGTATTCCGCTGGTAGATAGACCATGACGGCGATGGCAATGGCCCCGATGGCCGCGATGATTGCTGAGTTTCGCAACTGGGGCAGAGTGGGCAAGTTTTCGATTTTTGGTTTCGGTGTGTTGTTCATTGTTCTCTCCACTCTCTAGGCGCTGGCGATGTAGCCCGCGATTTGTTGGTACGTCAGCAGCAAACCAAGAAAGACCATGACGATGTTGGCGTAGGTGGCCTGCTGCACGAAGTTGGGGCTCCTGCGCCAGTATCCCATCACAATCAGGATCACAAAGAGCGCCAGGAGTTGCCCGACCTCCACGCCCACATTGAACGCGAGCAGGTTGGCCAGAAGCCCATCCTCAGAGATCTGATACTCAAGAATTTTGGACGCCAGACCCGTTCCGTGAAACAGGCCAAAAATCAGCGTCGCGGCTTTGGTATCGGGTTGGAAGCCGAACCACCTCTGGAACGCGCCCAGATTGTCGAGCGCCTTGTAGACGACCGATAGTCCGATGATGGCATCGATGATGTAGGCGTTGATGCCCCAGCCGTACCAGACGCCGAGCAGCATGGTCACCGAATGGCCGACAGCAAAGAGCGTCACATAGATTGCGACGTCCTTCATTTTGTAAAGAAAGAAAACCACACCCAGCAGGAAGAGGATGTGGTCGTAGCCGGTCACCATGTGTTTGGCGCCCAGATAGATGAACGAGATGATGTGAACGCCAAAGATTTCCTGGATGTAGCCTGCATCTCCAGGCGTAACATCATGGGCGTGGGCCGTGGTTGCGAAGGCAAGGAGTGTGGCAAGCACGGCAAATGTCATGGTCAGGACGTGTCGCAACTCGTACGACGAACGCCCCGATCCGTTGGATCGGTTGTGTGTCATTTCAGAATTCCAATTGTTTGATGTCTGGAAAAAGCGCCACGGCGGCGCAGCATCAAACGCGCGGAGGCCGATCCAATCCGTACTCTCTGCGGCTCAGCATGGCGTAGTGCGCCAATGGCTGTTTGATCGTGACAAGCACAATCGCTTTAGGCTCAGCGTGTGGTGGGAAAAACAACACGTTGTGATCATGGTCAGGCGACTGGTGTGCATGATCATGAAAAAGGTGCATCAGATCGGCAACATCCTCGTGGGCGTGCCCATGACGCTCAATCTCCGCATGGTGCTCTGCCAGAATCTGCACCAATTGCATGGGATCATGGGCCACATCGCTGCCGGTTGCAGACGAAAATGTCCCGACCATCAGTGCGATGATCAGAAACCCTCTAACAAAGATTGCGCCATGTTTGCGCATCTGGCCCTTTCCGGTACCCATCACGCCCGACTGGGTCTCTCATAGCACGGCTGACGTTTCCAACAACGATCACATGATCAGATACCAAGAAGACTGATATGTGCGGAAGCTCCGTCTGTTGAGCTGACATCCGCGCTTGATGACAGGCGCGAAGGCTACACTTGTATCATATGTCAAAGATAGTATACCCCATTATATTATATTTTGGAGGGATGGATGGGTCACCTCAGTCGCGATAGCTCAAAGCTGATTGCCCGTTTGCGGCGGATCAAAGGACAGGTCGAGGGCGTTGAACGCGCCTTGGAAGCAGACGCCAACTGCACGGAAGTGTTGCGGCAGATCGCGTCTATTCGTGGAGCCATGACGGGGCTAACGAACGAAGTCTTGGAGGAACATCTCCGCAGTCACGTCGTTGGCGCGACCGACGACGTCGCGCGCGAAAAGGGCGCTGACGAAATGATCCAAATTCTAAAGTCGTACCTCAAATGACAGGCGAGACCGTCCAGCGGGGGCAGCAAGACGCACCTTCGCTCGAACATGAACATGTCTTCTTGGGCACTAACCAAGAGCGGAACGAGCGTAGGGTGTGGCTGGTGATTGCATTGACCACCACAATGATGGTTGTCGAGATCACGGCCGGACACTGGTTCGGCTCCATGGCGCTGATTGCTGATGGTTGGCACATGTCGACGCACGCTGCCGCCATGCTGATTGCTGTGTTGGCCTATCGGTATGCGCGCAAGAACGCCAACAACCGTGCGTTCACGTTCGGCACTGGCAAAGTCGGTGATCTTGCCGGATTCGCCAGTGCTGTGATCTTGGCGCTCATAGCGCTCTTGATTGGTTGGGAGAGCTTTCAACGGCTCATGGAACCGGTGCCGATCAGTTTCAACCAAGCCATTATGGTCGCTATGGTCGGATTGATCGTGAACTTGCTGAGTGCATGGCTGCTGCGTGACGATCATCATCACCATCATCACGGGCATCATCACCACGATGATGAACACAAACATCACCATGGACATGGTCAGGATAACAACCTTCGGGCCGCCTACCTGCATGTTCTGGCGGATGCCCTGACATCGGTTCTGGCCATTGTCGCCCTGCTTCTGGGTCGTGCCTATGGTTGGTTCTGGGCAGACCCTGTGATGGGGATTGTCGGTGCCATTGTGATATCGCGTTGGTCGTGGGGTCTGATCAAAGACTCCGGTGGCGTCCTGCTGGATCGCGTCCCCGGCAGAGGACGCATCGAAGCAAAAGTGCGCAAGGCAATCGAGACCGGCACGGACAAGATCACGGACCTGCATATCTGGCAGATCGGTCCCGGCCATTACTCGGTCATTGCCTCAATCGCATCACAGACGCCTAAGGCTGTCTCAGACTATAAAGCTGCACTCAACACCATCGATCACGTGTCGCATACTACGGTAGAGGTACATCCGGTCGGTCGAGCCGTTGGATAAGGCTTCTGTTCTGGCAGGCATCAGAATGAACATCTCCGAGAGGAGACCCTGTCGCGAACGCGGAAAAGAGCGCTTTGTCCGCAAAGCGGCGATTGACGCACAGCGCCTTACGCGTCCGCCCCCTGTCCAAATTGTCTTAGGCACTCCTCGCAATCGGCAGGAACTCACGCCATAGTGCGGCGGCGTTTGCCATGAACCGAGGTGTGGGATGCCGGGTGCCGATCTGTTGCTGCCGTTCTTCCTGACGGTGCTGCTTTTGTCGGTCACGCCGGGGCCGGGCATGCTCTATATGGCCGCGAACCAGCCGGCCTTCCGGCCGCGCCCGATCGTCTGCGCGG
>JBCBSK010000114.1:0-12673 GCA_039819185.1 Pseudomonadota bacterium | reverse complement strand
CATCCTCGACCGTCTGCCCGGTCGTCCGGGCGATGCCGAAGACGCGCGCCATGGTCGACTGATCGTCCTGGGCGAAGATCGCGCTGGCCACCAGGGAGTATTGCGCGCGCGCCAGACGCTCTTCGGTGATCTCAAGGTTGGCAAAATCCGCCAGTGCCTGGTCGATCGCAGCTTCCAGCGCATCGAGATCAACACCAGGCGCTGGAACCGCGAAGATCGTCAGCCGACCGTCATCGAGCGCGCTGCCGGAATAGAACGCACCGGCGGATGACGCGATACGCTCTTCGACCACAAGCCGCTGATAGAGAAAGCTCGTCGAACCGCCGCCAAGGATGTTCGCCATGACATCAAGCGCTTCGGCCTCGCCTGGCGTGTCGGTGGTGTAGCTCGGCACGACATAGGCGCGGCGCAGGCTTTCCTGGGTGACGCGCGGATCGGTCAGCGTTACCTCGCGTGGCGCAATTGGGGCAGGGTCACGCGGCCGTTCACGGTCGCCCGGCTCAGCGCGGCGTTCGACCTGACCATAGGTCTCTTCGGCGAGCTGAAGCACGTCCTCGGGCTCGACATCGCCGGCGACGACCAGGATCGCATTGTTCGGCGTGTAGAAGCGGTCGTAGAAATCGATCGCCGCATCACGATCAAGCGCCTCAATCTCATGCATCCAGCCGATCACGGGCCGGCCATAGGGATGGTTGACGTAGAGCATCGCGTCGATCAGTTCGCCGAGCCGCGACGACGGGTTGTTGTCGACCCGGCTTTTGCGCTCCTCGATGACGACATCGCGTTCCGGTGCAACGACCTCTTCACTGAGTACGAGATTTTCCATACGGTCGGCCTCGAACTGCATCATCAGGCCAAGATGCTCTCTGGCAACGCGCTGAAAATAGGCCGTGTAGTCGGACGAGGTGAACGCATTTTCGCGCCCGCCAAGCGAGATGATGACGTCGGAAAACTCTCCGTCCGGGTGGTCTTCGGTACCCTTGAACATCAGGTGTTCCAGGAAGTGGGCGATGCCGGAATAGCCCTCTGGCTCATCCGCCGAGCCAACCCGATACCAGATCATATGGGTGACGACCGGGGCCCGGCGATCCGGGATGACGATCACTTCGAGGCCGTTGTCGAGCACATAGGTCTCAATCTCCTCGACAAAGGCCTGTGCCGGGCGCGCGAGGCCTGCGAACATGAAGGCGATCGCGGCCAGGGCGACAATGGACAGGGATGTCAGGGACATTCTGGGACGGTGATGTCTCGGCATGTCGGCGGCGACAGGCTGGGGGGACAGGCTGGTCATCCGGCAATTCGCTCCGTCGTTACAGCTTTTGGTCTTGCTGACCGATCCAATGGCACAAAGCGCAAGACCATGTAGTTTAAGGGTCCTGATAGGCAAAGCGCGCACCACAAATCGGCAGATTGACGACGATATAGGCGACCAGAGCGCCAAATGGTCGTTACAAATAGGAAATGTTGTAAAGCCAGGCGCAACAAACGTCCGCAAGGTGTCGAAACGGCCGGACCACCAATCGTCCGCATCGAGCACGCCGACTACGGTCGCCCCCGCATATCTCTGCTAGGGGAACCTGACCCTACAAGGTTTGAAATCGGAGAGCTTGCGACCGTTCTCAGAAGCCGAGCCAGCGCGACAGACGGCTCTTTTCCTCTTCCGGTTCCTGACCGGGAATCACGCCGCCGGCGGCCGGCACGCGGTATTCAAGTGGCGGTTCAACGAGTGAACGCCGTTCCAGCGGCTGCTCGACAAGGGAGACAGCCTGCTCGTCGGGATCGAACTGCTGGGTCTCGTCACCCGAGCGGCCACGGTCGGAGATGACTGTACGGGCTCCGGTATCAGGCGCGATGCCGGCATCGCGTGCCCATTGGTCAAGTTCGGTCGGCGACAGCGCCACTTCACCGCGGCCGTTGCGGTCAGCGAGCATCTCTTCACGATCAATATCGCGCTCCTGCTCGCGCTGCTGGGCGGCGAGAACATCCGGATCGTTCGGCCATTGCTCGCCAAGATCGGCCGTCTGGCGTTCTTCCAGTGGGGTGTTGAGATCCGTCGAGGATGGCATGACCAGCGGCGACCGCGGCATGTACTCGATATCGGGGCGGCGGTCGGGCGCAAGGCCAATGGCGCGGATCGGCTCCTCGATCATCGCATTTGCCATCTCGCCGATGCCCTGACCGTTGCTCGAACAGCCCGCAAGTGCTGCGGCGGCAGCCAAGACGGCCATAACGGCAATAGGAGATGTCGCGCGAGATGTGTTGGCCATGGATCGCAAACTCAACTCTGTCCCTTATACACCGCTGTCGCTAGCCGCGCTTTGCGGCGCCAATGTGGCTCAAGACGGATCAGCCTCGCCCTTCGGCACCCTCCGAAGACCGCCCGTCGCGATCTTGCCCCCGATGGCGCAAAAAACTGTCATAAAGCAGAAGCGTCACACCGGCAACGACCGCAACATCGGCAAGGTTAAAGACATACCACGAAAAGCTGCCGACGTAAAAATGGAAGAAGTCGGCAACCGCACCGTAAACAACACGATCGATCGCATTGCCAATGGCACCACCGATAATCAGCCCAAGCGAGACTGCGATCAGCCGGTCATGGGTGCGGACCATCCAGACCGTGAGGCCGATCGACACGACAATCTTCACCGCAACCAGGGCATAGCGGCCAAAGTCGGTGTCCTGCTGGAACAGGCCGTAGGAGATGCCGTAGTTCCACACCATCACAAAGTTGAAGAACGGCGTGACGGCGACCGGGCTTTTCTCCGCAATGTCATAAATATGCAGGAACCAGTATTTCGACGCCTGGTCGATGACGAGCGCGATCAAGACAACAAGGGCTCCCAAGATGAGCGCCGACCGCCGCACCTTCGTTGGCGGGGTGGCCGGCACTACTGTCTCTTGCGTCTGATCTGTCACGCGACATCAAGCCCCAGACCTGCCCGCTCGCGCATCGCCTCGGCATCACGCGGACTGAGATCGGGCCAGTCAGCATCTGAGCCAACCTCAAGCAAGACCTTCCAAGAGCGGGCGCATTTCCGCCCCTCAGCCAGCTTCGGCACGACGCCAACGCCATGCACCTCATCGATCTGGAACGCGTTTGCCGGATGATCGCCATGGATCAGCTGAGCCTGGCTCGTGATCGCGACCTCGGCCCAGTCGACATCCTTGATTCGGTCGAAAAGATCGCCATCGGCAACGTAGATCTCGGGTGCAGCTTCCAACGACGACCCGATCCGCTTGTCGCGACGCTCGATTTCCAGCGCACCGGTCACAACCCGGCGCACAAGACGCACGGTCTGCCATTTCGCCGCTAAGGGATCGTTGCGCCACGCTTCCGGCACCAGCGGAAATCGCGTCAGATGCACCGAGCCATCCTCATCGCCATGGCGCGCTTGCCAGGCTTCTTCAGCGGTGAACACCAGCATCGGCGCAAGCCAGGCGACCAAGCATTCGAACAACCGGTCGAGCACCGTCAGGCAGGCCTTGCGGGTGAGACTGGACGGCGGATCGCAATAGAGCGCGTCCTTGCGGATATCGAAATAGAACGCCGACAGATCATTGGTCGCGAAGGTGAACAGCACCGACCAGACACGCTTGTAGTCGAAGGCGGGATATTCGGTCCGGACCTGATGATCGAGTTCGGTCAGCCGATGCAGCATGTAGCGCTCAAGCTCCGGCATGTCGGCAAGTGCGACGTGATCGCGTTCGGCATCATAATGGTGCAGAGTACCGAGCATCCAGCGCAACGTGTTTCTCAGCTTGCGATAGCTCTCGACGCTCGACTTCAGGATCTCTGGCCCGATCCTGAGATCGTCCCAATAGTCCGATGACGTCACCCAAAGTCTCAGGATATCAGCACCATACTGCTTGATGACGTCCTGCGGTGCGACCGTATTGCCGAGCGATTTCGACATCTTGCGGCCATCCTCGGCCATGACGAAACCGTGCGTCAAAACCGCGTCGTAAGGCGCCCGCCCGCGCGTTCCGCAGCTCTCCAGAAGTGAGGAGTGGAACCAGCCACGATGCTGGTCAGATCCTTCGAGATAAAGGACATAGTCCTCGCCGCCATCGGTCTGACGGACGACCTTGAGGTCGTCGCGCTGCTCGATGACAAAGGAATGGGTGGAGCCTGAATCGAACCAGACATCGAGAATGTCATCGACCTTCTCCCACTGGGTGACATCCGCAACGAGTCCATGGAGAAACCGCTCGCGGGCGGTATCGTCGAACCAGGCATCAGCCCCTTCCGCCTCGAAGGCCTCTCCGATCCGCGTCATCAAATCGTCGGACCCGTTGAAACCTGGATTGGGGATCACTTCGCCGGTCTCGGTGTGGACGAAGACGGTGATGGGCACGCCCCAGGCCCGCTGACGCGACAACACCCAGTCCGGGCGGTTTTCGATCATGCCCCGGAGCCGGTTCTGGCCGGTCTTGGGCACGAATCGCGTCTCGTCGATCGCCTTAAGCGCACGGTCTCTCAGCGTCGACCCGTCCTCATAGGCATTGTCCATATGGACAAACCATTGCGGCGTGTTGCGGAAGATCACCGGCTTTTTCGAACGCCAGGAGTGGGGATAGGTGTGCTTCAACCGCCCACGAGCGAACAAATTGTTCGCCTCGATCAACGCGGTGATCACCGCCTGGTTGGCATCGCCCTTCTCGCCCTTGTCGGTGATGACCTGGCAGCCCTCGAAACCCGGCGCATCGGATGTGAAGCGGCCGTCCGGCCCAACCGTGTAGGGGATGTCGGTCTGGATACCCTGATCGCGCAGCCCGCGGGCGTTTTCGGTCCAGACGTCAAAGTCCTCGCGGCCATGACCGGGGGCCGTGTGGACAAAGCCTGTGCCGGCTTCGTCGGTGACATGCTCGCCATCAAGCAGCGGGACATCGAAATCATAGCCCTGTCCACGCAGCGGATGGGCGCAGGCCATCACCGCCAGTTCCTCGGGCGAAACACTGCGCACCTGGGTCAGCGTCACCTTGGCTGCGTCCGCACATGCCTCCGACAATGATATGGCCAGAATGACGCGCTCGCCCGGCTGCGGACCAAAATCGCGCTCAGCGCTTGCGACTTCGTAGAGCGCATACTCGATGTTGGGCGAAAACGAGATCGCCCGGTTGCCGGGGATCGTCCAGGGCGTGGTTGTCCAGATCACCACGGACGCATCCATCAGGTCCGACGGCTGCGCCGGATTGCGCCGTTCGTGGACAAGGACCGGGAACTTCGCCCAGATCGTGTCCGACTGATAGTCGTGATACTCGACCTCGGCCTCGGCCAGGGCGGTACGCTCGACCACCGACCACATCACTGGCTTCGAGCCGCGATAGAGCTGGCCGGACATGGCGAATGTCATCAGTTCGCGGGCGATCTGCGCTTCCGCCTTGAACGACATGGTCAGATAGGGATCGTCCCAATCGCCCTCGACGCCGAGGCGCTTGAACTCGGCGCGCTGCACGTCGATCCAGTGTTCGGCGAACTCGCGGCATTCCTGGCGGAACTCATTGACCGGCACGTCATCCTTGTTGCGGCCCTTGGCGCGATACTGTTCCTCGATCTTCCATTCGATCGGCAGGCCATGGCAGTCCCAGCCGGGAACGTAATTTGCATCCCAACCGAGCATGAACATCGACCGCGACACAGTGTCCTTCAGCACCTTGTTCAGCGCCGTGCCGATATGGATGTTGCCGTTCGCGTAAGGCGGGCCGTCATGCAGGATGTAGCGCTTGAGCCCTTGCGACAGCTCGCGCTGCTTCTGCCAAACGCCAAGCCGCTGCCAGCGCTCCATGATCTCCGGCTCGCGCTTGGGCAGGCCGGCACGCATCGGGAACTCGGTCTTGGGTAAAAACAGCGTCTTGGAATAGTCTTTCGTGTCGGCGTCCGGGGAAGCCTCAGTCGGTGCGTCGTTCATCACGTCGTCCAGATGGGAAAGAGTGTTTGCAGTCGTGGCGTAACGATCCCGGTCCCGCTGCCGGATCAGGCGCGGGCCGGGCCGAGAATTCGGCCCGTCATGACGGTCTGGAAGCAAGCTGCGAACACCATGATGGGCTTCTATCACCCGATCTTGTCGCGATAAAGTCCCTGTCTGGGGGATTACACCAGACGCACTGGACGACTGAGATGACCAAGGACCGCGAGTTTGACGAGGACGGCTTTCCAATCCTGCGCTTCACGCCCGAGGAGATGGCAGCGACGCGGGCGCGGATGGCCGAGGTTGTCGACTGCCGCGCCTTGGCCGAAACTCTGCTCGCCGACCGCCCGACGCCGTCCCGTGACAGGCTGTTGGAGCTTGCAGATGCCTGGGGCATCGACGGCACCAAAACCCTGACCGAAATCGACGGCGAGGATCTCGGTGACGCAAACGATGTTGCCGACGAGCCCGAGGTGCATGCTTTGCGATATGTGCCGGTCGGGCGCTGGCTGCCCGGCGATATCGGCCTCATGCTAAACTACGGACATGGCGTTACTATCACGGCTGCCTTGGCCGAGCGGCTCCTGCGCGACGATCCGCTTGTCGAGGCCCAGCACTATCCCGGCGACCTGCTGCAAAGCTTCGCACGCATGGCCGAGGAAACCCGCCAGATGGACGCTCTCGGCGATCTGATCGCGGCCGCCAAACGTCAAACCTGGGACCTGTTCGAGACAGCCTGCAATGCAGCACATCTCGATGATCACGCACGACGGGAAAGTCGCAATCGACTGGAATGCGGCGAGCGGTCACCGCCTGGCCAGAACCCGTTTCTGGAGGTTGAAGGTCTGCTGGACATCATCGCCGGCGTCTCGGACCTGGTTTGTCCGCCAACCCTATTGTGGCTGGCGCAAGCAAAGCAGCTGTTCGCACACTATCGGCCGCGCAAAAGCATCGAACTCGTGCCCCTGCCCGATCTCGACAACGCTGACTATCGCCGCACGATCGCGGACCCGGAAACGTTCAAGTTCCGCCGCGACACAAGATTTGCAATCCTGCACGAGACATCAGGCGGCATAAGGTTGCGCATCTTTGCCGAATCGGCGGTCGATCACCGGCACGGAATCGCCTTCGGCACAGTCGAGGCAGCAAAGGCCAAGGCCTTGCGGGACTACGGCATCGCTGAAGAGGATTGGCGAGAGGCCGACTGACCCTAGGCTGTCTGGGCCCTGACCCGCTCGCGATAGGAAATGTAGATCCCGCTAGCCGCGATGACGGCGACGCCGACCCAGGTCCAAAGATCCGGAATGTCGGCGAACAGGATATAGCCGACGATCGCCGCCCCGATGATCTCGAGATAGGTTAGGGGCGCGATGATCGAGGCCGGCGCCCGCGCCAGCGCGAGCACGATCAGCCAGTGGCCGAACATTGAGATCGCTCCGATGACAGCGAACTTCGCCCAATCGAGCGTGCTCAGCGGCGCGATCGCGGCCTGCGGCAGGCCGATGGAATAGCCAGTGACCAGCAGGACGCCAAGGATCAGGGTCGCCCACGCGGCGGCGACGAAATTCAGGCCGAGCGAATGGCCCGACTGCACGAAGCGCCGCGTCAGGATCACGTAAAGCCCAAACATGGTCGCAGCCCCCATCGGCAACAGGCTGGCCAGGCTGAAGACATCGCCGCCGGGCCGGACGACGATCAGCGCTCCGACAAATCCGACAAGCACTGCGCTCCAGCGCCGGATTCCGACGGCTTCGCCAAGAAACAGCGCAGACATTGCCGTGACAAGAAGCGGCATAACGAAAAAGATCGCCATCGTGTCCGCCAAGGGCAGAACGGCAAGCGCCGAAATGAAGAAGATCGTCGCAAATGCGTGGCAGGCCCCGCGCGCGGCATGAATGAGCGGCTGCCCCGGATTGAGCGCTGACCACCCGGCGGCAAGCACGACGATCGGCAAGCCGACCACCGCCTGAGCGGCGAACCGCAAGAACGCCAGCTGCACCGCGCTCAAATGGCCGGTCATGGTCTTCACCAGACCATCCATGATGGGGAGCATCGCCACGGCCAGACACATGCAAAGAATGCCGACCACCTCAGGCGACAGTCCTGCGACCTGGCGCGGCCTGAAGTCGGTCATTGCTCGATCATCCTGAGTTTGACATATGCTCGGTCAAACTCAGACAGATGATCGGCCTCAAAAGACGAGAGCGGCTTGCCCGCGCCATTCATGGCGCAGGCTGCTCTCGGGCCGAAGTCAGCGCCTCCGGACCGAACGGATCCAGAGCAACGTCAGCAATCGCGTGCCGCGCGGCAACGCTGTCGCGGTCCATCTGTTCAATCAGCGTCTCGACGCTGTCGAACCGTGCTTCAGGTCTGAGAAAAGCAATCAGCTCAATCTCGAGCGGCCGGCCATAAAGATCATCGGCAAAGTCGAAAAAATGGGTTTCGAACAAAGGAGCTCCGTTGTCGAATTGGGGCCGCCGGCCAAAACTTGCTACCCCAAAAAGTATAGGCCCACCGGATCGCACGTCGCGCGCGCGGACCGCATAGACGCCATGGCGTAACGTAACAGCTGGGTCCAGCGCCATGTTCGCGGTCGGATAGCCGAGATCCCGGCCACGTTTTTCGCCGTGTACGACCTCGCTTTCGAAGAACCAGCGATAGCCAAGTTGGCCGCGCGCCTCCTCCAACCTTCCATCGGCAAGCGCCTCGCGCACGGCAGTCGACGAATAGGGCGTGTCGCCTTCGCCCGACTGCGCGCCGACGATCGTGACCTGAAAGCCATGCGTCAGGCCAAGTGCCGATAGCTTAACCGGCGAGCCTTCACGACCTTTACCGAAATGAAAATCGTAGCCGACAATCACCTGATCGGCCGCAAACCCATCAGCGATCCAGCGTTTCACGAAAGCCTCGGCGCTAAGGGCGGCAATGTCGGCATCAAAGGTCAAGGTGACGGCACCGCTTAGACCCAAAGCCGCGAACAGTTCCGCCTTGACGTGATCAGGCGTCAGTCGGAACAGCGGCACGTCGGGTCGGAAGAATTGGCGCGGATGCGGCTCGAAGGTTAGCGCTGCGACCGGGCCGCCGACAATGCGCGCCCGCTCGATCGCCGCCTTCAGAACTGCCTGATGGCCACGATGGACGCCATCGAAATTGCCGATGGCGACGACGCCATGGCGCAACCCCTCGGGCACGGCATCGCGCGATGCAAGAAACATGTCCGATGTCAACACGTTAGATGTCATGATCACGGGTGCGGCAGAGCAGATCTGGGCATGGCTTACCCGCCATGGCAAGCGGGCGCGACCCTGCCCGCACGCGCGATCGCGGTCAAGCCGCAGGCACCATCACCGCCGCCTCGCCGTCGAGCACGATCCGGTTGTCAACGGAGCAGGTTGTGGCGAGAGTCACGCGGTTTTTCTGTTTGTCGATGGCCATCACTTCAACATGGGCATGAATCACGTCACCGATCCTAACGGGCGCACGAAAGTTCAGCGTCTGAGTCAGGTAGATCGCGCCAGGCCCGGGCAGCCTGGTCCCAAGCAGAGTCGAGATCAGGCTCGCGGTGTAGAGACCATGAGCAATACGGTCCTTAAACGGTGTCTTGGCAGCGAAATGGGCCGACAGATGCACCGGATTGTTGTCGCCGGACAGCTCCGCGAATCCGACGACATCAGTGGCCATCACGGTTTTCATAAGGTCCGCCGCCATGCCCACTGAGATATCCCCAAAGGCCAAACCTGCGACTGATACGGGCATGTATTTGGGCATTACACGTCCTGATATTTTATACTCAAGATATTGATCTCCTTGCTATATTGTCAGCTAGCAGGGATGACCATGGTATCTTTCCGCATGAGTTAACCCGTTTTTTAGCACTCTTGCTTACTGTGCGGACAAATCGGGGGCGGCCAAGCGTAACGGCAGCCTTCGAGCGGGGTGACAGTTGTGACGGAGCAAACCCATGGCCGTTGATCAGACTATGCCGATCCTGGTCGTCGATGACTACAAGACCATGATCCGGATTATTCGAAACCTTCTTAAGCAGCTCGGCTTCAACGATGTCGACGAGGCTGCTGACGGCACCGAGGCGCTGCAGAAGATGCGGTCGCGCAAATATGGCCTGGTGATCTCCGATTGGAACATGGAACCGATGACCGGCTATGAGCTGTTGAAGAACGTTCGCGGCGACGAGAAGCTTGGTCGTACCCCGTTCATTATGGTCACGGCCGAATCGAAGACGGAAAACGTCATCGCCGCCAAGAAGGCCGGCGTGAATAACTACATCGTCAAGCCGTTCAACGCGGCGACGCTGAAGTCCAAGATCGACGCGGTGTTCGGCGAGTAACGCCGGCTGTCCGTTACGGCCAGAGGCGTTTGTTGATCATGACCAACACCAATCCCAAGGAAACGGCCCTTGGCGCGCGGGTTGCGCGCATGGAGGCCGAACTGCGTGGCGTTCTTGAAGGCATTGCCGGCGATATCGCGTCGCTCAAGACCGAAATCGCCAGCATCGAGCAAACCAGTACCGGCACGATCGATATTCCCGAAGCCGGTAATGAACTCGCAGCCGTCGTCGAAATGACCGAGCAAGCGAGCCATGTCATCATGACCGCAAGTGAAGCAATCCTCGGCTGTGAAGCCGACACGCTCGAAGACTATCGCGCAGCCGTCGAAGGCGAAGTGATGAAGATCTTCGAGGCTTGCTCGTTTCAGGACATTACCGGACAGCGGATCACCAAGGTCGTCGAGACTCTGACTGCAATCGAGTCCCGTCTCGGCGAGGTCACGTCAGAGGATGCGAGCGATGCGCATCCGCCGTCCTGCCCCGACGCGCATCTCCTCAACGGGCCAGCGCTGCCCGGAAAAGGGCTCGACCAGGGCGATATCGACCTTCTGATGACGAATGTCAGCTAAGACAGCGGTCACTCGCTACCAGCGCAAAGCATCCAGCACATAAGCGGGCCACAGCTTGGCCCGCCGAAACAGCGTGTTAAGCGCGTCCGCCGACCCGTCGCCGGCATGAATGCCGTCCGTGACGAACAGGCAAGGCAGATCCTGCGCTACGGCACCGGCAAGATCGGTCCTGACACCATCTCCAACAACCAGAACACGAGCACGTTCGGGTAAGCGGCTCATGAGCGCCGACAAGAGATCGAACGCTCGATCGTAGATCGGCGCATGCGGCTTGCCAGCGATGCTTACGACACCGCCGATCTCTGCATAGAGATCGGCCAGCGCACCTGCACATGGCACCAGCCGCCCGCCGCGATCGACCACGAGATCGGGATTGGCGCAGATCATGCCAAGGCCCCTCCCAACACCCTCCTCGAGCATGGGACGATAGTCCTCGGCCGCCTCGGTCTCGTCATCGAACAAGCCGGTCGCGACGATCACCTTGGCATCAGCGAGATCCGCAAAAGCAACCTCCAGGCCCTCGAACAGGGGACGATCGCGCTCCGGGCCGAGATGAAACACCGGTCCCGGTATATGCTCAGCGATCAAGGTGCGGGTCACGTCACCTGATGTGACCACTTTATCGAAGGCGTCAGCAGACACGCCAAGATCTTGCAGTTGTTGGATAACCGGATCGGCCGGGCGCGGAGCGTTGGTGATTAAAATGACCGGAACGTCACTAGCTCGCGCGTGCTTAAGCGCATCAACGGCCTCCGGAAAAGCAGCAACGCCATTGTGCAGGACACCCCAGACGTCACACAGTATGGCATCGACCTCTGCGATGATACCGGATAAGCCGACGATGCGGGCGGGTTGCGACACAGGGCCAGTGTCAGGCACGGCTGGCCGCCAGCGCGCTCGCACCTCGCTGAACACGCTCGGGCTCGGCTGCCGCGCGATCCGGTGGCGCCCCCTCTCCGCGCACAGGACGCGGTGGCGAGAACAAAAAGCCCTGAGCAAAGCCGACATCGTAATCGAGCAGGTCGACGACTTCCGCTTCACGCTCGACATGTCCTGCGATCAGCGAGATCCCCGACCGTGCCAGAAGATCGCTGAGGTCGGCGACATGGATGTCACGGGTTAAGTCACCGCCGCCGAGGAGATGAGCCGCCGCGACCTTGGCAAACCGCACCTTGCCGTCTGCCAAGGCCTTGGCGTCGAGATCAAGCCGTTGGACTTGATCCAACGACAGCCGGAAGCCAAGCTCGGTGATCTGTTCGAGAAGCGCCCGTTCGAGCGGCCCGGCCCGACCATAGGCATCCTGGGTCATCTCGAAGATTAGCGACGGAGACAATGCACGATTGCTGTCGAGATAGGCAACAACGTCGCTCGCAGCATCACTATCCGATAGGCTGTGGACGTCGAGATTGACGAAGACACCGACATCACGACTGCGGCTGATCAGCCGGCGTGCGACATGCACCGCCCGACGTACCACCTGGCGGTCGATCTCAGGCATCAGGCCGTTGCGCTTCGCGTAGTCAAGGAAATCTCCCGGCTGCATCAGAACGCCATCTGATGTCCTTAGCCGTGCAAAAGCTTCGTAGAAGCGCACCTTGCGCTGCGGCAGTGTGACAATCGGCTGCAGCATAATCTCGACGCGGCCAGAGCGTACAGCCTTCTCAACCAGCGCCCCAAGGCTTGCATCGGACAACGTCTTGAAGGGCGCACTGCGTTCGAGTGCATAGAAATCAGGTCGGTTGCCACCATCCACCTTGCCGTTGGCAATAGCCGATTCCAGTTCAAGCTCCGAGCCGCGATCCCCCGCACGGAACGGGGGGCATCCACGCGACCCGGAGCTTGAACTG
>JBCBSK010000113.1:0-12909 GCA_039819185.1 Pseudomonadota bacterium | reverse complement strand
TTAAAAGCGCTGAGATCTCATCTTCCGAGCCTTCAACTTCAACAATAAGCAGGGCCTCGACATCAAGCGGATAGCCCGCCTTCGCAAAGCTCTCGCACACTTCAATCGCCGGCTTGTCCATGAACTCGATCGCAACGGGAATGATGCCAGAGCCGATGATGTCGGACACGCAGGCGCCGGCGATCTCGGACGATGCGAAGCCGAGCAGCACGGGCCGCGCACCTTCCGCCTTGCGGAGGATTCGCACCGTTGCTTCCGTCACCACGCCAAGCTGGCCTTCCGATCCGATCATCAGACCAACCAGATCATAGCCGCCGGCATCGAGATGATCTCCGCCGAGATCGACAATCGTGCCGTCCATCAGCACCATGCGCAGACCGAGAATGTTGTTGGTCGTCACGCCATATTTCAGACAATGCGCGCCACCGGAATTCATCGCGATATTGCCGCCGATCGTGCAGGCAAGTTGGCTTGATGGGTCCGGCGCATAGAAAAAGTCTTCTATGCCGACCGCATCGCTGATCGCGAGATTGGTGATCCCGGCCTGAACGCGGGCCGTGCGATTGGGATAATCAATGTGAAGCACGTCGGCCATCTTCGACAGGCCGAGCACGACGGCATCCTCCAGTGGCAGCGCGCCGCCGGCCAGTGACGTGCCGGCGCCACGGGCCACGACCTTGACGCCCTCCTCATGCAGGTATCGGAGAACCGCCGACACCTGTTCGGTGGTCTCAGGCAGGACAACGGCAAGCGGCAGGCGGCGATAGGCGGTCAGCGCGTCGGTCTCATACGCGCGCCGCTCATCCTCGGCCTCGATAACACAGTCCTCGGGCAACAGCGCACGAAGACCCGCGACGATCACCTCGCGGCGATCGAGCACACCTTGATCAGGGTCCGGCATGGCCAGAAACGACATGTTGTCCTCCCTCACAGCCCGCCCGTTCGTGCACGGCTACCCCGCGTCTTGCACGAGCGTCAGTGTCTGTATCTATGCTAGCCCAAGCAGATAGGTTTCGGGACCAGCGTGACTTACGCATTAAACCCTATTATACGAAGGGATACGTACTTTGTGACAGACATTCCCTTGAAAGGGATAGTGCCTGACACAGGTATTCCGCTAGAGCGATAAAAGGCTAAGTCTATTTCTGGTGCGGATATGATGCGCGACGATGCCTACAAGACTGGCAGCCTGACCGACATGGAGATTTTTGCTCGTGTCGTCACGGCGGGGTCGATGTCAGCCGCAGGCCGCGAGATGGGCCTGTCGCCGGCCGTTGTGTCGAAGCGTATTCGCCGGCTGGAAGAACGCCTTGGAGCGCGGCTCTTGCAGCGCACGACGCGTCAGCTTGCGCTCACCGAAGAGGGTCAGGGCTTTTACGAGCGGCTCGTCGGTATTCTGGCATCGATCGAAGAAGCGGAAGCCTTCGTGTCCCGGCGCAATGCCAAACCACGGGGAACGCTGAAGATTTCCGCGCCAACGAGCTTTGGTCGTTTACATGTCGCACCGCATCTCGAGCGCTTTCTCGCCGACAATCCGGACCTGACGATCAATCTCAACCTGAGCGACGACTTCGTCGATCTCGTTGGTGACGGCTATGATGTGGCAATCCGAATCGCCGAACTTGAGAGTTCGAGCCTGATCGCCCGCAGGCTGTGCGACAACCGCCGCGTACTGTGTGCGAGCCCCGACTATCTTGCCAGGCACGGGACGCCGAAAACGCTCGACGACCTCGAACAGCATAGCTGCTTGTTCTCCCAGCAGCAGGATGCCTGGCGTCTTGAAGGACCGGACGGCCCGATCACCGTGCGTCATCCTGCCGCGCTCCAGACCAATTCCTCGGAAGTCGTGCGTGAAGTGTGCATTGCCGGTCTCGGCATCGCCTATCGCTCGACCTGGGATGTCGGACCCGAGTTGGAAAGCGGTGCTCTGGTCCAGATCCTTCCAGACTATGCCGTGTCGACCCGTGTCGGCATCCACGCGGTCTATCCAAGCCGCCGGTTTCTGCCGGTCAAGGTTCGGGCGTTTATCGACTTCCTCGCACAGCTGTACGGCCCTGAGCCTTATTGGGAAAAGGGTCTCAGCAACCGCGAGGCATTGGCTGTGCGCGCCTGACGCGGTTTCGCGTCGCGAGACCGTCTAGACCGTCTAGACCGTCTAGACCGTCTATCGTGTTCGACAGCGGTTGAAATTCCATGCCTTTCCGACATGATATGCCTCGATTTCGGGGGAGATCATGACGCGGTTCAAAATGAGTTTGTTAGGCTTGGCGTTGTTTGCCTTGGGGCTGGCTCTTGTGAGTACGTCCGCACGCGCCCAAACCAATGCTGAAAACAGGGCATTTTTCGACAGCTGCGGTGGGTGTCATACAATTGGCGATGTCGCACGCAGCCGGTCTGTCGGACCAACGCTAACCAATGTGTTCGGCGCCCGCGCGGCAAGCCAGCGCGACTTTGACTATTCGCCTGCGCTCGAAGAAGCAGGCGAGGACGGATTGGTCTGGACACGCGAAGTGCTCGACGCCTTCATCGCCGATCCACGCGGATATCTGCGCGGCAATCGCATGGCCTATGCTGGGCTACGTGATCCAGACATGCGCCGCATGGTCATAAACTACTTGCGAAATGTCGCCCGGTCCGGCGGCGACCCGGAACTGAGGTCCGAAACCCGCTGACCCAGCCGCCAGAACCGACACCAACATGATCACCGTCAGATTTCCTCATCGTCCTTGTGACGATTGCGGATCTGGCGCACGAACAGGCCGATCACCAGCGCGACGATCGGCACGGCGGCGGCGGCAATCACGGCCGGTGAATAGGTCAGGCCCAGTTCAGCCCCCCCCTTGGCAAGGTAGGAGATCAACCCGACGACGTAATAGGTGACGGCCGCAACGGACAGGCCCTCGACCGTGCGCTGCAACCGCAATTGCAGTTGTGCCCGGCGGTTCATCGCCTCCAAGAGATCGCGGTTCTGGCTTTCGAGTTCAACATCGACCCGCGCGCGTAACAGGCTTGCAGCGCGCGTAAGCTTTTCCGACAGCGCTTCGAGGCGGTTCTCGGTCGATTGGCAGGTCCGCATCGCCGGCGACATGCGCCGCATCAGAAACGCAGACAGGGTCAGGTGACCATCAAGCGCCTGCTCATCAAGTGTCGTGAGCCGTGTCGTGACGATGTTCTCATAGGCACGGGTGGCACTGAACCTGTAGCTCGTGGCCGCGACGATCGCCTCGGTCTCACCGGCCAGTTCCGTCAGCCGCCCAAGCAGCGCCCGATTGCCCGTGAGCCCTGTAACGGCGCGCATCTCTTCGGTGACGGCGGCGAGGTCTTCCTCGATCTGGCGGACGGTCGGCCCCGCCTTCAGCGCTTCGGGCAAGCCAAGCAAGGCCAGTGTGCGATAGGTCTCGATCTCCAAGAGCCGTTGCACCACGGCACCGGTCTGCATCGGCTCCATAGCGTGATTTTCGACCAGGAACCGTGTGAAGCCTGCAGCATCCGGTTTAAGATCGGTCGCGATAACGGCATCATCCCCCTGAACCTCCGATAGGCACCGGCTTGCAAGGTCGAAACCATCGAGCCTGGGATCAGAGGCGTCGGGCGCACGCACCGTCACACGCGTTGCGACCAGAAGGCCACCGGGCGGATCGGACAGAATCTCCAGAACAGCATTGGGAACTGGGTGTTCGAACGGTGCGCCACCTGGATCCTCGACCTGAAAGCCATAGGTCGTGAATTCCGTATGGCTCTCCCAGCGCACGGCGATGCCTGGCAGCGAGAAACGGTGATGGCGGGCGCCCGATGGCAGTGGCGGCAGGCCGCGATCTGCAAGCAGCGCAACCAGACGCTCCTGATCGGCGCTGGCTCCGCCTGCGTCATTCATGAACGCAAAGTGGAAGATCGACAGCGGCGTCGGCAGCGGCACAAAGGGCCGTGTGTGGACCTCGTTGATGACAGCAGCACGGGCCGGATGCGGCGCATAGCGCCGTTCGATACGCTGAGCCGCAGGCGGTGGCTCGTCGGTCTCTCGAGTGGGATCGGGTTGCGCGTCCATAGCGCGCAAAGCTAGCTCCGCTGACCGCTCCGAACTGCCGCAGTTTTACGGAAGCGGCATAACGGCATTCCGCAGCCAGGGAACGGTGCTCAATGGCCCTATTCCAGCAGAACCCCGGGTAGCCAAAGCGCGATCTCAGGGAAGTAGAGCACCATCGACAGACCGACCAGCTGTAGCAGCACGAAAGGAATGATGCCGCGGTAGATCATCTGGATCGTGACCTCAGGCGGCGCGACCCCCTTCATGTAGAACAGAGCAAAACCGAACGGTGGCGTCAGGAACGAAGTCTGCAAGTTCACCGCGACCAATATCAGGAACCAGATGACCTGCTGATTGGCGATATTGGCATGCTCGATCAGGTGATCGCCGAAATCGAGCAGGCCGACGATCGGGGCAAAAACCGGCATGACGATCAGAGTGATCTCGATCCAGTCGAAGAAGAAGCCGAGCGCAAACACCATGCCCATCAGCACAAACAGGATCGACCATGGGCCGACGCCCGTCGCCTGAATGAACTCGATGATCAGATGCTCACCCCCCAGAATCCGGAACACGAAGGAAAAACACGTCGCGCCAACAAAAATGCCGAACAGCATGGCGCCAGTCAGCGCTGAACGGAAGCAGACCTCCTTGAAGACCTCCCAGGTTAGCGCGCGATTGATCGCGGCAAGTAGGATCGAGCCCGCCGCCCCGATGCCCGCGGCTTCGGTCGGTGTCGCAAGGCCGGCAAAGATCGAGCCCAGCACCATAACAATCAGCGCGATCGGAGGGATGAAGCTGCGCATGATCAGCACGAACATCTCCCCACCTGTATCGGGGCCGACATCGTCAGGCAGGGGCGGTGCAAGCGCAGGCCGGACCTGGCACAAGGTTGCGATGTAGAGCGTATAGAGACCTGCCAGCAGGAGCCCCGGGAGGATCGCAGCAATGAACACCGTTCCGACCGGCACCGACAGAAGGTCCGACATGATCACCAGCATGATCGAGGGCGGGATCAGGATGCCAAGCGTGCCGGAAGCTGCGATCGTGCCGGTGGCGAGCGGGATGTTGTATTTGCGGTCGAGCATGACCGGCAGCGCCAACAGCGTCATCATGACGACAGAGGCACCTATGATGCCCGTCGTCGCCGCCATGATCGTACCCATCAGCGTGACCGACAGAGCAAGCCCCCCCGGCACCCGACGCAGCAGCACCTGCAGGCAATAGAGCAGATCGCGCGCGACCCCGGATTTCTCCAGCATCGTTCCCATAAAGATGAACATCGGAATCGCGACGAGGACCGGGCTTTCCATTGTCCCGCCATAGATCCTGAGCGGGATCAGCGACAATTGCTGCAGCCGAAACTCGCCGACCATCGCCCCGACGACAGCGAAGGCCAGCCCGATGCCGCCGAGGATGAAGGCGACCGGATAGCCCGTGAACAGGAGCGTCCCCAGCGCCAGAAACATCCAGAGGGGCAGAAACTCGACAAACGCTTCCATGAACGCTGGGCCTCGGTTCGGTCTCGGTTGGCCTAAGAAGCGGTCGCCTGTTCGGGCATGTCGGCATGATGTGTGCCGGCATAATAGCCCGAGCGCGCGCGCAAATGTTCAGGACCAAACAGATAGACGATACATTTGAGCGCGACCGACAGTCCGGCAAGCGCCAGGATCACAAAGCCGATCGGCAGAATCGACTTAATGATGAAGCGATAGGGCAGCCCCGTCAGAGCAGATGACACTTCGCCAATGTTGTAGGAGTTGCGGGCGAATTCGTAGCCATAAGTGAAGATGACGAAGCAATAGGGAATCAGAAACAGGCAGCAACCGAGCAGCTCAATCCAAACCCGCGTCCGTCTGCCAAGCCGCTCTCGGACGAGTTCGATCCGCACATGGGCGTCCTTCACATAGGCAAACCCGAAGGTCAGCAGGAAGAGCGCGGCATGGAGATGCCACTGCGCTTCTTGGAGCCTGGTGGAGGTAAAGATCGAATAGATCTGAGTGTTGGTGAACTCGGGATCGAAGTCGAGATATTTCCGCTGCACCACGTCGTAGAGGATGAACAGGATCATCGGAATGAACAATACCGTCGCGATCTGACCGACGCGGACGATGAAAGCCGCGATGCCTTCGCTGGCTTCAAGCAGGAAGGGATAGAAGCCTTGCAGGCTGCGGCGTGCTGCAAAGATCGTCGCGCCGACGACCAGAAGCGCGATCGCGATCTCGACCGGAGCAGCAAATACGGCAAGTCCGTCATAGAACTCAATGGCCGATTGAGCGGCAGCTGCTTCGGCGTCGTCGCCGCGTGCAGCGCGCCGCAGGGCGCGCATAATGTCGGTGGACGCCACGATCGGATTGATCATCAGCGCGCTGAAGCCAGCGAGGAATGTGCCCGCCACGAACACAGCCGGGTTTGGCCGCAAAAGCGCAGCAACGCACATCACGATCAGCATTGCAGCCAATAGCCAAAAATGCGGGCCAAAGCTGGCGCTGGTGAGGACGATCGCGATGACAATGGTCGCGATAGCGAGGAGGGTTCCCATGTGCTGTCCGAATTGCCTTGCCCAATCTCGGGCACAGGCGATGGCAAGACCGCTAGGCCCGGGCCGCAACGTGCGGCCCGAACTCTGTCTACATCAAACCGAAGGGCGGGCGCCTGTCGGCTCCCGCACAGGTCCGATCAGTCGAGATAGCCGAGCGCGCGCCAGGTCGAATACTGCTCGCGGAACGCGGACAGAGATTCCCAGGCACGGGCAAAGTCCGGATCAGCAGCCACCTGTTCGGCAACGACTTCTTCCCAAGCGCCTTCAAAAGCACCGAGCATCTCGTCTGACCAGCGGTGGATGGTCACGCCCTTTTCCTCAAGTTCCGCAAGTGCAGCCGACTGGATGGCCTCGCCTTCGGCCAAGCCGTAGGCGATCGACGCGTCACACACAGTCTCAATGCGCGCTTGAGTTACCTCGTCAAGGCTCTCCCAAAGGTCGAGATTGATCATCAGATCGAACAGCGTCGATTGCTGATGCCAGCCCGGGAAGTAGTAGTGTGTCGCAACCTGATAGAAGCCGAGATTAAGGTCGATCGCCGGCATGGAGAATTCGGTTGCGTCAATCGTTCCGAGCTCGAGAGCCGGGAAGATGTCGCCACCGGCGAGAAGCTGGGTCGAGACGCCGAGCTTTTCCATGACCTTTGCGCCGAGACCGAAGAAGCGCATCTTCAGGCCCTGCAGGTCTTCGGGCGAGTTGATCTCTTGGCGGAACCAGCCTGAGGCTTCTGGCGCGATGACACCGCAGAACACCGACTTGATGTTCGATTCGGCATAAATCTCGTCGAACATTTCCTGGCCGCCGCCGAACTTGATCCAGGCGATGTATTCACCAGCCGACGGGCCGAACGGCACCGCGCCGAAAAGCTGCAGCGCCGGCACCTTGCCGGCCCAGTAGCCAGGTGTCGACCAACCGGCTTCAACGGCGCCGGAAGCAACCGCATCGAACACTTCAAGTGCCGGAACCAGAGCACCAGGCTCCTGAAACTCGACCTCGACATCGCCATCGGTCACAAGTGTGATCTGTTCGGCGATGCGCTTGCCGAGCGTGCCGAGCTGGGTCAGCGAACCAGGATAGGTCGACTGCAGGTTCCACGTTTCAGCATTTGCCGGCGTAGTGGCCAGCGGAACGGCCGAAATCAGGGCAACCGCAGCGGCCGAAGCCATGAGCTTTTTCATCACATTCCTCCCTGAGCGCGCTGGCGTCAGCTGCGCCTGCACGGTGTCCAATATGTCTCGCGGTCTCTTCACAAGACCGCGACGCGACGGAGCGCCTTCCACCCTCACCCCTGATGTAGCTGCGGTTTGTCCGCTTGTTGGATGCTTTTGCAGGCGAAATGGCTGAAAAAATACCTATCAGCTTGGCTGATCCCGCGCAACGGCCAACAGCTTCGACCAAAGGAGACAAACAGCTGACACGCTGAGGATCAGATCAAGCCAGAGGATCGGGAACATGCGTCGCCGCACCGCAGGGCGACCAAAGGCACGGTGAATAGGCATGACAGAACGCGCATTGCACGTCGGCAGCCAGGTCCTTTAACTAAAGTCTCCGAGGTCTGTCCGTGAGGGACTGACCAGATCCGCCTGCAAGGATATGTGCCGATGCCTAGCCCATCTTCTCCACCACGCGTCGGCCTCTTCGTCACCTGCCTGGTCGACCTGTTCCGGCCAGTGATTGGTTTTGCCGCGGTCAAACTCATCGAGGATACAGGTTGCACGGTGGAGGTGCCGCGCGGACAGACATGTTGCGGACAGCCCGCCTTCAACTCTGGCGACAGCAAGACGGCGCGCGCGATCGCCGGTGATGTGATCGCAGCTTTCGAGAACTTTGACTACGTCGTGATCCCGTCAGGCTCCTGCGGCGGCATGCTGATCAAGCACTATCCGGAGTTGTTCGAAGGTGATGCGGTTTGGGACAAACGCGCCCGCGCCTTTGCTGCCAAGACCTATGAACTTGTCAGCTTCCTGACCGACGTTATGAAAGTCTCGGCGGTGGAAGCGCGTTTCAATGGCTCGGTAACCTATCACGATTCCTGCTCGGGCCTGCGCGAGCTAAAGATCAAGCAACAGCCCCGACAGCTTCTCGCCAGTGTCGACGGACTGACACTGAACGAGATGCGCGACCCGGATGTTTGCTGCGGCTTCGGTGGAACCTTCTGTGTCAAATACCCAGATATTTCGGATCAGATTGTTGCAAAGAAAACGGCCAATATCGCCGAAACCGGAGCTGATACTCTGCTCGCTGGCGATCTCGGCTGCCTGATGAACATGGCCGGCAAGGTGAGCCGCGAGGGCCGCCCCATTGCCGTGCGCCATGTCGCCGAGGTCCTCGCCGGCATGACAGAGGAGCCGGCCATCGGCGACGCGTGACAGCGACTGTGATAACCAAGGCCCTGTCGACCGATGATTTGCAGGAGTGAGCATGGAGATCCGTTCTGAGACCTTCAAACAGAATGCCCGTGTTGCCCTCGACGACGCGCAGCTTCAGCGCGCGCTCGGCAATGTCGAGAAGGGCTTTATAGAGAAGCGCCGCAAGGCGGCCTCAAAGCTTGACGAATTCGACGACCTGCGCAATCGGGCGCGCGACATCAAGGACCACGTCCTTGAACATCTCGACCTCTATCTCGAGGCTTACGAAGACCGAGTCACAGCCTCCGGCGGCAAGGTCCATTGGGCCCTAGATGCGGCCTCGGCCCGCGACATCATTACCGACATCTGCCACACGGCGAACGCCAGATCAGTGACCAAGGGCAAGACGATGATCTCGGAGGAGATCGCGCTCAACGACCATCTTGAGCGCGAAGGCTTCGAGGTCGTCGAGACCGATCTCGGCGAATACATCATCCAGCTCCGCAAGGAGCATCCAAGCCACATCATCGCGCCGGCGGTACACGTCAACAAGGATCAGGTCGAGGCCGATTTCCGCGCCCATCATACCCATCTCGACCCGGCCCGCGACCTGACCGAGCCGGAAACGCTGCTGGCTGAGGCGCGCGCGATCCTGCGCGACAAGTTCCTGGCCGCTGACGTCGGGATCACGGGTGCGAACTTCCTCGTTGCCGAGACCGGAACCTCGATCATCGTCACCAATGAAGGCAATGGCGATCTGACACAGATCCTGCCGCGCGTGCACATCGTGCTGGCGTCAATTGAGAAGATTGTTCCGACGCTTGAAGACACGAGCCAGATCCTGCGCGTGCTCGCCCGCTCCGCCACCGGGCAGGAGATGAGCGTCTACACAACGTTCTCGACGGGTCCGAAGCGCCCGGACGATCCGGACGGGCCGGACGAATACCATGTCATCCTGCTTGATAACGGCCGGTCGGGCATGCTCGGCAGCGAGTTCCAGGACATGCTGCGCTGCATCCGCTGCGGCGCATGTATGAACCATTGCCCGGTCTATCACTCGGTCGGCGGGCACGCTTATGGTTGGGTCTATCCAGGACCGATGGGCGCGGTACTGACACCATCTCTGATCGGCGTCGACAAGGCCGGCCACCTCCCCAATGCCTCGACGTTCTGCGGGCGCTGCGAAGAGGTCTGCCCGATGCACATCCCGCTGCCGAAGATGATGCGCCATTGGCGGGAGCGCGAGTTCGAGCGCCATCTGTCGCCGGCTACCGTCCGCTTCGGACTCGGCGGATGGGCGTTTTTTGCCAAACGCCCGGCGCTCTACCACGTCGCGACGCGCTGGGCGATGCGCAGCCTGAAATGGCTCGCGCGCGGCAAAGGCACTCTTACGTCGGCGCCGCTTGCGGGTGGCTGGACCAAGCATCGCAACCTACCCGCACCTGCCGGCAAGACCTTCCAGCAGCTTTGGGCGGAGCGCCAACGCCAATCCGGCAAGGACGGAGCAGCCGCATGACGAGCGCACGCGACACCGTTCTTGGCTCTATCCGGAAATCGCTGAAGACGGCCCCTGGTGATGCCTTGCGCGCCGGCGCGGTCGACCGGCGGCTGGCCGATGCTGAACCCGGCCTGATTCCAACGCGCGGCCAGAAACCGCCGGCAGAGCAGGTCAATCTGTTCATCGAGATGATCGAGGCTGTGAACGCCACCACCGAGCGCATTGCCGATGCCAAGGAGATCCCGACAAGGATCGCCGCTTTTCTGCGCGCACATAATTTGCCCCAAGCGATCGCGCATGGCGCGGATACACGTCTCGACGGCTTGGACTGGACGTCTGAGCCGCAGCTTGAGCGTAAGACAGGGGCCACAAGTGGCGACGATCTCGTCGGGATGAGCCATGCGCTGGGTGGCGCAGCCGAAACTGGGACGCTGGTGCTCACCTCCGGCCCGGACAATCCGACAACGCTGAATTTTCTGCCGGAAACCCACATTGTTGTGGTCGCGGCAGAAGACATCTGCGGCGACTACGAGACCCTGTGGGCCCGGATCCGCGCCCACTATGGCAAAGGCGAGATGCCGCGCACGGTCAACTGGGTTACCGGTCCGTCACGCTCAGCCGACATTGAACAAACGCTTCTGCTCGGCGCACATGGCCCGAGGCGTTTACATGTCATCATCTCAGGCTGATCCGGACGCCGTGACCACCGAGGTCAGATCGCTTCGAGCAGCGTCTCGGCGCTCGATACATCGGCCTGGCCTGGCGCGTCCTCGACATTCAGCACCTTGACCACGCCATCATCGACAAACATCGCATAGCGCTGCGAGCGCATGCCGAGGCCAAAGGCGGAGGCGTCGAGTTCGAGCCCGATATCCTTGGTGAAGGTGCCGTTTCCGTCAGACAGCATCTCGATCTTGCCATGAGCGCCCGTTGCCTTGGCCCAATGATCGAGTACGAACATGTCATTGACCGCCACACAGGCAACCATGTCCACACCCTTCTCCTTGAAAGCATCGAGATGGGTCAGAAAACCCGGCAAATGATTGATATGGCAGGTCGGCGTGAACGCGCCCGGCACGGCGAACAGAGCGACCTTCTTGCCGACGAACAGATCATCCGCGGTGCGGTCGATCGGACCATCGGCCGTTAGGGTTTTGAACGAGGCTTCAGGCAGTTTATCGCCGACGGCAATCATAAGCGGTCTCCCCCGAGAGGCTGGAACTGATATGCCCTCATTTAGGGCAAGGCCAGCACCTGCTCAAACGAAAACCGTGATGACACGCCCGTAACGGTCAATTCAGCCCCCGACACTGCCTCGGCCTCGACGCCATAGAGATCAAGACCGAACGTGCACAGCCCAGTCTCGCAAACGCCAACGGGCTCCGGAAGTCCTACATACCAACGCATCGGCCCCTCAACGAAAAGATCAGGCGCACTCGTTCCATCGCCGAAATCCGCGACCAGCGTGAGTGCCGGCGGCACGGCCTCGGGGTCGACTGACACCGCGACGATCCCGCGCGCATCGCCCTCCGGAAGTCGCCCCGGAACGGTGTCGAGAAAGCTCTGCACCCTGAGCGTATCGGAATCCCGTGGCGCTTCAGACAGATCGAGTTCGCTTTCGGCGAACACCGGGATGCAGATATTGGCGCAGACGGCGTAATCGATCAGACCGTTCAAGATTACGGGCGCCTCCGGATCCCGAGGCGTTACGGTGAGCGGGAAAATCACATCGATCTTGTAGCCGATCGACTGGCCGCCGGAATCCTCAAACCTGACCGGCGCCGGATAGTGCACCTCGACCGAGGCGACGTTCTTGGACGCTGAAAAGTCAAAGCGCGGCGGAATGCCGCTGTCGCCGGGATAGCGCCAATAGGTTTTCCAATCGGGATCGAGCCGGATCTCGATTCCGGCTATCAAGGCGCCGTCATTGGCAGTGCCGGCGTGAATCAGTCTGAGCTCTGAGTGATCACCTTTGACCCAGGCACTGCGTTCGGACTTTGCGGGGGCAGGGATCGCACTGACAATGGCCGTGCTGACCACCGCCGTCATTGCGAGCCTGGATATAGACAGGCTGCAGGTGTTGTTTGAGAGTCGCTGTTTCATGACCATGTTGTCGTGTGCGAAGATGTATTGATCAAGGACAAAGCCGCCTCGCATGGTTTCAACAAAGCTTGAGCCGCCGTTCATCATCGACGGCGCGACACACTAAGCGGATCGGACATGGCAGGCGCCGACGATACCGATGCTCGGCATCGCAATCAGGAACTGGCCTTCGAGAAAGCCATCCTCGTTTCGATCATCCGCATCCGTATCGTCGGCGCCTGCCATGTCCGATCCGCTTAGTGTGTCGCGCCGTCGATGATGAACGGCGGCTCAAGCTTTGTTGAAGGCCAGTTCCTGATTGCGATGCCGAGCATCGGTGACAGCCGTTTTCGCCGCTCCGTGATCCTGATCTGTGCGCATTCGAGCGATGGCGCGATGGGGCTGATCCTCAACC
>JBCBSK010000112.1:0-13087 GCA_039819185.1 Pseudomonadota bacterium | reverse complement strand
TGCGGCTGGACCTCGAATTCTGAACAGCTACACTCCAATGAATTGGGCCACGTTTGCGATTGTGTTGCGGCTGGACCTCGAATTCTGAACAGCTACACTGGATAGCTCCGTAAGATCCTGATATTCAAGGATTTTGCGGGGCTGCTCCCTGCCTGGAAACACGCTTATTGCTTCAAAACATCACCAGTTGATGCGGATTTTTCCGGGCTGCCCTGCGGCCCTGATCGGAGAAGTGTATCGTATCGCGATACTGCCGATCGGTGAAGTTGAGAATCTGAATGTCCCCCTGAGAAGGCAGGTTCCGCTCGATCCGTGCCACCCGTGTGGCCAACGCCTCTTTTCCATTGACGAAGCGCGCATAGACCGAGAACTGGCTGCGCTCGAAACCCTCATCGAGAAGAAAATTCCGGAAATCCGTCGCCGCCTTACGCTGCGGCTTGGAGTCAGTGGGAAGATCGAACATCACTAGCATCCACATGAGACGATATCCGGAAAGATAGCTGGCCGGCTGACTCATCTGCCCAGCCTCGCAAGGGTCAAGGGAGCGGGCGGGCGTGGCAAGGCCAGCTTGAGAACACCGTCTTCGAAACTCTGGCCGAGCGAGGTCGCGAGCTTCATAAGCGCCACCGAAACAGGTGTCAGGGCGTCGCCCAGCGGTAGATCGGCGGCGATGAGTTGCGCCAGGGCCTGCTTGGCCGGGATATCGACGTCGGAGCTATTGTACGCTGCCAGATTTCGCGCGGCGCAATCTACCAACGGCCTGAAGGGCTCCATGAGATCGTCGGCGAGGGCGAACGCGTTGCCGCGGTTGGAGTGATGAAGGCCGATAGTTGGGTGAAGACCAGCCGCCACCACCGCGCGGGCGGTGGCGGCCCTCAGCACGGTATAACCATAGTTCAAAAGCGCGTTGATACCGGTACCGCCCGTGTCCCGGCGGAACGTATCCCCCATCATCATCGGCCAATAGAGACGAGCGGCCTGAGCTTCGATGTTGGTGCTGTCGCCGGAGGTAACTTTGCGCCTCAGCATCTTGAGCGGTTCTGGGCTCTGCCCCACCGCGTCCAGCGCAGCTGCTTGCATGTTGATCTTGGCGATGACGACAGCCTTCCACGCCTGTGTGCGAAACGGCGCTTTGGACTGCCATTGCGCCCTGAGCCGAGCGCCTTGGGCGTGGTGGCCTTCGAGCGGCATGAGCACTAATCTGGGCGCGTGGTTCGGGCCGCAAAGGACAACGGGCGCGCCGCGGTCGGCCAATTCGGTCAGCAGCGATGTCGACCACGTCGTCCCATGGGCGTGGACAATCACGCCAGCGATCCGGTCGAGCGGCGTGCGGCCGATCTCCCGCCCGCCTTCGGAGACCTTCAGGAACCCGCGTTCGCGGGACAGGTGCCGCCCGTCGGTGGCGATGTCGATGATCTGATCCACAATTCAGCACTCCAAACTCTTGGAATCATGGTCAATTGTTCTGCTTGCCTATCAGAGTTCCTCAGTCCCTCGGACCGGGGTCACGGATGCGGCCAATCGCGTCGACCAAAACACGCCGCGCGCGGGCCTTTTTTAGCGAGGCTGGGCGTAGCCGGATGAACACGTCTTCCTTCCCCCCCTCCTCCTTCCCCTCCTTCGGCTTCCTGCGATAACGCTTGTCAGCGTTGGCCTCGTTGTGCGCCACAAGAGTTACCATGCCATTGGTGTCGAACTTCTCGACGGTGGCGATCACGAGGCCGAACTTGCTTTCCTCCAGCCGCACCATGTCGTTCTTGTGCAGCCTTAGCAGGCGCTTGGCCGCCGGATGGGGCCGGGTCGCGTGGCCCTGATGGGCTGCGAAGGTCGAGATCACATGGTGGACCCATGTGCCATCGGGCAGGCGCCACACCTCGTAGCAATGGTTGCTGTCGGGCTTGTAACCCTTGTAGGGCTGACCACCGGGCTCAGTCATGGGGATTACGTCAACCGCATCGATCAAACGAACGCGGCGGATGCCCTGATAGGGGCCGGGACGCGCGCTGAAAGCCAGAATTGCCTTGGTGAAATCCTTGCCTTCCTTGCCATGGGTGTCCCGCTTTAGAGCGCGGGCCAGATCAGCATCTCGGATCTTGTCGAGATCGGAAGATGTCAGGCTGTCTAATGGCTTGCGGGTGACAACCATGGGCACGCCATTGCGGGTCTCGCCGGTCAGTCCGTAAGCGGTCTCATTATGAAGCTGGCCGGCGGTGCTATCACGGCCTTTCTTGCGGGCGTCTAGATCGATCCGGCCATGATCGGCGCGATGGCTGACCGTCATGGCGTCAAGCCGTCGTTTCAGATCGTCGCGAAAGCCGACCCACGGATTGTCGGTATCGCGGGCCACGTCTTCGGCGGAGCGGCCCTGCCGTTCCAGACTTCCGGCGGCGTCGGCGATGCGTTTGACGAGGCCCCGGTCGATGGCGCCGATCACCGCTGCGTCGATGGCGTTGTGCCGGTGGTCACTGCGATTCTTCGCCTTGACCGCACCCTTGTTGTGGTCCGGCAACAGCGCATTCAGCCCCCAATGGCGGCGCAGCATTTCGGTGAGCTTGCCCGGCACCACCCAGACATGCCCGCCCTCGGTATAAAGCGATTCCAGATAGGCCTTGGCGATGCGCGACAGATACTGGGTATCGACGAGCGCCCGGTCGAGGAAATTGTTCTCGCCCTCGAAGCGTTCCATGGCGTCGGGCGCAAAGCGCCAGCGTTTGTTTTCAGGCAGATATTTCAGATTGGCTTCGATATCGGCCCACCGATCAGTTCCGCCCCAAGCCTCCCAAGGCGTCTGATTGCGCTTTGCGCGGTTGGCTTCGCGCAGGCAGATGGTGCGGTTGGCGAAACTATCGTCAAGCGTGCGCGAATAGGGCAGGATGTGATCAACATCGCATGACCCGTCGAACAACATGGTCGCGCTGATCTTAGTGCCGGTATAGGGGCAGAAGCGACGCATACGATCCTCTCCCAGATCCTCCCAGAGCTTTAGGATCATGCGATTTGCGCCTGTGTCTGGCTGGCCAAGCTGTTCGAGCTTTTCGCTACGCTTCTTTGCCGCCTCGGTCGCAGCTTTCAGATCTCTCTGGCTGGTCTTGCGTTGCTCTGCGGACTGTTTCAGATCGCGCGCCAACTCAACGACGATCTCATCGGGCCTGCCATAGGCATTTGAGATCAGGTTGACGATCCGGCGGAGCTGATTGAGCCCGATATGCACGGTGGGGTTGGTGATCCGGCCATAGCGGGCGACATCGTCGTCTTCAGGATCGTAGGTGCCCGGGATCACGTGCCGTTCGAGTATGGCGCCGTAATAGGGGAGTGGCCACGCCCAGTCCTTGGCGTCAGCCGGCCGGGTCGCTGGATCATCGAGTACCTCGCCGGTCCGCCCGTCCGAATGATGCCAGCCCACCGCCGCGACGGCCTGGGCGTAGGTGCGGGGGAGCCGGGTTTCGGGATCGGGCTCCTGAAGCGCGGCAAGAATTTTGCGGGTCGCCGTCTCTCCCACCCGGCCGTAACCTTCCGGCAGCGGCGCGTTGGCTGCGGCCTCGGCATGGGCCTGATCAAGCCGGTGCGCCTGCATCAGCCAGGCCACCAGTTCGGCATGCTCAGTTTCGGACTGGACGGACCGGATGCGCCGAACCACCTCCCACTGTGCGTACGCGTCGAGCGCCGACCAGCGGGCTCCGAACCGGTCGGGATGGCCGAGGCTGGCCCGCACCGGATCGCAAGCGATGGTATCCCGATTGATGGTCTCGAGCGTGAAGCGCGCGCCGGCCGGTAGCTTGAGCGTCTTGGCCAAGGCCGTGAGCTTGAAGTTCATGGAACTCAGGCTCTTGGTCGACTTCTTGGTGTCGAGCGTAAGGATGATCGTGTCGCGCTGTTCCATAGTCAGCGTGCGCGTCGTCCTCCCATCGGCTGAGACACGCAGCTGATTGACCGTCTCATACAGCGTCCGGCGCTGGGTGAGCGGATGCGCCTTGGGTAGGCGGCGTTCATCCCGGGGCACACCGTGCTGACCGGCGAACAGGCACAAGCCGATCTCCGGCTCTTTCAAGGGCCTCTGAAAGAAGATTGTCTCGAAAAGGAGATCGCGCAGCTCTTCGGTCAGCACGCGCGGACGATGCGGCGCCTGAGCGTCCCAGATCGCGTTGAACTCATCCTCAAGGTGCCGCCGGTCAGGATAAAAATCGTACCCCGCTTCTTCCTTTTCAGCATTGTCGCGACGCGCGATGGTCAGCCGCGTGCGCACCGATGGCGTGCGTCGCGGGTCGGGCGCGGCGGCGCGGCGCATGTGCAGGAATTCGCCATAGCTGCGCGCGCCCTTCGACATCATCGCCAAATCGAGGCGTGCGGTGGCATCCCTGATCTTTCCGCCTTCATTGTCGCCGCGGTCGGTTTTACGGTTGGATTTAAAGCCCCGGCGCTGGTTTAGGTGGAACAGCGCCCGGCCCAGATGCGTCAAGGGCAGCGGCTCGTCGAGCGCCTTGGCCCGCAAGGCGTAAGGATCGAGCGCTTCAAGCGCCTTGGCCTCTGCCGGGTCCGCGGGCATCAGACCGGCTTCGGCAAGGCGTTTCATCAGCGCAGCGCAGCGCCTGAGGTAACGGTCGCGGCGGCGCCGCATGGATCGGGCGGCGCGGCGGCCAACAGCAAGCGAAGCGCCAACCTTCCCAGGCGCGGCAGGTTCCCGCCCGTCCGAGAAGATGCGCACGCCCAGATCGATGATGTCGGTGATGCGCCCGTCTTCCAGAGCGTAAAGGCACCAGCCGATGGAGTTGGTGCCAATGTCCAGTGCAAGGCGGGTTGTGGTACGCATGATGTTCACTACCATCACCAAGACCTCACGTTCGAGTAGAACAAACCCTGAACATTTCCAGCTCATGAGCCAACGCGAAAGATAAGGTGATTTTAGGCATTGAATCTACCCATGCCCGGTGTTATCGATCTGCTGCGGCTAACGTGGGCTGTGAAGATGGCGGAGTTCGTTCACCACGGAAGTTTCTCCCCGCCAACTTGCTGATCAGGCCAGTCTAAGTAGCACACGGACAGCCTTGGGGTCCACACTCACGGTTGCTGCAACCAAAAATGCCCGGTCAAGGCAACCTTTTGAGCCCTGAGAAGGTGATTTTGTTGCCGCTGGACCACGAATTCTGAACTGCGGTGCCCGTCGGCTCTCGACGTTCAGTTGCACCGACGGAACGAAGCACAAGCTCTTGACCACGACTCGGAAACAGCTAAACTAAAGCCGTTCAGAATTCGTGGTCGAGCAGCTAACAAGCATTCGATTGCACCACATTAAAACGCGGGCTGCGGCCCGCGTTTTCTTTTTTGGGTTCAAGACATACGCGCCGATGCAATTCTGGGCTGGACGGTTATGTCCGGCGCCGGGCCCCAGCTATCGCAGTGGTAAGGGTCGCGTGGATGCCGGGATTACTCGTCGGGCCTGCACAATAAGCCCAATTTTGAATCATACGCACGGACCAAGATCGGCCAGAGCGTCATGTCCGCTTTGCCGCCACGTTCTGCCGAGCCTTTGATGGCGGCTCCGAGCCCAAAACACCTGCCAAGTTGCCACACAATGTCGAATGTCGGCCTTGCGTGATCTCTGTGCTAACCTCAGATCATGGCAGAAACCAAAAAACCCTCGCATTCATCGAGCACCAACCCCTGCATCCCAAAGGGTGACGGCGACGAACCGGTACAAGCGTACATCTCGGCGATGCAAGGCTGGAAGAGTGCCCTTGGAAAGCGGATCGATGAGACCGTGGAGAAGGTCTTTCCCGATGTGCGCAAACAGGTGCGATGGAATACGCCCTTCTATGGCAAGGAGGACGGATGGTTTCTGGCGATGTACTGCTACAAGGACTACGTGCAGATCACTTTCTTGACCGGCTCCTCGCTTGATCCGATACCGCCCAAGGCATCCAAAGTGGAAGGCACGCGATACTTGGATATCTATGAAGATGACGGTCTTGATGACGCGCAGTTGGCTGATTGGGTTCAACAGGCGTTAAAGTTGCCGGGCCAAAAGCTGTAGAGCAGGCACCTATCGAAGATCGGCGCGCGTCCGCTTGAACCCTCATTGCCGTCATTTGGTTACGTCTGGAATGCCGCCACATCCCGCCAAGGTCTGAACGGCAGCTCTGAGTCGTCAGTCTCGATGGCAAGGTTTGATGCGCAGCTTCATCGGGCGTGTGAGCTATGTTGATCGCGTCAATCTGCGATCTGCCCGCAGGTCACATTGATGGCCGCAGCGGTCATCGCCGAAGCGCGGTCTGAGGCGGCAAGCGCCGCGGCGTCGGCGATCTCCTCGGCACGAGGAAAGCGTTTCAACAACGTGGCGTTCCTCATCTGCTCAAGATAGTCGGAATGAGCAAGACCGGCTTTGTCGCCGTGTTCGTCGGCGGCTACATCGTCATTGAACGTTTCCGGTGAGCCGGCGGAACGTAGCCAGGTCACCCTTACACCAGCTGGACCGATTTCTGTCGCCAATCCCCGATAAAAACCTTCGATAGCGCAACAATAGGCGCCAAAACCGCCGACCAGCGGAAGTGCCAGTCGGGAGGGGGTGGCGGTCAATGCCAGGATGACGCCCGTTCCACGTACCTCCATCCGGCGGGCGGCCTCGGTTGCCGTGGTGAAATGGGCTTCAGCGCCGATGGTGATCGGGCGGAGAAAGTCGGCCTTCGACATCTTGGTGAGGGTCGTGCCCTGATCGTCCTCGACACCGATCAGATTGAACGAGATATCAATGGGGCCGGCGGACGCCTCGATTTCATCGGCATGATCGCGCACTTCAGCTGCGTCAAGAGCGTCAACGGTCGAAACTGTCGCGGTTCCACCCGCGGCGTGAACGGCATCGGCAACGCGCTGGATCGGTCCAGCGTTCCGTCCGCAAAGATGCACAGCGGCACCGTCGCTCGCAAAAGCCGCCGCCACGCGCCGCCCGATACTGCCGCCAGCTCCATAGATGACGGCATTCTTTCCCGAAAGAAACATTGCTAATCCGACCCTACTCGTTGTTGAACACCTTGAACGTGCTGGTTCCCGACTGTCACCGAGTGGCAAAGCACAGCTCGTCTACTGCGGTCTTTCAAGAAGCCGCCACGACATGCGTTCGTTCATCCTCTGTCTCCCATGGGTCCCCTGACTCGATAGGGGCATTTTAGAACCTTGACATCTCTTTACGTTGATATCAACATAAAAAGATGACACCTGCACTCTCTCACAGCGACACAGTCGAGGTCCGTGATCGCTGTATCTGCTTTCGCGCACAGCGGGCCGCCAGAGCTCTCGCGCGGCGTTTCGACAACGCGTTTCGACCCTTCCAAATCACGCAGGGGCAGTTCTCACTTATGATGGCGCTCAACCGTCCAGAGCCACCGACGATCGGAGAGGTTGCGCCCTTCCTCGCCATGGATCGCACAACGTTGACCGCAGCGCTCAAGCCGCTTTCGCGTCGAGGCCTCGTGACCGTAGGTTCCGACGAGGCGGATGCACGGACGCGACGACTGTCCCTGACGGACGCAGGTCGCGCGCTTCTCGTCGAGGCTCTGCCCATCTGGCGGGCCGAGCATGACGCCGTGGACAGTTTGTTGCTGGCGCTGGAGGGCGGCCTCGACCTCGAGGCCTTGCGCGGAGGCATTGGCTTGCTTGGCCAGGTCGATCGCTCAGCCCCCAACCCGCCTGAAGATGGAGACCGCGCATGACCGACCTGATCCTGACCACCCTTGACTGGGTGCCTGAGTTTCCGCGAGGCTTCGTGCGCGACCTGCGCATCCGATGGGCGCTGGAGGAGGCCGGACTACCCTACAAAATCGCGACGACCCCAGTCGCCGATGCCGACGCGCGCTTGCCGTTCCAGCCCTTTGGCCAGGTTCCGTGGCTCATCGATGGCGATGTCACGATCTTCGAGAGCGGCGCGATCCTGCTCTATCTCGGTGAGCGTAGCACTGCGTTGATGCCCGCTGATCGGCAAGGCCGCGCCAAGGTCATGGAATGGCTCTTTGCGGCGCTCAACTCGGTCGAGATGCCCGCCGTACCCTGGTCGCTCTACCGGTGGGCCGACGATGAGACGCAATCACCCGGCCGTGCACAGCTTGAACGATTCCTTGACGGGCGCCTCGACCACATGGAGGCGGTGCTTGCAAAGCGCGACTGGCTCGCCGGCGCATTTTCAATCGCCGACATCGCGATGTCCGATGTGCTGCGGCAGCTGCAGGATTACGGCGTTTTCTCGGAGCGACCGGCTTGCCGGGACTATGTGGCGCGCACCACCGCACGGCCGGCGTTCGAGAAGGCATACGCCGACCAGATCGCGCACTTCGAGGCCGCGGACGCCCAACGCGCCGCGCACTTTGAACAACGCTCGCCAACTCACCCCATTCCACAAGGAGACTGACCGTGACTGAAGCTACCGCCTATCCTGAAATCGTTTCGAAAGACGCTTGGCTTGAGGCGCGCAAGGCGCTGCTGGTGGAAGAGAAAAAGATCACCCGTCAACGGGATGCGGTGAACGCCATGCGCCGGCGATTGCCAATGGTTCGCGTCGACAGGGACTATACGTTCGAGGGGCCGGAAGGCGCTCTGTCTCTGCGCGATCTGTTCGGTGACGCTCGCCAGCTTCTCATCGGCCATTTCATGTTCGATCCGAATTGGGACAATGGCTGTTCGAGTTGCACACATCTGGCAGACGAGATTTCGCCCGCCCATCTCCGACACCTTGCCGATAGCGACACCGCGTTTGCCTATGTCTCGCGCGCGCCAATCGCCAAAATCGAAGCCTATAAGGCCAAGCGCGGTTGGACATTTCCCTGGGTGTCGTCCTTCGGCAGCGATTTTAACTACGACTTCGGGGTGACATTCGACCGTGAGAAGGGTTCGATCACATACAATTACAAGACCGAAGCAGAGCTGGCGGAACGAAACCTCTATGGGGTGAAAGAGGGGCATTGCTCGGAACACCCGGGCTTCAGCGCGTTCCTTCGGATCGACGACGACGTCTTCCACACATATTCGACCTACGGTCGCGGTGGAGAAACATTTGGCGGCTCGCACTACATGCTGGACATGACCGTCTGGGGCCGGCAGCAGGATTTTGAAGATTCGCCAAAGGGCTGGCCGCAAGAGCCGACATACGGGTAGGCCGCAATGCCACCTTGCATCGATGGCAACTTCGCCTCTCCACATGCTTGAGCCCATATGGCTAATTCGAGCGCAATCGCCTGGCTGGGCGCCTGAGAAGCACGAGGGATCATGGCGTATGAGCGGAAAGCGCATTGATCGAGCAGAGAGAGAAATCTCGGCTCCCGCAATCGAGATCTACCGTGCGTTTGTGGAAGCCGCGGCGCTTGAGGTATGGCTTCCGCCCAAAGGGATGAGCGCGAAGGTCCACCAGATCAATCCGGTCGAGGGCGGCGGATACGATATGAGCCTTTACCACGAGGGCACAGCGCCGACTGTCGCCGGAAAGACGTCTGAACGGGAAGATCGATTTCGCGTTGTTTTCGATGAGCTACGCCCCGGACGCCACATCGTTCAACGCGTCATATTCGATGCTTCAGACCCCAGCTTTGCCGGCGCAATGAAGCAGACGTGGCGGTTCGTCCGGGATGACCAGAAGACCGTGGTTTCGGTGGCTTGCGAAGACGTGCCACCGGGCATTCGGCCAGAAGATCATTCCATCGGCCTGAACTCATCGCTCGAAAACCTGGCAGCGATGGTTGAACGGGCGTAACGAGGCAAGCTTACATCCGCTTGTCGGAAAGCCACGTTGTTCACGTGACCGCCATTAGGGTATGTCCTACCCGCATTGCCGTCATTTGGTTATGGCCGGTTTGCCGCCACGAGCCGACACGTAGTGCGCTCGGGATCAAGGTCGGCTAAGGGCCGATTTTGCCAATCCATGTTCCTTCAACGGACGACCAGGAAGGGCTCTCACCCGGCTTTCGCCGCAGTGGTTCCGAACCAGCGCTGTCGGACAATAACCCCTTGCCACAACCTATTTGCCAAAAACGGTCTATTGTATCCACTTCTAGGATCCATACTCGATCAGGTTATGCTGTTCTGTTTGAAGAGAACCGCAATTCCGGACGCGGCTCGGCTTGCCCGAACGGTTCCAACCTTCGCTGGAACTGCCTTAGCTCTCTCTCAACGCAATTCCGGACGCGAAACCGGTTCCCACTTTCGCTGGAACTGCTCTAGTCCTCAATCTGTCGCGCCTCTTCCGCCAGCATGATTGGAATGCCGTCACGGATCGGATAGGCGAGCCTGGCAACAGTTGAGATAAGCTCTTGGGCCTTGGCGTCATAGACCAGATTGGTCTTGGTGACGGGACAAACGAGAAGCTCTAGCAAACGCCGGTCGACGGTCGGTATCGGCGGCGATACATCGGTATCCTCGGGTTGCGTGGTTTGGTCTGTCTGGTCGGTTTCGGACATGGTCGCCTCCGTTCCAAAGCGGCGATTATTGCAGCGTCGAGGAATCGTCCTCATCGGCGCGCAGCAGACTCATTTCGGTCATTGCCACGAGAATATCGGCACGCTCGTTCAGATCCTTGGCCTCAAGCAATGCTTGTTTTTCACGCGCCCCGAATGGGCTCATCATGGCCAGCCCGTTGACCAGCGCTTCGGTCGGCGCGCGGGTGACGCTCGACCAGTCGGCCTTCAGGTCATTGGCATCGAGATAGGCGCGAAAGGTCTCGAGCAGCTTGTCCCGGTCGACCTGATCCTCACCAGCATGCGCTTTGAAATCGACCCCGAATTCCGATGCTGAGACGCGGCACTGCCGGAACAGAGTCGTCGTGTCGAGTTCCTCCAGAACGCGGAACCGGCAAAGACCGGTCAGCGTGATCAGATAGCGCCCGTCATTGGTTTCCTGGAACGCCGAGATCCGACCGAGCCCGCCGACGCGCATGAGTTCCGGCGTGTCGTCGCCGCTCGGCTCGTCGTCATCCTCGGTGGTTGCGGAGGGCTGGTCGCCAATCTTCGGCTGGACCATGCCAATCAACCGGTCACCGCCAAGGGCTGCATCGATCATGTCGAGATAGCGTGGCTCGAAGATATTTAGCGGCAACTCGCCGCGCGGCAGCAAGAGAACGCCGCCGAGCGGAAACACCGGAACCGATGCCGGCAGATCCTCGGGCGCATGATAGGAACGCGGCGCCATGAGCTCACTTTCAGATAGCTAGGTATCGCCCTAGGAGAACAGGAACGACGATAACCGCTTACGGGTCTCGACAGTGAGCGGATCGGTGGCGCCCCAGGCCTCAAAGAAGGTGACGAGCTGTTTGCGGGCGCCATCTTCGTTCCACTCTCGGTCGCGCTTGACGATCTCCAGGAGATGATCGGCGGCGAGCTTCCTGTCGCCACGCTGATTGAGCGCCATGGCGAGATCGAACTGGGCTTGACTGTCCGACGGATTGCGCTCGACGGCGAGCATCAACTCCGCCAAGTCGCCGAGATCTCCAGATTGCTCGGCAAGGTCGAGCTGGGCGCGGGCAGCGGTGATCGCCGGATCATTCATCTTGGGCGGCGGGACCATGGCCAGCGTCTGCTTGGCGCGCTCCAGGTCACCGGTCTGGATCAGGCAACGGGCGAAGCCGCCGATCGCGGCGACATGTTCGGGCTCCTGTTGCAGGATCGCAGCAAAGGTGTTGGCGGCATTTGCCGTATCACCGGCGGCCAGCGCCTCTTCGGCAGCAGCCAACGCCTCGTCCATTGGGTCTGGCCCGTCTGGCCCTGCCACCCGCTCGATGAACTGCTTGACCTGGCTGTCCGGAAGCGCGCCCATGAAACCATCCGCAGGGCGCCCGTCGACAAACGCGACCACGGCGGGGATCGACTGAATGCCCATCTGGCCGGCGATCTCGGGATGCTCATCGATGTTCATCTTGACGAGCTTCACCTTGCCTTTGGCCTCCGTCACCGCGCCCTCAAGCGCCGGCGTCAGCTGGCGACAAGGGCCGCACCAAGGGGCCCAGAAATCGACCAGGACTGGAACTTCACGCGAGGCTTCAAGCACATCGATCGCGAAGCTCTGCGTCGTTGTGTCCTTGATCAGATCATCTGATTGCGCAGACGCCGCGGCGCCGCCATTTCCGAAAAGGATGTCCGCCATGTCCGCCCCTTCATTGGCCTGCCGTTCATTCGCATGTCGACGGTACCGGATGTGTAGACCCGCCCGCGGATACGGCAACGCAACAGCAGAGATATGTCTTCCAATCAGATATACAAAGGCGTTTGCGCCCTGTCACGCAGGTGATCCCTGTTGAAGGCGGCACCGGGCCGGCGCCCAATCGGACTCAGATGCCCTCCGGTCCCGGTAGATCGAGAACCGCCGGCTCATAGCCGAGCGCTGCCAGAAAGGCTTCGAAGTCATGACGCGCAATCTGCGTCGTGCGTTCGTTATCGAGCGGATGGAAATTCAGCATGTCATGCGCCAGAAGCCGCCGGTCGAGCACCAGCGAAACGCGCTTGTCCGCTTCGTCATTGATCAGAGCAAAGGGCGTGACCGCACCAGGAATAACGCCGAGCACCTCCATCAGAAGATCCGGCTTGCCGAAGGAGACCCGGCCTTGGGCACCGATCGCCGAATGGATGCGTTTGAGATCGATTGCCGCATCTTCCTCGGCGACGATGAGAAAGATCGCTCCCTTCTTGTCCTTCAGAAACAGATTCTTGGTGTGCCCGCCGGGCAGTTGGCCGCGGAGAGCCTGAGACTCCGCGACAGTGAACAGCGGCGGATGACGCATCGTCTTGACCTCTATGCCGAGGTTGTCGAAGCGGGTGAACAGGTCATCTGGGCCAAGCGGCATGGGAGACTCTTGAAACGGTAGCGACAAAACTTGCGGTCTCAGCACTGGCTTCAGTGATCCCGCAAGTCGTGGTCCCTAGCTGCCGCGCTGCGACCAATCAAGCTTGAGCGGTTCGCTTAACCAAAATGCGTCGCCGACCATCCGGACACCTTGCAATACCGACTGGCATGCGCCATACAGCGTCCCTCTTGTCGAGCGAGTGTTCGGCATGCGAGCGGGCGTAGCTCAGGGGTAGAGCACAACCTTGCCAAGGTTGGGGTCGTGAGTTCGAATCTCATCGCC
>JBCBSK010000111.1:0-13128 GCA_039819185.1 Pseudomonadota bacterium | reverse complement strand
GACCGTGCCGATGATCGCTTCTGACGAAACAAGCGCACCCGATGGTGCTGACACGTTCGGCCAGTTGACCGAAGAGGACTTGCTCAAGGGCATGGAAGGGCTGACACCGCCCGACCGCGACGATTGATCGATTGCGACGATTGCGCTTGCGGTGGGTTCCGGCTTTACGACTGGCGACGAAATAATGTCGCCAGCGCAAGCGCAGTTTGCGGCTGTTCCGCGATTTTCTGACAATGATGCGTCAGTATGAACTTGTCGAGCGCGTTGCGCGCTATAACCCCGGCGTCGACGAGGGGTTGCTTAACCGTGCCTATGTCTATGCCATGCGTGCACATGGCGCGCAGAAGCGCGCCTCCGGCGACCCGTATTTCTCACACCCTTTAGAAGTCGCCGGCATTCTGACCGACTTGCATCTTGATGATGCGACGATCGCAGCAGCGCTTCTCCATGACACCGTCGAAGACACCGAGGCAACCCATGCCGAGATCGACCAGCTATTCGGCATGGAGATTTCCCAACTCGTCGATGGGCTGACCAAGATCGACAAGCTCGATCTGGTGTCGAAACGCGCCACACAGGCCGAAAATCTTCGCAAACTTCTGATGGCAATTGCCGAGGATGTCCGCGTGCTCCTCGTCAAGCTCGCCGACCGGCTACACAACATGCGCACGCTGGACTTTGTGAAGCCTGACAAGCGCCGCCGGATCGCCGAAGAAACCATGGATATCTACGCGCCGCTCGCCGGCCGTATGGGTATTCAGTGGATGCGCGACGAGCTCGAAGATCTAGCCTTTCAGGTCTTGCAGCCTGATGTTCATCACATGTTATCGGCGCGGCTTGAGGAGCTATCCGTAAGCAACGGTACGGCAATCCGTGACATCGAGCAGGCGCTGCAAGACAAGCTCAGCCATGAGATGATCGCTGCCGAGGTTACCAGCCGTGCCAAACGGCCGTTCTCGATCTGGCGCAAGATGGAGAGCAAGGCGATCGGCTTCGAGCAGCTTTCCGACATTTACGGCTTCCGAGTTCTCGTCGACAGCGAGGAAGATTGCTACCGGGTTGTTGGCATCGTTCACCGGACGTGGCCGATGGTACCGGGCCGGTTCAAGGACTACATCTCGACGCCAAAGGAGAATGATTACCGGTCGATCCACACCACCGTCGTTGGCCCGCACCATCAGCGCGCCGAATTGCAGATCCGCACTCGGGAGATGCATGAGGTCGCTGAATATGGTGTTGCGGCGCACGCCTTCTACAAGGACGGAGTTCCGGTCTGGGACTGTCATGCGACGTCCAGTAACAGCGAGATGATCAATGGTCACACCGAAAGCTCCGGCAATGGGCGCGCGCGAGCAGGCCGGCCCGGGGCGGGTGCCGAAACCAGCCGTGCCTTTCAATGGCTGCGCCGGTTGATCGATACGCTCGGCCAGGGAGGATCGCCGGAAGAGTTTCTCGACAACACCAAGCTCGAACTGTTCCAGGACCAGGTGTTCTGCTTCACACCGAAGGGCCGGCTGATTGCGCTGCCGCGTGGTGCTACCGCGATCGACTTCGCCTATGCAGTCCACACCGATGTCGGCAACACAGCAATCAGTAGCAAGATCAATGGCCGGCTTGGACCACTGATGAGCGAGTTGCACAACGGCGATGAGGTGGAAATTGTCACCGCAGCCGGGCAGACGCCGTCATCTGCCTGGGAAGCGTTGGTTGCGACTGGAAAGGCACGTGCCGCGATCCGCCGCGCAACGCGGGACTCAGCACGCAAGCAGTACGCCGGTCTTGGTCGCCAGATCCTCAGGCGGGCCTGTGAACGTGCCGGAAAACCCTATTCAGATGAACTACTTCAGGCAGTTATTTCACGTCTTGGTCAAGCAAGTGTCGAGGATGCCCTGGCAGCCCTTGGTCGTTCTGAACTGAACGCCAGCGATGTTTTGCAGGCGCTTTATCCTGATTATCGCAAGGAACTCGTCGAGGCTGGGCCTCAAGCGCGCGATGACGGCTGGTTCGGCCTGCGAAAGGCGATGGGGCTGAAGTTTAAGCTGCCGGGTACGTCATCGACCGATGACGAACCGACCGCGTTGCCGATCCGTGGTGTCGATGGGGATCTTCCCGTCACCTTCGCGCCAGAAGGCGGCGCGCTACCCGGCGAGCGCATTGTCGGCATCATCACGCCGGGCAAGGGGATCGTCATTTATCCGATTCATTCCGAGGCGCTGAAGCAGTTCGATGACGCGTCAGACCGCTGGATCGACGTGCGTTGGGACACCAATCCCGATAAGCTGGCGCGGTTTCCCGCGACAATCGAGGTTCGGGCGCTGAACGAGCCTGGAACGCTTGCAACGGTTGCGCAGATTATCGGGGATCAGAACGCCAATATCGACAACATTTCGGTCAGCCAGCGCCGCCGCGACTTTCATGATATGCGGATCGATCTCGAAGTGTGGAATTTGAAACATTTGACGACCATTCTCGCGCTATTGAAGAACTGCAAGGTCGTCAACCGGGCACGCCGCGTGCTTGGCTGATAGAAGCTGCGGTAAGCGACCAGGGAGACTGAGAGACCGTGCCACTTGGCGGCCGCCGCAAACGCTCTGTGTCTGAACGTGCCCGAGAGTTTGTCTGGCCGCGCTCGGGCTATTCACGCTCGGCGCGCTATGGTCTCAAAAGGTTGATGCGGGTTCGTGCGTCACCGCACGCGATCGCTGCGGGCTTCGCTGCGGGTGCGTTTGCGTCTTTCACGCCGTTGATGGGGTTTCATTTCATCTTGTCGGCGCTGCTGGCGCTAGCGACCCGTGGCAGCATTATCGCGTCCGCTGTGGGGACAGCGGTTGGCAATCCTTTGACCTTTCCGTTGATTTGGGCCGGCACATACAAGCTTGGCATCCTCATTCTCGGCGGTGGGAACGGAGCCGTGGATCTGGAGAGCGAACTCAGCGGCGGATTCTTTGCCGCACTGCGCGACGGTTTGGTGCCAATTCTGCTGCCAATGGCGGTCGGGGGCGTCCTTCTTGGGTCGATCGCCTGGGTGACCGCCTATTTCCCGATCCGTCGTATCGTTGCGGCCTATCAGACGCGCCGCGCCGCGCGCCGTGCTGCGACCGAGGCAGCTCCAGCCGAAATGAACGTAGCGCATGGCAGGGTGTCTCCGGACGGTTTGTCGGCTCCGGAAAGCTTGACGAGCGACGATCCGACACGGTCCGATATCAACCGCGAAGTGGCGTGACCCTCTTTCGCGATGTGAGCATAGGCCGGAACCAGGCAGCTATGATATGACCGGCAGCGAGAGAGTGTGATCACAGGGAGTGCGATCATGGAGTATCTTAGTCTCGGTGTGAACATCGATCACGTGGCGACCGTGCGGAATGCGCGCGGCGGGCGCCATCCCGATCCGGTGCGGGCGGCCCACCTTGCCGCCGATGCCGGTGCCGATGGCATCACGGCACATCTGCGCGAGGACCGTCGCCATATTTCGGATGCCGATATCCAGCGCCTGAAGGCCGAGATCAATCTGCCGCTCAATTTCGAGATGGCGGCCACTGAGGAAATGCTTGAAATTGCGCTGACAAACCGGCCGCATGCTGCTTGTATCGTGCCGGAGCGGCGCGAAGAGCGCACGACCGAGGGCGGGCTGGACGCCGCTAGCGGGGTCGACCATTTGGCGCCCTTTGTTGCTCGCCTGAGCGAGGCCGGTTGTCGGGTCTCTCTGTTTGTTGAAGCCGATGAGCGCCAGATCGAGGCTGCGGCGTCGCTGAAGGCCGATATCGTTGAACTGCATACCGGCACCTATTGCGAGGCAGCTCTTGCCGGCGATGGGCCGAAGCGCGCGCACGAGCTTGCGCGCTTGAGAAAAGCGGCAAGCCACGCCGCTCACGCCGGCCTTGAGGTCCATGCCGGCCATGGGCTGACCTTTGAAACCGTCGGCGGTGTCGCCGCGATCCCCGAACTGGCAGAGCTCAATATCGGCCATTTTCTCATAGGAGAAGCGATCTTTGGTGGGCTTGAGGGCGCGATCAAGCGGATGCGGGCGCTCATGGATCAGGCGCGCCCGAGTCGGGCCACGGGTGCCTGACTGGTGATTTTGGGGATTGGCAATGATCTGATCGACATCCGGCGGGTCGAGCGCACGCTCGACCGGTTCGGCGAGCGCTTCATCGAGCGGATCTTCACCGATGTTGAGCGCACGAAGTCGGACCGCAGGCGCAATCGCGCGGCGTCCTATGCCAAGCGTTTCGCAGCCAAGGAAGCGTGTTCCAAGGCGCTTGGCACAGGCTTCCGGAAAGGCGTCTACTGGCGCGATCTTGGCGTTGTGAACCTGCCGAGCGGCAAGCCGACGCTGGCGCTGACCGGCAATGCCAGAGACCATCTCGACCGGATGACGCCGGAGGGCCACATCGCTCAGATCGATCTGACGATCACCGACGATTTCCCCTTGGCACAAGCAATCGTGATCATCTCGGCGGTGCCGCGGTAAAGACAGGCATCTATCTAAATGGGGCTCGTCGTGCCGATCTCGCCACAGTTACAAGCTTCCATTGCAGCCCGTTTGGCGAAGGGGTAACAAGACGCTCTCATTCTCACTGGAATCGGCAATCGCATGGTAGATCCGGCGGACGACATGGCAGCCGCAGCCAAAAGCAAGAAGGGCGGGGGGATCGGCGAGGTCATCTCGATCCTGGTCCAGGCGCTTCTGCTCGCCTTGGTGATCCGGACCGTTCTATATCAGCCATTTTCAATCCCGTCCGGCTCGATGAAGCCGACGCTTCTGATCTCGGACTATCTGTTCGTGTCGAAGTTTTCCTATGGCTATAGCCGTCATTCGTTTCCGTTCGGACTTGTGCCGTTCGATGGCCGAATCTGGTCCGGTGAGCCGGAACGTGGCGATGTCGCGGTCTTCAAATATCCCCGCGACAATCGCACCGATTACATCAAGCGGGTGATCGGCCTACCGGGCGACCGGATTCAGGTGCGTGAAGGCCTCATCTACATCAATGACGTGCCGATCGAGCGTGAGCGGATCGAGGATTTTATTGATCCCGGCGCCATCAACGCGCCCGTCCATCAATACATCGAGACGCTGCCGAATGGCGTCAGTTACAACGTGCTCGATCTCGTCGACAATTCGATTGGCGACAACACGCAGGTGTTCGAGGTGCCGGATGGGCACTATTTCATGATGGGCGACAACCGCGACAACTCGCAGGACAGTCGCGCGTTGAACCGGGTCGGCTATGTTCCATTCGAAAACCTGATCGGGCGCGCCGATGTCATCTGGTTCTCGTTCGACCGCAACGCTGAACTGCCAATGTGGATGCGCTCTTGCGTCAACAATGCGGAGCCCGGAACCGAGGCATGCGTTCCATCGCAATCGCAGATCCTCCAGATCTGGACATGGCCTTGGACCATCCGCTGGGAGCGCTTGTTCGACGGCGTCGGGTGAGGCACGCCCCCTGGTGCAAAAGGGTTCAGTGACGTGACGCTGACGGACCAAGAGCGCGCGGATGCAGAAGCTATTCTGGAGCACCGCTTCTCGGACACCGGCATGTTGTCGGAGGCTCTGACCCATCCGAGCTTGTCGCCGGATCCGGACGCGCCGAACTATCAGCGGTTGGAATTTCTCGGGGACCGTGTGCTCGGCATCGCGATCGCCGACATGCTGTTTCAGACATTTCCCGAGGAGGAGGAGGGCGCGTTGTCACGTAGGCTCAACGCGCTGGTGCGCAAGGAGACGTGTGCCGAAGTGGCGGATGCTCTGGGCCTGGGCCCGCTGATTCAGCGCGGCGGTGGCGAGGCAAAGGGACAGCCGCGCAAGAGTATTTTGGGCGATGTTTGCGAGGCCGTGCTCGGCGCGCTCTATCTTGATGCGGGTTTCGAGGTCGCGCGCGGTTTTGTCGACCGCAACTGGCGGCCTTTAATGGAGCAGGCCGAGCGTCCGCGACGTGATCCTAAGACCGCGCTACAGGAATGGGCGCATGCGAAAGGCTACGGCACGCCGGTTTATCAGGAGCGGGATCGTTTCGGTCCCGATCACGCGCCGGTCTTCACCATCGCAGCAGATCTCGATGGTCTGCATCCAGGGTTAGGCGAGGGCACTTCGAAGCGTGCGGCGGAACAGGCGGCAGCGCGTGCGATTCTGATCCGTGAGGGCGTTTGGCATGGCGGCGAAGATGGCTGACGAGACGCCTATCAATACTCGACCCGGTGACGACCGAGCCGACACCAGATGCGGCTTCGTGGCGTTGATTGGCGCGCCGAATGCCGGCAAGTCGACGCTTCTGAACATGCTGGTCGGCGCCAAGGTATCAATCGTCACGCACAAGGTCCAGACGACGCGGGCGCTTGTGCGCGGCATTATGGTTGAGGACGAAACCCAGCTTGTCTTCATCGATACGCCGGGAATTTTCAGCCCCCGTCGACGGCTTGAGACGGCGATGGTCGATGCCGCGTGGGGCGGCGCGCGGGATGCTGATGTGATCGTTCTCGTCGTCGATGCCCGGTCGCCCGATAGCGAGGACGTTCAGCGCATTGTCAATCAACTTTCGGATACCAAGGTGCCTGTTCTTCTGGCGCTCAACAAAGTGGATCTCGTCAAGAAGGACAAGCTCCTCGGGGCAGCGGCCATGCTGAACGAGAGCCATGCTTTCACCGAGACCTTCATGATTTCGGCGCTGACTGGCTCTGGTGTCGCAGATCTGCGAGATGCGCTGATTGCGCGTGCGCCCTCTGGCCCTTGGCACTACCCCGAAGACCAACTCACCGATTTGCCGCTTCGCATGGCCGCATCGGAACTGACTCGCGAAAAACTGATGCTGCGCCTGCATGATGAATTGCCCTATCGGCTCACGGTCGAGACCGAGGACTGGAAAGACTTCGGCAAGAAGGGCGTGCGCATCCAGCAAGTGATCTATGTCGAGCGCGACGGCCATAAGGGCATCGTGCTCGGCAAAGGCGGGCAGACCATTCGCGAAATCGGCCAGACAGCACGCGAGGAGATTTCGGCTATGCTGGAACGGCCGGCGCATCTCTTCCTGTTCGTCAAGGTACGCGAGCGCTGGTCCGAGGACCCCGAGCGCTATCGCGAAATGGGGTTGGATGCTGGCTGAGATCGTTTGCGGTTAGGAGCGCCACCGCAATGGAATGGGTCGACGAAGGGGTGATCATCGGCACGCGTCGCCATGGCGAGGCGGGCGTTATCGTCGATGTCTTCACCCGCGGCCGGGGGCGTCATCTCGGTATTGTGCGTGGCGGGCAGTCGTCGCGCATGCGGGCGTGTTTGCAGATCGGCAATGCCGTGCGTGCGACCTGGCGGGCGCGACTTGAAGACCATCTCGGTGCCTATCAGATCGAGCCGGTCCGCTTCCGTGCCGCCGATCTCATCCAGGAGCGCGGCCGTCTCTTTGCCGCACTTGCAGCTGCCGGTCACGCAAGACTTCTACCGGAACGTGATCCACATCCGGATCTGTTCGACGCCTTCGAACATGTGCTGGAAACAGCCTCTCTGCTCGATGCCGCGGCGCGGCTTGCCTGGTTCGAGGTGCAGGTTCTTGCCGAACTCGGCTTCGGGCTTGATCTCGAGAGTTGCGCCGCAACGGGGGCGTCCGACAATCTCGTCTATGTATCGCCAAAATCGGGGCGTGCAGTCTCGGCCGAGGCCGGCGCGCCATATCGCGCTAAACTTCTGACATTGCCTCCGTTTCTCGCTGATATCCACACCACGGACGCCGATGAAACCGACATTGCGGCGGCGTTTCGTTTGACGGGCCATTTTCTTGACCGCCATCTCTACACTCCGCGGGGCATTGTCCCTCCGGTCGAACGGGCAGGTCTCATTCAGATGATCACGCTTGGCGCGACCGCGGCCGAAGTCCGAACTGCAGCCGCCTCATAACATCTCCGGCTTGCGAGTGATCCCCGCCGCCGGTAACTCAAAGCCATGGGTGACCAACTGATTCCCGATGAAGACGGCATCGAGGCCATTGAGCTGAAATCCGCGCTCGAAGAGCGCTATCTGGCCTATGCGCTGTCGACGATCATGCATCGTGCGCTGCCGGATGTCCGCGATGGGCTGAAGCCTGTTCACCGGCGGCTTTTGCATGCCATGCGGCTGTTGCGGCTTGATCCGGATGCCGGCTTCAAGAAGTGCGCTCGCATCGTCGGCGATGTGATCGGCAAGTATCACCCACATGGCGATCAGGCGGTCTATGACGCGCTCGTAAGGCTCGCCCAGGACTTTGCGGTGCGTTATCCGCTGGTCGACGGGCAGGGCAATTTCGGCAATATCGATGGCGATAACGCGGCCGCCATGCGCTATACCGAAGCGCGGCTGACCCGTGTCGCCCAGCTCTTGCTGGAAGGGATCGATGACGATGCCGTCGATCTTCGCGAGACCTATGACGGCGAGGACGAGGAACCGGTCGTGCTGCCCGGCGCGTTTCCCAACCTTCTCGCCAACGGTGCCTACGGCATCGCGGTCGGCATGGCGACGTCGATACCGCCACACAATGCAGCCGAGATCTGCGCCGCGGCACGCCATCTGATCAAGCATCCAAACACCGAAACCTCAGGTCTGATGCGCTTCGTCAAGGGGCCGGATTTCCCGACAGGCGGTGTGATCGTTGATACACCCGAGGTGATCGCCAAGACCTATGAGACGGGCAGGGGCGCGTTTCGCGTCAGGGCGCGGTGGCAGCGCGAGGAGGCTGGCCGCGGCACCTATCAGATCGTCGTCACCGAAATCCCCTATCAGATCCAGAAGTCCAAGCTCGTCGAGAAGATCGCCGAACTCGTTCAGGACCGGAAACTGCCGCTGCTGTCCGATGTGCGCGACGAGTCCGCCGAGGACACCCGGATCGTCCTGGAGCCGAAATCGCGCACGGTGGATCCTGCGCTTCTGATGGAACAGCTCTTCAAGCTGACCGATCTTGAAGCACGCATCTCGCTGAACATGAACGTTCTCGACCAGGGCAAGGTGCCTGGCGTTTTGTCTCTCAAGGGCGTTCTGACCGGCTGGCTGGCGCATCGTCAGGACGTCTTACGGCGGCGAACCGCGCACCGGCTCGACAAGATTGCCAAGCGTCTCGAAGTGCTCGGCGGCTATCTCGTCGCGTATCTCAATCTCGACGAGGTCATCCGCATCATCCGCGAGGAAGACGAGCCCAAGGCCGAACTGATGGCGCGCTTTGCGCTGAGTGAGGTGCAGGCCGAAGCGATCCTCAACATGCGGCTGCGGAGCTTGCGCAAGCTCGAAGAGATCGAGATCCGCACGGAGGATGAGAGCCTGCGCACCGAACAGGCGGACCTGACCGGACTACTCGCCGATGAGACCAGGCAATGGAAGGTGATCGATGGTGAGATCGCCGCTGTGGCGAAGGAATTCGGCCCCGAGACCGTGCTTGGACGCCGTCGCACCGATTTCAGTGAAGCGCCCGAGACCGATCTGGCGGCGATCGAAGAGGCGATGATCGAACGAGAGCCGATCACGGTCGTCCTGTCGGACAAGGGGTGGATTCGCGCCCTGAAGGGACACCTGACGGATCTGTCATCGCTTCAGTTCAAGAGCGGTGACGGGCTGGCCTTTTCCTGTCTCGCACAAACGACCGACAAGCTTGTCGTGGTCGCAACGGATGGCCGCGCGTTCACGCTTCCGGCCGACAAGCTGCCCGGTGGACGCGGCATGGGCGAGCCGCTGAGGCTGATGGTCGATCTCGGCGAGGCCGATGCCCCGATTGCGCTCTTCCTGCATGATCCCGACGCTCGCTATATTGTCGCGAGTGATGACGGACGCGGGTTTCAGATTTCAGCTGGTGATCTTCTGTCAAGCACGCGCAAGGGCAGGCAGGTGCTCAATCCGGCCGCGGGTGCCGAAGCGAAGGTGTTGCACCGTATCAAGGGCGACATGGTCGCCAGTGTCGGTGAGAACCGCAAAGTGCTGATCTTCCCCCTGAGCGAACTGCCCGAGATGGCGCGAGGACGCGGCGTCCGGCTGCAGAAGTTCCGCGATGGCGGGCTGTCGGATGTGACAACCTTCAAGGCGGAGGATGGCCTAGCCTGGACCGATACGTCCGGCCGTACCTGGACCGTCACCGATTGTGACGAATGGGCAGGTAACCGGGCCGGCGCTGGCCGCATGGCGCCGAAGGGGTTTCCGCGCTCGAACCGGTTCGCGAACTAAACTTTATTCGGCAGCTATGATTGTATCAGCCCATTTCGCTGGGTCGGTTTTGCGTTGGACAAATCCACCAAGCCGCTTTTGAACAGCACGCTGATCGCTCGTATTCAGAACAAAGTCATATGCTGCTTGGACCTTTGCGCGATAGAGATCGGGCTCAGCCCAAAGTGCGCGAATGGTGTCGTGCACCTTCTGCGGGGCACTATAGATCGCAGCCTCGCCAAACGTCTCCTTGAAGACGGGCGGGAGGATGACCGGCACGCCGACAGCCATTGCTTCCATTGCGTTGCGGCCAAATTCCTCAATGTAATCGTCACTGACATAGTGCACAAAGAAGTCCAGGCCCGACAGGAAGCTGTCGATTGGTTCGGCATCGAAATCGAGTGTTGTCCAATTCGACGGCAGCTTGCCCAAGAGGGTCTTGGGCGTACGCACGCCACCCATCAACCGAACAGCGATGTCGGTGTCGGCACAATAGGCTTGTTTGAGAGCCTGAGCGTTCTCCGGCCATTTCGTTGGGTGATCCCGAGAATGGCGCCCGAGCACGATCTTCCGTTTGGCGCCAACGTACGACAGATCAAACGTCGCCATCGGAGGCAGGGTTTGACCAAGCGGTGGTAGCCAGTCTGTTCCCGCAATGCGTTCGAAGCCGCCGATTTCCTTCAACATGCGGCGAGCAAGCGCTGAAATTGGAATCCAAAGTGGATCGACGCCGAACAGGTCTTGAGTGAGTTCGCCGACATCGTCGGGGAAATAGTAGTGTGGATCCTGGCTGCGTCGCTGCATCGGCAGCTGATTGACAAGAATGCCAACCTGTCTCGCTGTGATCTTCGGAACTGAGTCCAGCCGGTGTTTCAAGATCGGCGGATGGTGTATGAGCACCGTGTCGCACGTGATGTTGTCCTCATGGACCAGAATATCAACGTTCCGCTGATAACTTAGGAGGCGATACTCGTCAGCGACTGGTGACAGAACGAGGTCATAGCGCGGCCAATGAAATAGGCCGACACGCAGCCCAAGTTCTGTAGCAGCTGCAACATATCCTTCATTGCACCGCCGTGTGCCACCAAGCAGGCTGAGATCTGAGATAATTACGAGGTCATAGACCGGATCACGCGCCCAGTTTCGCGGGGCTAGCCCTGATGGGATAGGAAACGGCGTTTTGAGGTCGCGACGCTCCATATCGGCATGTTTCTGGGTGCCTTTGTCCGGGAAGACACTTTCACGCCAGAATCGGGCCTGGTCAGCATATTCCTTGCGAATTCCAAATGTGAGGGACTTGAGGTGGGTTCCCTTCATTTCGGTCAATGACTGCTCGTGTCGCAGGAAAAACGACAGCGGCGTCGTTGGCAGGATTTGCTTGGTCGCCTGCTTGCCCCATTTCGCCCGAAGCCTTTGCACAAACTCATCATCGGCATTGGCGAACACACCGTCCCATTTGTCGAGCTGTTCGAGATCTTCCCGCCGCATCATGAGGGAGGGATAGCTCATATGAACGTATTCCAGATTGTTGCGCTCGGGCCGAAGCAGGAACTCCATCGTCGGCAGAACGCGCGCCATCATTGAAAAGGTGGCTTTCAGACCAGGATTGTCGAGCAACGCCTTGAGCTGAAGCTCAATCATCTGCGGGTGCGACCAGTCATCGCTGTCATGAACCGTGATGACATCGCCGGTCGCGTTGGCCAGTGCATGGTTGCGGGTCGGATAGGCGCCTAGGTTCTGATCGTTACGGGAAATCTTGAGACGGGCGTCTGACGCGGCCAGCTTTTCCAGCTTTTCCCAGCTATCGTCCGTACTTGCATCGTCGACGGCAATAACCTCGAGATTTCGGTGGGTTTGCTTCAGAAGTGACTCAATGGCCGCTTCAATGAAATCAGATGCGTTGAAGACGGGAACGAGAACACTAACCAGCATTCCATTTTCGCTGTTAGGAGCATTCGCCGTGATATTGCCGAAAACCAGTCCGTGCGCGGGATCCTTTAAGGAAAAGGATGCAATTCCCGCATCCGCATACATCTCATTGAGGCGGTTAAGCCGCTTGTCGCTGCCGCTCTCGGCGCCTTCCTGAACCAAAAGCGCATTGGAGATTGCACAGAGAAAATTACCGTTAATCTCTTTGGACAATGCCGCATTCGCGTCTTCGATAGCTTGCGCCCCATTGCCGGATCGAATCAATGCTTCGAACGACAAGACACGACCTCGCATCGACTGATGAAATGACTTGTCGAGTTTGGCGATCCGAGACAAGTGGTCGAGACATGTTTGCCAGTTTCCGGATGCTGCTTCCCATCTTGCAAGGTTCCAAGATGCCTCGACCTTATCGGAACGGCCAACATTGGCGCTGTTGCTGACCAGTGTGAGTTCTGTCTTGGCCGACTCTGAGAATCCGCCCCACAACTTCTTGACCATGTCCGAAACCGGCAGTTTCGACAAGCCGTCTGCATCAGATGACGTTACATTACCACCATCGATGACTTTAGCATCCTTGCCATTGACAAAGCGCGGCACGAACGGGGCGGGGCGTTTGCGCCGTTTGACGAAACGGGCGACGCGTCGAACGGATTCCGTTGCTTGCCAAGTCCGGCTGTTTAGCAGCGCCATATGCTTGCGTTCGATCTCACCGGCATACGTTCGCGTTGTTGCAAGTTCCTTTTGAAGGGAGCTGAGCTTGTGTTTCAGGTGATTGTAGTCAGATGGCACGCGCGGTTGGTTCAAGAGCCTTTCGTTTTCGGTCATCACATGTGCGAGTTTTGTTTCAAGAGCGGCGATCTTGTCTTGATCTGCGGCTGCTCTCTTTTCGTCATTTTCGTTGATTGCAATCTCGAGGTCAGTTTCGAGACGGGTGATCCGTTCTTGAAACAAAACTCGCACATGTGATGACCGAAAACGAAAGGCTCTTGAACCAACCGCGCGTGCCATCTGACTACAATCACCTGAAACACAAGCTCAGCTCCCTTCAAAAG
>JBCBSK010000110.1:0-13452 GCA_039819185.1 Pseudomonadota bacterium | reverse complement strand
GCGCCGAAGCCGAGCTCGTTGAGTACACGCTGGGCGTCACGCAGCTTCTCACGGCCTGTCACGCGGGTTACCAGGATCCGCAATGGGGCGGCGTCGCGTCGGACATAGAGCGCCGACAACGCTCGATCATGCTCGTCATCGGCCATGGCCAGTGCGGCCTCGACAGGTGACGGGGAGGCGCTCGTCAATGCCACTGGCATCAGGCTAGCAATCTCATAGGACCGTTCAGCCTGCACGAAGGCGTCAGGAGACAGCGGCTGCAAAAGACCCGCATGACGCATGACCCGAGGTGATTGCGGCTCGCGCGTCACCACGACATGGGCGCCATACTCGGTCGTCTCGAACAGCCAGCGAGCAAAGCTGCCCGGCATCCGCACGCAACCATGCGATGCCGGATAGCCCGGCAAGCGACCCTGATGCAGCGCGATGCCCGACCACGTCAGCCGCTGCATGTAGGGCATCGGCGCATTGTTGTAGAGATTGGAAAAATGCCGGCGGCGTTTTTCCAGTACGGAGAAAACGCCTGCTGGTGTCGAATGCCCCCGTTTCCCGGTCGACACCGACGAGGACTCAATCAACTCGTCCCCGCGATAGACATCGGCACGTTGGGCGGACAAAGACACGAAGACCTGAACGGGGACCGGCGTCTCGGTCGCGAGCCCGGTCTCCGGCACGGGTTGACTCGACGCCAAAGCATGATGCGGAAGGCCGCCTGCAAGGGCTGCCCCACCAAGCAACGCAAGGGCTTTGCGGCGGTCGATCGCCATACTCCGCGTATCGCTCACGCGGCTCCCGCCGCGCGCCTCCTGGCAGCCATCATGCCGTTTACCTGTCGCGCCTGAGCGTTTCATCGCAACACTCCCGCAGTATCCGTCTCGATCCCGCAACGCTTCAACGCAGCGGATCTAATCGCTTTTTACTGCGCCCCAGCAAAGGCACATTCCCATCAGAGTTTACCCGATAAATATGAGTCTAACATTATTCGCGCCGCCTCATAGCTCGATCAGCGTTAACACCATCATCTCTCTGGGGTTTGTTGCGGTTCCGCAACAATGCGGCAGATTGCGCCGGATCAAGGAGCGCGGCCGCTACGCCGGCTATGCGCATTGTATGCTGCTGCCCAGCAGCACTCCGTCTTCCAGCCGTGCTGCCCAGCTTCGCTGCAAAGACAAAAACTCACACGCGACGGCACGTCGCGACCAGACGACACAACAATGATGTCCGGGGGAATGACTTTATGAGCAAGACAGCTTTGGTAACCGGCGGCACGCGCGGCATTGGAGCGGCCATCGCCCGCCGTCTGAAGGAGGATGGGCACAACGTCGCATCGACCTATGCGGGGAACGACGAGAAGGCCCAGGCCTTCAAGGCCGAGACGGGCATCCATGTGTTCAAATGGGACGTTGCCGACCCGCAGGCCTGTGCCGATGGTATCGCCAAGGTCGAGGCCGATGTCGGCCCGGTCGACATCCTGGTCAACAATGCCGGCATCACGCGCGACGGCATGTTCCACAAGATGGACTACGATCAGTGGTCTGCGGTGTTGCGCACAAATCTCGATTCCATGTTCACCATGACGCGACCGGTTATCGACGGCATGCGCGGTCGCGCCTGGGGCCGCGTGATCAACATTTCCTCGATCAATGGCCAGAAGGGTCAGATGGGCCAGTCCAACTACTCCGCCGCCAAGGCCGGCGTCATCGGCTTCACGAAGGCGCTCGCCCAGGAAAACGCCTTCAAGGGCATCACGGTGAACTGCATCTGTCCGGGCTACATCGACACCGACATGGTCGCAGCGGTTCCCGAAGAGGTGCTGAACAAGATCATCTCAGGGATTCCGGTGGGCCGCCTCGGCAAGGCCGACGAGATCGGCGCGACCGTTGCATTCCTCGCCTCCGACGCCGCGGGCTTCTTCACGGGGTCTGTCCTGACGGTCAATGGCGGGCAGTACATCGCCAACGGCTGAGTTCGGCGCCGTCGCCACGCGTGACGTGATGCCACGCGTGGCGATCGGATAAAATACATGTGCTGGGTGTAAATTAAGCGTTCTGACGGGCGCGAACTGTAATATTATCATCTCCTAATTTATCTCTTCACAGCCCTGTGATCCCAACCTAATCTGGGTCTTGGAGAGGCGTGTTTGGTCACGCCTCTCCCAAATCAAAACCTGGAGGATCCCCAATGGCGAATAAGGAACGCTCCCTCTCCGAGCTCTACGCAGAAGACCCGGAGCGTGCGGACTATCTCGTTTTCGGCCGCGTGGCCCATTCAGACCGGCGCGGATTTCTGAAAGGTGCCGGACTTGCGGCCATGGGTGCCGCAATCGGTGCGACCATCCCCTTTCACCGCAACATGCCGGCAGGCCTTGTGCCGCAAGCACTTGCCGCAGTTGAGGGCTTTGTGATCGAGGGTAAGGATGGTTTGACCGTGCTCGGTGACCGGCCGGTAAACGCCGAGACCCCCGCGCATCTTCTCGATGATGACATCACACCAATCGAGCGCCACTTCATCCGCAATAACGGAATGGTGCCGACCGATGTCGACCCAGCAACCTGGACCTTGAGGGTCGACGGCGAGGTCGATAACGAACTCGAACTCTCGATCGATGATCTCAAGAACCAGTTCGAGGTTGTCACCTATGCCCTGCAGATTGAGTGCGGCGGCAATGGCCGGTCTGCGTTCAATCCACCGGCGCGCGGAAATCAGTGGACCGTTGGCGCGGTCGGCAACTCGCAGTGGACCGGCGTGCGCATGCGTGACGTGCTGATGGCGGCCGGTGTCCGCGACAGTTTCGTCTATACCGGCCATTATGGCGCGGACCCGCATCTCTCCGGCGACCCGGAAAAGGATGCGATCTCGCGCGGCATTCCGGCCTACAAGGCAATGGATCCCTATACGCTGATTGCGTTCGAGCAGAATGGCGGTCCGATCCACCTCATGAACGGTGCCCCCTTGCGCGTTGTCGCGCCGGGCTATCCCGGCTCTGCATCGCAGAAATGGCTGACGCGCATCTGGGCCCGCGACCAGGAGCATGATGGCGAGAAAATGGGCGGCATGAGCTACCGCGTGCCTGGCTACACCGTCGAACCCGGCGCTGAGGTGCCGACTGAAGACATGGTGGTCATGGGGCCAATGCCGGTGAAATCGCTGATCACCAGCCCGGAGGACGGCCTCGCGCTCCCGGCCGGCACGACCTCGGTCGATGTGCGCGGCCAGGCCTGGGTCGGTGAAGGCTTCATCAGCCGCGTCGACGTCTCGGTCGATTTCGGAAAGACCTGGCACCAGGCGGACCTGCACGCGCCGCCCAATCCCTTCTCCTGGCAACGCTGGACGGCGACCCTGCCGCTGCCCGGTCGCGGCTATTATGAAGTGTGGTCGCGGGCGACCGACAGCGAAGGCAACCAGCAGCCCTTTGCTGTGTCGTGGAATCCACGCGGTTACAACAACAACACCATGCACCGCATCGGCCTTACGGTGGCCGCATGAGGCTGCCGCGCTGGGACGTGCTGGTCGTGGCCGGGGCGCTTGCCGCCCCGGTCCTGGCCGCAGGTGGCGCACTGGCGTCGAATGTCGAGATCTTCGGCGCCAACTGGCCGGACACGCCGGTCGCCGAACAGGTTGGCTACTATTGCATCGCCTGCCATTCGCTCGAAATCATCAAACAGCAGGGCCTCGACAAGGAGACCTGGGACGATGTCATCGTGTGGATGGAGGAGGACATGGGCATGAACCCGCTGGACGACGAGACACAGGACCAGTTCACCACCTTCCTCGCAGACTACTTTGGCCCCGACCGGAAAGCCATGTCCGGCGGCGGGTGATCACGTTTCTCCGTGGTTTGCCCACGGATCGTAGCTCCCAAAACTCCATATGTGGCCCTCGGGGTCGCGGCAGGAATAGCCGCGGCCTCCATACTCCTCGTCGCGTGGCGCGATAATCGTCTCGGCGCCGGCCGCTTCAGCGCGGGCATGATGGGCGTCGACATCTGACACGATGATGTAGGCACATTGTGTCTCGCGCCCGCCGGTGTCGCTCGGCATTGCCATGAACTCACGGAATTCGCCGGCGAGATCGGACCCCAGCATGATCATGCCGCCCCCGAAGACAAGTTGAGCGTGCGCGATGCCGCCGGCGCCATCCTCGACGACCAGATGCCGCTCAAAACCGAAGGCATCGCACAGCCACTCAATCATCATAACGGCATTGCGGTAGCGGAGGCATGGGATGATCATGGTCGACATCGTGTCTTCTCCGGCCTGAATGTTGGGCTCCCAGGATCGCTCGGCGCTGTGTCGTGACAACAAGCGATGCGATTGCAGCAGACGGCGGATCATGGCACAGCCGGGCCAATGCCCGCCATACTGTCAGACCCTGCCGAATCCGCTCGACGCCGCGCCACCCTGATCGGGTTCGGGGCGGTGTTGTTGTGGGCCACACTTGCGCTGTTCGCCGCTGCCAGTGGAAACGTTCCGCCATTGCAGTTGAACGCTATGGCATTTCTGATTGGCGGTAGCCTAGGGCTGGTCATGATGGCACAGCGCGGCACAACTCGGACAGTGCTGGCCCAGCCCTTACGTGTCATCGCTTTCGGCACGATTGGCCTGTTCGGGTTTCACTTCCTGTTTTTCACAGCGATGCGGAATGCGCCACCTGTTGAGGCTTCGCTGATCAACTACACTTGGCCGCTCCTGATTGTGGTCTTCTCGGCTCTTTTGCCTGGTGAGCGACTTGGCTGGCATCATGTCGCTGGCGCACTGATAGGACTGGCCGGCACTGCCATCCTGGTCACAGGTGGCGAGGGGCCGGCTGGCGGCGGGACTGCGCTCGGCTATCTCGCGGCCTGCGGCTCTGCACTGTTCTGGTCGAGCTACTCGGTGCTCTCACGCCGTTTCGGCCATGTGCCAACCGACACCGTTACGCTGTTTTGCCTTTCGACGGCGGCCTTGTCCGCAGTCTGTCATTTTGCATTCGAGACAACCGTCTGGCCTGACACGGCCACCGAGTGGCTTGCTGTCTTAGCGCTCGGGCTCGGCCCGGTCGGCGGGGCGTTCTTCCTCTGGGACCACGGTGTGAAGTCAGGCGACATACAGGTCCTCGGCGCGTCGGCTTATGCGGCGCCGCTGCTCTCAACGCTGTTGCTGATTGCTTTCGGCTTTGGTGCGCTGACCTGGCCCGTGGCGCTGGCCTGTGTTGCGATCACCGGCGGGGCGGTGCTGGCGGCAAAGGACTTGCTGTTTCGAAAGCACTAACGCGGCATTGGCCGCCAATCCGGCGGGGCAAGCTCAAAGCCTGAAAACTCAAAGCCCGGCGCAACAGTGCAGCTCACGAGCGTCCACGCGCCAAGGCTCTCGGCCGTCTGCCAGGCATGGGCTGGGACGACAAGCTGTGGTGTCTGCCCGGACAAGACCTCGGGGCCGAGATGTGTCGCCCTGGCGTCGTGGCCGTTCTCGCTGACAGTCAGAACGAGCGGTGCGCCGGCATGGAAATGCCAGACCTCGACCGCATCCACCCGATGCCAATGTGAGACTTCTCCGGCGTCAAGCAGGAACAGAATTGCGGTCGAACGCGCGCGTCCGTCCGAGCCGGCTTCATCGCGGAACGTCTCGCGATAGTGCCCACCCTCCGGATGCGGCTTGAGCGCGAGCGCCGAGATCAGGTCCTTGGCTGTCGCCACAGGTCAAACCCGCGCGTCAGAAATTGTCCTTGCGCCGTCGGATCTCACCGAAGACATCGGCATCTGACGCGCCATCCATACCAAGAACGGCCCGAACCGCGGGCTGATCGACCCGGAGATAAGGATTGGTCGCCTTCTCAATCCCGACCGTCGTCGGCATGACCATCTCACCGCGATCGCGCATCTGCTCAACCTCACGCAACCGCTCGACCAGCGCCTCGTTGTCGGGATCGACGGTGATGGCAAAGCGCGCGTTCGACACAGCATATTCGTGACCACAGTAAAGACGTGTTTCGTCAGGTAACCCGGCCACCTTGCGCATCGAGGTCATCAATTCCTCCGCTGGACCTTCGAACAGCCGTCCGCAGCCCATGACAAAATAGACATCGCCGACAAAGGCGATCTTGGCTGTTGGTTCAAACAGCGTCAGATGCTCGACCGTGTGTCCAGGCGTGGCGAGGACTTGGAACCGTAGATCTCCGAGCGCAACCTCGTCGCCCTCGACCATCATCTCGTCGATGCCAGGGATCTGATCAGCATGCTTCTCCGGTCCGACGACTTTGCATCCCGTCGCCGCCTTGACCTGTTCGATGCCCTGGACATGGTCGGCATGGCGGTGGGTCACGAGGATATGGCTCAAAGTCCAGCCGGTTTCCTTGACCGCTGCCAGCACCGCATCCCCGTCTGGCGCATCGATCGAGGCCGTCGCGCCTGTCGCGGGATCATGCACGAGATAGCCATAATTCGATTCGAGGCAGGGAAAGATGAACACGTCCGCCATGGCTGGTCTCCGCGCTGTCGGTGTCCGGCATTATGTGGGCCGAACATTAGGGGGTGTGGGTTTAAGTTGGTCTGTCGCGTTCCTATCATCAGGAGCATATCACCGCCAGCGCCGTGACCGGCAATCGGGACTTCTCACATGCATATGGACGTGACCGATCTGCGCGACTTCTACACCAGGCCGATTGGCAGTGTGGCACGCCGGTTAATCCAGCGCGCCGTGCGCCGCGCTTGGCCGGACGTAACAGGCTCAACGCTGATGGGGCTTGGCTTTGCCACCCCCTATCTCGGCCTGTTTCGCGACGAGGCACGCTGTGTGCTTGCGCCCATGCCCGCTCAGCAAGGCGTCATCAACTGGCCGACGCGGGGCCCATTCGCCTCGGTCCTGGTCGACGAGGCGGACCTGCCGATCAGTGATGGCGCGATCAATCACGCGCTGATCGTCCATTGCCTTGAAATGACGCAACAGCCGCTGGAACTGCTCGAAGAGGTCTGGCGTGTGCTGGCGCCAGGTGGGCGGCTTCTGGCTATCGTGCCGAACCGGCGCGGCCTCTGGGCACAGCGCGATTCGACGCCCTTCGGTCACGGCCGGCCGTTCTCGCGCGGCCAGCTTATGCGGCTTTTGAAAGATGCGATGTTCAGCGCCCGCGCATGGGAAACAGCGCTCTATGTCCCCCCCTCCAGCAAGGGCTTGTTCCTGCGTTCCTCGACGGCCTGGGAGCGTGTCGGCCATTCCATGCCGGTGATGACGTCCGGCGTCTTGCTCGTTGAAGCGACGAAGCAAGTCTACGCTGTCAAACCGACGCCGGCGGCCGCACGGATTGGGGCACGGCTTCCAATCCTCGTGCCTCGCGCGACTCCAGCGACGCGCGGTATCACCGATCGCTTTGCTTCAACAGAAAGACAGCCTGGGCTCCGAAGATGTTCCACACCCAGATCGGGAGCTTGAGCCCGATCCGTCCACCTTGCGCATTTAACGCCACGGCACGATCGATCTCGGCATTAAGTTCTCGGCACAGTTCGACGAAATCGAGAATTGTGCAGAAGTGGATGTTCGGCGTGTCATACCAGGAATAGGGCAAGCTTTTCAGGACCGGCATTCGACCGCCAAACAAGATTTTCGCGCGCACCTGCCAGAAGCCGAAATTCGGAAACGACACAATGGCATGACGTCCGATGCGCAACAGCTCGGCCAGGACCTGTTTTGGATTGCGCGTCGCCTGGATGGTCTGGCTCAGGATCACATAATCGAAGCACTGGTCGGGATAGTCGGCGAGGTCGCTGTCGGCATCGCCTTGAATGACTGCGAGCCCCTTGCCAACGGCGGCACTCACATTTGACATTTCGAGTTCGATGCCACGGCCGTCGACACCATGCCGACTTTCGAGCAGCGCCAGCAGATCACCGGCCCCGCAGCCGATGTCGAGCACGCGTGCGCCAGGCGGTACGAAATCGGCAATGACATCAAAATCAACACGCGGCGGGAGCTGTGTTCCCGGGAGCGTCACATCGGGCAGCGTCATGCAGCAAGCCCCCGACTGCGGGCAGCAGCAGCCAAAAACGCCGCGACCGCAGACCGCATCTCCGGCTCGTCGAGCAAGAAGGCATCATGGCCGCGCGGACTGATAATCTCGGCGAAGCTGACCCGATGGCCGGCAGCATTCAGAGCATGCACGATCTGGCGGTTGCCTGAGGTCGGAAACAGCCAGTCGGATGTGAAGGAGAGCACGCAAAACCGCGTCTCCCCGCCCTGAAAGGCGGCTGCAAGCACGCCGCCATGGTCGGCGGCAAGGTCGAAGTAGTCCATCGCACGCGTCAGATAGAGATAGCTGTTGGCGTCAAAACGCTCGACGAACGTCATCCCCTGATGCCGGAGATAACTTTCGACCTGAAAATCCGCGTCAAACCCGAAGGTCAGCGCGTCGCGGTCCTGAAGGTTACGCCCGAACTTCGAATGCAGCGCATCGTCCGACAGATAGGTGATGTGGGCCGCCATGCGCGCGACCGCGAGCCCCTTGGAGGGGCGCCTTCCTTCTTCGGCGTAACGCCCGCCGCACCAGTCGGGATCGGCCATGATCGCCTGCCGGCCAACCTCATGAAAGGCAATGTTCTGTGAGGTGTGGCGCGCCGCGGTGGCCAGCGGAATGGCAGCAAAAACCCGATCCGGAAACCGCGCCGCCCAGTCGAGAACCTGCATGCCGCCCATCGAACCGCCTGCGACCGCAAATAGCGTGTCAATGCCGAGATGATCGATCAGAAGCGCCTGTGCCCGCACCATGTCGCCGATCGTTACCAACGGAAAGGTCAGCCCATAAGGCTGCCCCGTTGCCGGATCGATGGAGCCAGGGCCGGTTGTGCCCAAACACCCGCCGAGGACATTGGCGCAGATTACAAAATAGCGATCGGTATCGAACACCTTGCCAGCGCCGGTCATAACATCCCACCAACCGGGCTTGCCGGTGACCGGATGGATGTTTGCGACATGCTGATCGCCAGTCAGCGCATGACAGATGAGAATCGCGTTGGAGCAGTCGGCATTCAGCGCGCCATAGGTTTGATAGGCGATCTCAATCCCATCGAGCGACTGACCGGATTCGAGCGCGAACGTTTCCTTCGACCGGAACAATCTCGTATCCGGATCATCTATGTCGCGGCTCGACGTCTGGTCCTGAACGTCCGTCATCTCGGCTACTGTTGGCGACACAAAGGTTTGCGCGCTTCAGATCACAAAGACCGGAGAAGTGGGCTACGCGCCGCGCCCCGTCAAGCTGGGCGAGCGCAGGGCAGATCACGTCCCAGTGTGACTTGGTTGACACCTAAAGGGACATCATGGCGTATCGCGGGCGCCGGCAACGCGCCGAGTGACACGGATGGTCCCGATGGAGTCAAGACTTGCGGCGCTTAGAGCGAAGATCGATGCGCTCGATCTCGACATCCACCGCGCGCTGATCGAGCGCGCGAGCGTCGTCGCCGAGCTGTCCGAGGTCAAGACAGTCGGTGAGCCCGGTCGTGTCTTCAAGCCTGGTCGCGAAGCAGAGATGATGCGCCGGCTGGCTCAGCGCCATACCGGGTCAGTTCCGCTGCAAGCCATCGAGCACATCTGGCGCGAAATCATCGCGACCTTCACCACGCTTCAAGCACCGTTTCGCGTCCATGTCGCGCAAGGGGACGATCCGGCAGTTCGCGAGCTGGCTCGCTACGTGTTCGGCTTCACCCCGCCGCTCGTCTCCGCCGGCACGGCGGAGCAAGCGATTTCGGCACTCAGTGACGATGGGAATGCGCTGGCTTTGGTGCCAATCGTGGCCCTATCCGCAGTCTCCTGGTGGGACGCTCTTTCACCGGAAGGTCCCTGTATCATCGCGCGCGTGCCAGCTTTTCCCCTGCCCGCCCATATGACCACAGCAACCGCGTTCGTTGTCGGTGTTACAGCCGCCGATGAGACATCGAATATGAGGACGGTTCTGTCAGTTGTGGGTGCGGACGAGCAAACGGTGCGCACGAGCCTCATCGCAAAGGGTGGCGCGCTTCTATCGCGGGGACCTCAATCGCAATCCGATGCCCGTGAGATGCTTGTCGCACTGCCTGAAGAGATCGTGGAGGATTGGACGCACGCACTCCGGGAAACGACCCCCCATGTCAGTGCGCGCCTTGTCGGGCACTATGCCGCTCCGCTAAACGTTTCGGCTTCGGCTACGAGCATAGATGCAACATGACCCTGACAGAGCGGCCCACGCCGCGCCCCTCCATTCTCGATATTGCGCAATACGTCCCCGGATCGTCTTCAGCGACTGGTGTCGTGACGCGCCACAAATTGTCGTCGAACGAAACGCCACTTGGGCCGAGTCCGCGCGCAGTCCAGGCCTATCGCGTTGAAGCCGACCGACTGGCCGACTATCCAGATGGCGCGGCAACGCATTTGCGCGAGACGATTGCTGGGCGTTACGGCCTGGATCCGACGCGCATCGTCTGTGGTGCCGGCTCGGACGAGCTTTTGAGTCTTCTCGCTTATGCGTATCTCGGCCCGGGCGAGGAAGCCGTGTTCACCGAACACGGCTTTCTCGTCTACCGCATCGCAACGCTGGCGGCCGGAGGGATCCCGTGTGTCGCTCCAGAGCGCGATCTGACCGCCGATGTCGATGCGATCCTGGCGTGCGTCACTGATAAGACTCGGATCGTGTTTCTGGCCAATCCGAACAATCCGACCGGGACGTATCTGCCATTCTCCGAGGTACGTCGCCTGCATGCGGCACTGCCGCCGCGCGTGCTTTTGGTGCTCGATGCAGCCTATGCCGAATATGTCCGGCGCAACGATTACGAAAGCGGGCTGTCGCTTGTCGCCGAGCACGTCAATGTGGTGATGACGCGGACCTTCTCTAAGGTCTTCGGCCTCGCGCGGCTGCGGCTCGGCTGGGCCTATGCGCCGGCCGAAATCGCCGATGTCCTGAACCGTATCCGTGGGCCGTTCAACGTCACCGGACCGGCACTTGCCGCAGGCGCCGCTGCCTTTGATGATATCGAATGGCTCGACCGTGCCGTGGCCCATAACGATGCGGCTTTGGCAACGCTACCGTCGGAACTCCAGGCGCTCGGGCTCAAGTCAACGCCAAGTGTGGCGAATTTCCTGCTCGTTCATTTCCCCGCGGATGGGCCGCACACCGCTGAGGCAGCGGATGCCCATCTCAAGCATGATGGCATCTTTCTCCGTCGGGTTTCGGGCTATGGCCTGCCGAATGCTTTGCGGTTCTCAATCGGAACGGACGCGGCGAACCGCGACGTCATCGCTTCGCTTGCTCGCTTTTTGGACCGGCCGGAGCCTAACCTTCGATGACCGCCGATCTTCGCTTTTCCCGCGCGGCCATCATCGGGATTGGCCATCAAGGCGGCTCGATCGCGCTGGCGGCACGCCAGTTTGACACTGTTGATGAGGTGGTCGGCTTCGATGCAGATCCGGCGACCCGCGCACGAGTCGAGACCCTCGGCCTGGTCGATCGGGTTTCAGAGACACTTGCCGACGCTGTACATGAGGCGGATCTAATCCTATTGTGCGTGCCAGTCGGTGCAATGGCTGGCGTCGCAGACGAGATGGCAGGCGCTCTGGACCCCGCAGCAGTCGTCACCGATGTTGGTTCGGTCAAGGGACTGATCGCGCGCGACGTGGCCTCCAGGATTCCGAACCGAGCCCGTGTCGTACCGGGCCACCCGATTGCCGGCACCGAGCAGTCCGGACCAAACTCCGCTTTCGCACAATTGTTTGTCGGCCGCTGGGTCATCCTGACGCCAACGCCAGACACCGACGCTGGAGCCGTAGAGCGGGTCAGCCATTTCTGGCGCTCAATCGGCGCGCGCATCGAGATCATGGACCCGGAGCACCATGATCTGGTGCTGGCGATCACCAGCCACATCCCGCATCTCATCGCCTATAACATCGTCGGAACCGCGGCCCATCTTGAAGAAATCACGGAATCGGAGGTGATAAAGTTCTCGGCCGGCGGGTTCCGGGACTTCACCCGGATCGCAGCCTCCGACCCAACCATGTGGCGCGATGTGTTCCTGTCCAACCGCGAGGCGGTATTGGAGATGCTTGGCCGGTTCAGTGAAGACTTGACGGCATTGCAGCGTGCTATCCGCTGGGGTGACGGAGATGCCTTGTTCGATCTGTTCACGCGAACGCGCTCGATCCGGCGCGGCATCATCGAGGCTGGACAGGAGACATCCGCGCCGGATTTCGGCCGCCGTGGCGGGTCTTGAAGCGAGCCCGTTCAGTCGGTTAGCGATGGCAGTCCGCTAACGGGCAATAGGCCGATCCGAACGACACCATCCGAGAGGACGACATCAACCTCGGTTGCGGGACGGCCATCGAGTTCGGCCGGTGTTCCGAGCGCCCCCAGACCCGCGGCGGCCAGCGCGGTGATCCCCTCCCCGATGGGAGCAGAGGGATCCACGCCAGCGGCCAGAGCGACGAACTGACCCTCGGGCCGGCCAAGAGAATCGAGCCCGAGTTCGCCTGTCAGTTCGACGGCGATCTCCCCCTGGCGCAAGGCAATCTGGTTAACCGACATCAGCCCGCCCGCATCGCGCCAGGCGGCGAGCGATGCCTGCATCGCGTCTGGGTCAAGCAGGCCGGCATGACTGATTGTGCCGATCACGCCGGCGTCGGCGGGTACGGTGACCTCACGGCCCGGCTGCAACAGAATCGCAGCGAAGGTGCGGACGGCGACATCCCACGCTTGCGGCAAAGTCTCGTCATCGCTGCGTTTGAGATGTAGTTCGAGCGTATCGGCCGAGGCGCTCGCCCGCGTTCGGCCACCCTCGGGTGTCAACCACCCCGCAGGGTGCTCGATGCTGAGATCGAGCCGCGAGATCCCATCATTGGAAATTCTTAGGGAAGACACCAGGCGCGCCCAGTCGAGCTCCAACGTATACGGCACAGGAGCCTCGCCCATGACCTGCATCGGGCCATCAACTTCAACGATGACATGGCGCGGATTGTAGGCCAGTGCGACCGCGGTCACATGGTTCGCGGTAAGTATGACCGGACCGCCGGCCGTTACGCGCTCAAGTCGTGGCGCCACACAGCGCCACTCAAAGCGGAACGGATAGCCGCCAAGCGACTGACCGGAACAGTCAAGCACCGTTCCATTCATGCGCGCCTGGGCGAGTTCGTGATCTAGCCGATCTGCGGCAATCCCACGCGCCACGACCCAATAGGCGGACCAAACCGCGAAGACGCACAGAAACAGGGCCAGCGGCAGGAGCATGACCCAGGGGCCACGGCGAGGTTTGGAAGATGATTGACCAGATGACATGACGGCTTACAGCTCTTAGACGTCGGTGTGAGTCCTGCCTTGCAACGGCGCCGTCACATCAGTCACGGAACAACGTCTTTCGACTTGGGCGCATTGCATGCCGCCATATGCATTGATAGGCGAAGGCAGGTAAAGTTGAGGCGGACCATGCGCGAGTTCTGGGTGTTTGGCTATGGGTCGCTGATGTGGCGG
>JBCBSK010000109.1:0-13543 GCA_039819185.1 Pseudomonadota bacterium | reverse complement strand
TGGAGCCGATGAAGACGTCCGCGCCGATCTCGGTTCGGTGCTTCGCGATACCATCGTAGTTGCAGGTGATGGTCCCGGCACCGACGTTGCTACGCGGGCCGAGCCCGGCGTCGCCGAAGTAGGTGAGGTGGTTGATCTTTGCGCCGTTGCCGACGTCCGCATTCTTCAGCTCGACGAAGTTGCCGACATGGGCACCGTTGCCGATGTCGCTGCCGCTGCGCACCCGGGCGAACGGGCCGACGACGGCACCCCTGCGGACGACGATCGGCCGGGTCTCTTTCGGTGCATCGACGGCGAAATGCGAGAACGCGCGGACTCGGACCGCGTCTTCGAAGGTCACGCCGGGCCCGATCACGACGTGCGGTTCGATCACCACGTCCTGGCCGAAGCGGGTGTCGGCGCTGAGGTAGCAGCTCGCCGGATCGACCAGGGTGACACCCGCGAGCATCGCCCGTCGCCGCAGGCGTTGCTGCAACAAGGCTTCGGCTTCGGCCAACTGCGCCCGATCGTTGATGCCGAGGCCCTCGACCGGATCGCATCCGTGCCACACGCAGCGCCAGCCCGCAGTCCTGGCGAGTTCGACCGTGTCGGTGAGGTAGAATTCGTGGTTGCCGTCGCGGGCCGGGCGCGGCGGCAGGCGGTCGAGCAGCGCCGGCAAGCGTGCAGCATCGAACGCCATCACGCCGCTGTTGGCGAGCGTCACGTCCGCGGTCGCCTCGTCCAGCTGGGCGGCTTCGACGACGCGCAGAACCTCCACGCCGTCGGTGACCACTCGACCATAGCCGCCGGGATCGGCCAGCTTCATGCCGAGCACGGCTACGGCCGCATCTGCCTCGTCCCGCGTTGCGGCAAGCTCGACCACCGTCGCCGCGCTGACGAACGGCGTGTCGCCGAACAGCACGACCACCGTGCCCGTCGCCGGCAATGCATCGCGCGCCCGGGTGACGGCGTCGCCGGTGCCGAGCGGCGGGGCCTGATGGCGGAGCGTCGGCGCCGAAGGATGTGCGCGGGCGAACGTCTCGACCGCCGGCACGTCCGGTGCGACCACGACCACCGGTGCCGCGGTGCCGGCTTCCGCCAGCGCGTCGAGCACGTGGCCGAGGATCGGCTTGCCGGCGAGGGGGTGCAGCACCTTGGGGACGGCCGAGTGCATCCGCGTGCCCTTGCCGGCGGCCAACACCACGGGCGTGAGGTTCGAGGTCAAAGGCGGCTCCCGGCTGGTGGCGAACGCCAGACTGTTGCCGGCCCGCTCGCGCCGGGGCAAGACCGATCGCCCTCGGCTTGACACCTCTTCGCGGCACTCCTAGTCCAACCCGCACTTCGGGCGGTTAGCTCAGCGGAAGAGCACTACGTTCACACCGTAGGGGTCACTGGTTCGATCCCAGTACCGCCCACCATTCTTAAATTCCCGTCGCGAAGATCCTGTAAGAGCCTGAACGGCAAGGATAAATCGGCGGTTCGATACCCCGTATTTCGGTCGTAGGGCAGAGGGGCCGTAAAGGCTAGTTTCAGTACCGCTCTTTGATGCTGGAAGCTCCCGGAAGTCCAGAGTTTCCAGGGGTTTGCAAGGAACGTGAGCGCGGTTCGAGACACTGTCTCGAAACTGATTGGCGGGCGGCCCGCCGAGACCTCGCGGTCGATCAGCGCCGTCTTCTGCTCTTCGAGTTTCACGATCTGCGCCTCATAGGCTGAGATCAGGGCCGGGCTCTCGGTCGCGACCAGCCGCTCGACCAGCTGGCCGGTCTTTGCTTCGATCGCTGCGATCTCTCTGGCGACGTGCGCCGTACCCTGCTCAGCCTGCGTCAGGCGCGCATCCCACAGATTGCGCAGCATGTCGGTAGCGACCTTGAACAACTCCGGTGCGGGCCGGAGCCGACGCAGCAGGGCTCCGAAGGCGCTTTCCATCGTCTCTTTGCGGATGGACTTGCCCTTCTCCGCACAACCGCGTGTCTGGCAGACATAGTAGGCGTAGAGCTTCGAGCGACCCTTCGACCAGGCAGCGGTCAGCTTGTTCCCGCAGCACCCGCAGGTGACGAAGCCGCGCAGCGGAAAGTCCTCGTGCAGATCGGCGCGGGCGGGCGCATGGCTGTTGCCTTCGATCCGCTCGATGATCTTCTGCCACGTCGCGAAGCTGATCAGCGGCGCGTGCTTGCCCTTCACGAGCGAGACGCCCCAGTCGGGTAGATCGATGTAGCCGGCGTAGATGACGCGCGGGAAGATGTACTCCAGGCTTTGCGTGTGCACTTGACCGCCGGGCGGCTTGGGCCATGCGGGCGTTGCATCGAGGAACGCCTTGACCTCGGAGAAGCAGGAGAAGCGCCCCGACGCGTAGCCTTCGAGGGCTTCCTGAAGGATCGAAGCGATCGGCTCATCGCGGACGAGCAGCTTGCCGTGCCCCGGCACCTTCTCGAACTTGTAGCCGGCCATCGCCGGAAACACCCAGTAGCCGTTCATGGCGCGGGCGCGCATGCGATTCTTGACCTGCTCGCTGTTCTTCCGGCGCTGGTGCTCGGAGACGGACGCGAGCAGGTGCTCGACCAGGACCGAGTCGGAATCCTCGCCAAACTCGATGGACGGGCTTTCGAGGACACCGCCCGCGCCCGCCCATGGCGGCACGCAGCTGCAGGTGGGCTTCCAGACCGCGTGCCAGGCGCGAGATATCGTTGATCAGCACCCGCGTGCCCGGGTTCCTGTCCAGGTCCGCAAGCATCGCCTGCATGCCGGGCCGCGTGGCCAGGGAGCCGGTCATGTCGTCTTTGAAGACGTCCTCGACGACATAGCGGTTTCGCGCGGCAAACTCGCGGCAACGGGTTTCCTGAGAGTCGAGCCCGTGGCCCCGGCTTACCTGAGTCGGTGACGACACGCGGCAGTAGATCACGGCGCGGTCTGAGGCGATCGTCTCGCCGTGTTCCATACGGGTCGGCTTGTTCTTGGACTTTCGCGGCGCGCAGCGTTTGCGCGCTGCGGCAAGATGAGGCGTTGATAGTTGGTGTGAAGTCATGGTTGCTCCGTGTTGTGATCGGTTAGTTCGGATGCAACTGTTTCATGCGCTGTCTCTTCAAGAAGAAGTTAGTATAACACATCATCCATGCTAAAATCACCCTCTTGCGCGAAGGTTTCGCCGGCCCCGACGCGAAAACCGAGATCGACGAAGGCGTGCATGATCCGCCACAGTGCCTCAAGGACGTCGCGCTGCTGAGACTCGGTAAAGTCGGAGCCGTTGAGATGGTGCTGGTATCTATCGATATCAACACGCAGAACCGGCTTCGCTGGGGAGGTAGCTCCGGCTTTGGCATCGTGCGGGGCGGCCCGGGTTCGGGGCGCTTACTCGGTCCAGTCATGTCCGATCCTTCTGCGCCGGTTCGCCGTCGTTTCGCGCCGAACCTATTGAGCGCTTAAAATAAAAAAGCGGACACTGCGTTATGCGCACAGTGTCCGCCAGATTTCCAACTGCCTTTATACCATAAGTTGCATATTATTGCAAGAACAAAAACAGAACATAGCAAGACTTCTGATGCTCAGCATTCTCAGTTGAGCGTCCATCCTGCCGCATCTGTTACTGTAGATGGTCGAACATTTACCATTGCATTCTAATGCACTTGGTAATTGCGTGATTATATTCTATTCTACTAGCGCGTCTGCCACCCGGCAGCGCCGGGGCTTCATAACCCCGCTCAAGACGGCAGGTATCGCCGTTAATGATGCCGTCTCTTTGGCTTCACGCCGGGAGGCGGCGGCGTATGTCCAGGGCTCCGGCCTAAAGGTCGTCGCGGTCGTTCTTGAGCGGCTTATGAACTCCCGGCCACCAGTCCCGAGGGGGCTGGTGGTTGTCACCATCAAGACCGACGGAGGAAACCGCCATGATTGACGATATGATCGAGGGTGATCGAGAGGCCGCCCTGGAGAAGATAACCGACCTGATGCTGAGATTCGAGAACATCACCGCCGAACTCGACGCGCTTTACGACGTGATCGCAGGTCACCGCGTGAAGCCCGACGAGCCTGCATGACGAAGCGTTGAAGCCGAAGCGAACGCGCCGCGCTACTGATCAAGGGCGCTCACGGTCGGAGACACGCGCGCAACCGCTCATCAGCAACGCGACGGGTCGTGCATCCGTTTCCACACGTAGGATGATGCGAGGGGGAATTCCTAGCTTAGCGTCGACCGCAAGATGTGTGTTGTACTACAACACCATCTTGCCAAGGGGGCCCGCTGCGCCCCCCCGTTGGATCCCCCCGGCGTGGCCCTCCGGCCGCGTGCACCTGGCCGCCAAAAAAGATGGCGGGGGTGCGAACGGCCTCCGGGCCAGCAACCGTATCGCCGGTTGATCACTCGCGGGGAGCCTTCAGCGCTCCCCTGCACCCCATCGATCGGGAGAAGGGCTACGGTGTGAGTTGTCCTCTCGAACAGCGACGAGTTTCCACCAGCAGAGCGTCTTCGCTTTCGGTGTGGGGGACGTGCATAATGAGCTCCAAGCGCCTTGCGTGCTTCGGCTCCGGGTTACCACGCAAAATGAGAATTAGAAGTGGGACGACAAGGCTCACTGTGATAAAGCAAAATACTGGCACTAAAGTTCAGCATTTCATGCGCGAGTCTACACAATGAGCGACACAATATCTAATCCATTTTCCTCAGGAGGTGGTGGCGCCAATTTTGAGACGCAGGTCCAAGCTGCGTTCCTAACAATTTTTCTTTGTAATACAAAGCCGCCATTTTCCAACGAGCATTCAATTGAAACCATTCGCTTTCAGGGGCGGCAAGCGGGATTTCGGACGGACGATCTTGTTGTTACGCTAAAAGATACCAGTGGCTCGCGCTCGCGAGCACTTCTTCAAATAAAACACGGCATCAAGCTTGTGCAGTCGGATAAAGCAACGCGATCTACATTTGAAATGGCTTGGTTGGACTTTAAGAATCACGCAGATCCTGATTAACCGCTGGCAGCAATTGTTATTGTAGGTGGAGAATCCTCAGCACGAGTTTCGCAACACGTACGCTGGATTCCACAATGGGCGCGGCATTGCGCGACTGCTGAAGATTTTCCGACAAAGTTCAAACTGCACACTACTCGTCCACGGATAAATCTGATTTTGTACAGAGTATTCTTAGTATTTTGGATCAAGAGTGCGGCTCGCCACCAGTGCACGATGATGCTTGGCACTTCTTTAAGCTTCTTCACATATATACATATGACTTTTCCATCGACGACAGCACGCATCGTCGCAACGTACTTGACGTCCTGACCATCGTGCTTCCTGAGCGGACGAAGCATTCTCCGCAGGATATCTGGGCGCAGCTAGTCACTACCTGCCAGCAGTGTAATCAGAACGCAGCGACGGTGACGGCCGCTAACCTCGCCGAACTTCTTCCTGTTGATCTTGTGTCTGCGTTTCCATTCTCCGGGACACAAGGGCGGACTGAGATAGGGCAGCTGTTCGCAGAGCATTCAGCAGCTAACATCAGACGCATTCGCACGGCGTTCTCATCTGGCGTGACTCTTAGCAGACATGGAATTGTGCAGGAGTGTATTGATGCGCTGTCGGAAAACCTTCTTACGCTTATTGTTGGTGAAGCAGGTGGTGGAAAATCCGCTTCAGCCAAACTTGTTCTCGATAAACTTGATTCAAGCAACACTCCGTTCGTTATCCGTTGTGAAGAGTTCGATTATCCAAGTCTTGATGCGGCATTCTCGACAATGGGAGCGCAACCACCACTTCGTCGAGTCGTGAACGGTTTTGAAGCGCTTCACACGAAGGTATTTTTGGTTGATGGGGCCGAAAAGCTTCTTGAAATGCGGCATCCGAAGACACTTTTCCAGTTCATAGACCTTCTTGATCAAAATGCCTCATGGCGCTTCATGATGACGTGTAGGGCACATGCTGCGGACATTGTTCAAACTCAGATTTCCGTAAATACCGCCCGCACGCCAATGCGGGTCCTGATACCGCGCCTCACCGACGACGAGCTAGACGACGTTGCCGAGGCGCAACCCGAGCTAGCCAATCTCCTTCGTATATCCTCCGTGCGTGAGGTCTTACGAACACCTCAGTATCTGCAGATTGCCGGCTCTCTCCCACGGGACTCGCTGAAGGGCGTGGAAGGCGGCAGCGCAGAGCACATAAGGGAGGCTTTATGGCGCGCTGCCGTGAGAAAGGACTCGTTCAACGTAGCCGGCCTTCCGTCCAGGCGAGAGCGGTCCTTCATCGAGCTTTCCAGGCAACGCGCCATCGCGATGACGGCTTCCATTGGTCGAGACTGCTGCCGTGATGATGAGGCAACGGACTTGTTGATCGCGGATGGGCTGGTTGACGAGCTTCCCGGCTCCAGGATCGCACCAGCCCACGATCTGTTTGAAGACTGGGCCCTGCGCGCGTTTGTGGGCCAGACGGTGGACCGGGCTCGCACGGAGCCGGTGGCCAGTGTGTTCGAAGCCCTCGGTACTGCACCTGCAATACGACGCGCGTTGCGGTTCTGGCTGAAGGAGGCGTCCAGCGGTCAAGAGCGCGACGGCGTCGGAGACTTTGCGCTAGCCGTGATCCGGGCTGACGCGGTGCTCCCGTACTGGCGCGACGATGTGCTGATTGGAATGTTGCAGAGTATCGATGCGCCTCGCATCTTAAGCCGTATTCAAGATGAGTTGTTTGTGGAAGATAAAGTTCTTTTGAAGCGCATTATTCACCTCCTCAGAACGGCCTGTAAAGCGCCCAACCAGAAAATACTGCGTGACGCCGGCCTACCAAAGATCGTGCACAGCCAGCTGGGAATGTATCTATCGGTACCTGAGGGTTCCGGATGGTCTGCGATAGTTACACACTTGAATAACATAAAAACAAGATTAGATTTTACCGACGCATCACTAATAGCAAACCTGTTAGAAGATTTCTTAAAATAGCGTTGGGCTATTTCTATATTAGATGCGGAAATTGTTTCTTCTGAGGAGCTGACGCACCATTTCCTTGTTGAACTCGACGAAAACGATCATGCCTACCATGATGACACAAAAAAGCTTCTCGTAGTACTGTTCCAGTGCGCAGATCATTGCAGCAGTTTGATAGAGAACGTGCTTGATCTTATCAAGGAAGAACGCACGACATTCCATCTTGAGACTAAATTCATTGGCACGGCTCTTGATCTTGCAAAGGGTGGATCGCTGGCGCGGCTTTGCCCAGATATCGTCTACAGAGTTCTGCGTATGGTGCTGCTCACCGAGAAGGCCGACAGCCAAGATAATGACGACACTCTTCCTCCCTGGCTAGGTCGTCGTGCTCGCAGACGCGGCCATCGGATGCACCCCGGCCTAGATATCGAGTCCGCTTTTGGTTTGAGCAGTCATTGTGAACATCACTACTTTCCTCCGAGCATTTACCAGGGCCCATGGTTTTCGCTGCTCCACGCGCATCCGGACAAGACAATCGCGTTCGTTTTAGAGTTCGTGAACGCGTGCGCAGAAGCCTACCGGACGAGTTCGTTGGGCCGCACTGTCCGTGACGTGACGCTTCTCCTGCCTGAGGGGGAAGACCGTGCCGTGTTCGGAGACGCGCGGCTCTGGTGCCTTTACCGAGGCAATGCGGTCGGGCCCTGCTTCCTTACGTCGTGCCTAATGGCGCTCGAAAGCCACCTACTGCAGCGTGCCGAAGCTGGCGACGATCTCCGCGAGGTCGCAGAGAAGATACTCTCCGAGACAAACTCGGTCGTCCTGATTGCGCCGCTGGCAAGCGTCGCCCTAAAGGCTCCGGCGGCACTCGGCGAGTACGCGCTTACGCTCTGCACTGACGCGGCGCTTCTGAAGTGAGACAAAGAACGCTGGGTCAATGACCACATGGACGGCAACTCAACGATCGGGTTCGGCGCACTGCTCAACAACCCATTACGCAACGTGATGTACGAAGAACGAAAGAAATTCAACGAATCTCCACACCGTCAACGCGAACTGGAGACTCTTCTTGCCGAAACGCAGTTCACCGACACTCGGCAACGAGCGTTTCAAATTGTTGATCGCCTCAGAACGCAGCTTAAATCAAGATGTGAACAATTAAGTCTTGAGGAGGATATACTACTGAAGCGCGTCGATACAAGACAATGGGATATTCTGGAACGCCAGGACGGCAAAGTGCTAGTCGGCCTGCTGTGACCCCCGAGGATCATCCAGCTGCAACCGGAGTCGGCGCTTCACTCTGGCGCTCTCGCGCCGACGGTGCAACGGGCGGCTGGCGGAGCGCTCCCATGTGGCGGAGCCCGCCGCCCGTTGCGGTGAGCCAGGCCGCGTAGGCCGCCGGCGTCTGGTAGCCGATCGTGGAGTGCGGCCGGCTGTGGTTGTAGTCGGTCACCCATCTGGCGAGGTGCTCGCGGGCCGCATCGAGGCTGAAGAACAGCGTCTCGTTGAGCAGTTCGTCCCGCATCCGGGCATTGAACGCCTCGCAGATCCCGTTCTGCTGCGGCTTGCCCGGGGCGATGAAGTGCCAGGTGATCCCGGTGGTTTGGGTCCAGGCGAGCATGGCGTTCGAGGTGAACTCGGTGCCGTGGTCGCTGACGATCAGCCCGGGCTTGCCGCGCTGCGCTACGATCGTCTTGAGCTCCCGCACGACGCGCCGGCCGGAGATCGAGGTGTCGACGATGGCCGCGAGGCATTCCTTCGTCACGTCATCGATGACGTTCAGGATGCGCAGGCGCCGCCCGCTGACGAGCTGGTCATGGACGAAATCGACCGACCAGCGGGCGTTCGGCCTGACCTCCACCAGGATCGGCGCACGCGTCCCTGTCGCCTTCTTGCGCCCGCGCCGCCGGCGTACGGAGAGCCGCTCCTCGCGATAGAGCCGCTCGGTCTTCTTGCGGTTCGTCACCAGCCCCTCCTGGCGGAGCAGGACGTGGAGCCGCCGATAGCCGAAGCGTCGACGTTCGCCGGCCAAGACGTGCATCCGCTCGCGCAGCACGGTGTCGTCGGGACGCCGGCTCCGGTAGCGGATCATCGTCCTGTCGGCGCCGGCCAAGTGACACGCCCGTCGCTCGCTCATCTCGTGGGCGGCCAGGAGATGAGCGACGGCCTGCCGCTTCAAAGCGGGCGTCACCAGTTTTTTGCCAGCAGGTCCTTCAACGCCGAGTTGTCGAGCATCGCATCGGCGTAGAGCCGCTTCAGCTTCGCGTTCTCGTCCTCCAGCGCCTTCAGTCGTCTGGCATCGGACGGCTCCATGCCGCCGTACTTCGCCTTCCACGCGTAGAAGGTTGCGCTCGAGATGCCGTGCCGCCGGCACACATCCCCGGTCTTCGCGCCCGCCTCCTGCTCACGCAGAATCGCGATGACCTGCTCCTCGCTGAACTTCGATCGCTTCATCCTCCGGTCCTCTCGCTCGGCCGGACTCTAGCAGCAGATGGAGGAAATCCCGGGGGTCACAGCAGGACCAAAGGTCGACGAGCCCCATTTGGTCGACGCCATGCAAGAGGCTGACTTGCGCCATGGGGCTATGAATAGGTGGCTGGGCCTTCAAAACTGGGCGCTATCATCGATGGAGGGCCGTCGACAAGAGCAGCCACTCTACGGAGTATGGCGAGACGCCCTAGCAGAAGCGATGCAGCTCCAGCCGACTTCAAACGAGTCGGACGACTGGGAGCATCGCCAGGCGATACGCGCGAACGTCGCCGCAGCAGTGCTACAGGACCACGCTGCGAGTTTGGATAGAGCAGAGCTAGTATGGTGTGTGGAGATGATCGACGCCGCGCTCAAGGGCGTCGATAGGGGAACTGACTTTCACAAAGAGTACAGCAAATTCGCAATGCACAGCTCAAGGGCTGGTGCTGCCGCTCTTCCTGCTGTGCTAGGCGTAACCCAGAAAGATGATCCCCTATCCATCCGAGTACGTGCTCTATACGCGCAAGCGCTCACGCATTTGAACTATGAGATGAGAGAATACGCCACGAAAGCGGGGCCAAAGCTATTTAAAGCGGATAGAGATTTCGCTGCATTGTGTTTTGAGAATGTGTTGTCGCAAGGTCGGGAACATGAATCCATGATTGAAGCGTACTATGCGTCGGAGCAGCGCATTGCAGAGGCAAAGCGAGTTGAGAATGAGATCATTAACTTTGATCTGTTGAGATATCTTCCTGAGACGGTTGTCTACGCTCTCCGACTCGTTCCGCCGAATGAGAGGAAGCAGAAATATATTGCTATATTGGAGCGTTGTTTTGGTGCTCTGGTTTGCGCAGAGGCCGCAGACGAGAGAGGAAGGCGGAGTTCCGGTGATCCGGCTGTCGCGCGCCTCGGGCAGAAGTACGAGTTTCATTCGACGATTGCTGCATTGTGGGCTGAAACCTATCTTGCGTGCGAGCCAGCGTTTGCTGAGAGAATGTTGCCACAGTTCGTTTCGGCCCTCAGCTCGGCGCCAGATCTTTGTGCTCAGATACTTGAATTGTTGACCATACGAGCTCGACACAATGGCGACCGTGAACGCTACTGGAGACTATGGTCGAGATCCGGTGAACAGCTCTTTGCAGAGCTAGGTGGTAGTCACTACCGGCGCTTTCACCGCCATAGCCCAATTCGCTAATTATTGTATGCGGATAGAACAATTAATGATGATGACGAATGGAACCCATTCTTGGATCATCCTGAATTCGTCTTTTTTGCAATAAGAAAGTTGGGCAGTACCGAGGGCGGTTTTGCAGCGCTGGTTCGACTACTTACGACCTTTGGCAGCCACCTGATGCCGGACGCATTAATAGAACTGCACACCGCTTGGAAGCGCAGTCCGGTCAATTTGCTGAAAGAATCTTATGTGCGATCGGATCTGGAAACTCTGCTTAGAAACGTCGTATATAGGCATAGTGTAGAACTTGGAAACCGTGTTGCCCTTAAAAAGGCGTGTCTTGAGTTTCTCGATCAGCTTGTTGATCGCGGATCATCGTTCGCGTTTCAACTGCGCGAGTTCGCTGTCTCTCCAATTCGCGCCGCGTGATCTTAAGCAACAACGAGACTGCGAGCGCGCTCATGCAGGCCGTTCCGGAAACAGCCCCGGCATCCATCGTGCAGCGAGGGCAGCAGGAAAGGCCAGATAAAGCGGTTCGCGCGGACCGGGAGAGGTGAGGACGCCGTACTCCATCAGTGCCCTGGTGATGCGCCGTGCGTGCCGGTCCGTGGTGCCGAGGAGGTCGGCGGCGTCGCCGCGCGGCAGGTGGCCGCGATAGAGAATCGCCTCCAGAATCGTGCCAGCCTTGGCAGGCAGATGGCCGAGGCGCGTTTCTTCTTCGGCCCACATCAGGATGCGCGTGCGCAAGCGGTTGGGTTCGACCAGGCCTTCCATAAAGGCGACCTGGTCCAGGCAGGTCTCTAGGAAGAAGCGGCTGAACTCGGCCAGCGCCTCTTCGCTTAATGTCCCGCGTCCGTCGAGGTCGTTGCGTCTTGGGAGGTCCCCCTCGGCAAGCCCTGCCTTGTAGCTGGCGACATTCCGCGCAAGGCCGCGGGCGACGGACCACACGCCGCCCGTATCGAGCGCCTCCAGCAGCATCGCTTGCGACATCAATCGGGCGACGCGGCCGTTGCCGTCGAGAAACGGGCGGATCCACAGCAGGCGGTGATGCGCGGCGGCGGAGGCGAGGATCGCATCCGTATGTCCAAGGTTCGCGTACGCGCTCTCGAAACGTTCCAGGAATCGCGGCAGAGCGCCGGGGCTGACGGCGATGTGCCGCCCCACCTTCACATCCCGCGTGCGCAGCTGACCGGGGACGACTCGGAGGCGTTCTTCGGTCTCAGGGTCCGTGACCCAGAGCAGATCTTCCGGGAGCAGCGCGCAGAATCGCTCATACGTCTCCAGGAGTCCGTCCATTCGGGTCGCGCGTCCTGTCAGCCCGCCGCCGTCGATCCATCGCTGGACGGTGATGTGGGCTTTCGCCTCCAGCTGCAGATCGCGTTTGCGCGGATCGGCGCTGTAGTCGTTCTTCAGCGCCCGCTCGATATCCACCGGGTGGGTATCGTGCCCCTCGATCAGGTTGCTGTAGTAGCAGTTCATCGCCCGCACGAGGTTGGCGAGGGCCGCGAGGATCCCCTCCGGCAGGCTACGTCGGAAGCCAGCGGACTTTGCTGCCAGGTCGACGGCGAGGTCGCTCAGCGGCCCGCGGTGGCGCGAGCTTTCGCCGATGCGCAGCGGCTCCATCAGGCCGACGCTCTCACCGCGGTCCGCTGAAATGTCCGCATTTTTGTCCGGAAGAGAATCGTTCATTGGCATAACGATATCATAGATTTAGAGGAAAAGTTAGGCACTTTTCTGTTTCCAGAATGTCCGCTTTATCAGCCGCTCAGAGAGCGCGTCCGGCCAAGGCCGGACCGGGCTCTCGTGAACCAAACCCGGCCGGGAGCCGGTTTCGGCCATGCGGCGTCGATCCCTCGCGCGGGGACCGTCCGCCCGTGGCGGCTTGAACTTTCCTGAGGGATGAGGCCTGCGGCCCCCGGGCCGTCAAGGCCAAGCCCTCCCCCCGGATCAAGTCCGGGGTCCGGGCGTCACCGGCGGTCTCCCCGACCTTCCTCCCTTCGCTCCGCTTCGGTCGTGCAGGCCGGGTGATCCCCCTCCGCCGGTGCCGGCCTGGACGGCACCACCCCCGCTCATTGGCGCGGGCCTAGCCCGGTTGCAGGCGCGGGCTGCAACCGGAAAGGACAAAGCCAATGAAACCAGATATTTACACCAAGATCACCGACCGCATCATCGCCGACCTGGAGGCCGGTGTCCGCCCCTGGGTCAAGCCCTGGCAGGCCGAGCACGCCGCGGGACGGATCACGCGGCCCTTGCGGCACAACGGTCAGCCCTATGCCGGGATCAACATCCTGACCCTCTGGAGTTCGGCCGTCGCGCAGGGCTTCGCCGCGCCAATCTGGATGACCTATCGCCAGGCGCAGGAACTTGGCGGACAGGTCTGCCGCGGCGAGAGCGGCAGCCCGGTGGTCTATGCCAACACGCTCACCCGCACCGAGACAGACACGGACACGGGCGAAGAGCGCGAAGAGCAGATCCCCTACATGAAGGGCTACACGGTCTTCAACGTCGAGCAGATCGAGGGCTTGCCCGATCATTATTACGGCCGGCCGGAGCCGCGCTTTGACGGACCGCAGCGGATCGATCATGCAGAGGCGTTCTTCATCGCGACCGGTGCCGAGATCCTCACCGGCGGCAGCCAGGCGTCCTACAGCGTCGTGATCGACCGCATCCGAATGCCGCTCATCGAGGCACTTCGGGATGCCGAGAGCTACTACGCCACCTTGGCCCACGAGGTCACCCACTGGACGCGGCACCCTTCGCGGCTTGACCGGGAATTCGGCCGCAAGCGCTGGGGCGACGAAGGCTATGCGATGGAGGAGCTTGTCGCCGAGCTCGGTGCCGCCTTCCTCTGTGCTGATCTCGAACTCGCCCTCGACGTCCGCGAGGACCACGCCGCCTATATCGGCCACTGGCTGGAGGTGCTGAAGAACGACAAGCGCGCGATCTTCACCGCCGCGGCCAACGCGCAGCGCGCCGCTGACTTCCTGCACCAACTGCAGCCGCAGGAGGCGCGCGAGGCGGCCTA
>JBCBSK010000108.1:0-13561 GCA_039819185.1 Pseudomonadota bacterium | reverse complement strand
TATCACGCCGTGGGGCACCTATCTGATGGCCGAGGAAAACTTCCACGGCTATTTCTGGACCGACACGCTCAATGCCGACGGTGAGCCGGTGCTCGAAGGCGATCGCGCTGCGAGCCTTGACCGCCATGGCGGTTCACTTCGTTCGGCTCTCGGTCGATGTTGAACCGATCGTTGAACTTGCCCCAGGCATACCACATGCCAGGCGCGCCATAGCGGTCAAGGCTCGCAGCGCGATCGCCTTCGAGCACCGGCTCACCGTCGGCATTGAGCGTGTCGGTCCAGAAATAGCCGTGGAAGTTTTCCTCGGCCATCAGATAGGTGCCCCACGGCGTGATACCGCCGGCACAGTTGTTGATGGTGCCGACAACATTCATGCCGTCGGGATCGGCCGAGGTTTTCATCAGGTCATGGCCTGCAGCCGGACCATCGAAGACCATGTCGGTCTGGCTCGCCGAGATGCGGCGGTTGAAGTAGGAGTCGAGCACAACGCCCCACTTGCCATCGTCGCCAACCGCAATCTCGAACACGGATCCGCCATGGGCGGCCATTTCGATGTCGACGAGTTCGGCGGTCATGCCCGGAAAGCCGTCACGGTCCTGCCGGCCGAGGCCTGGGAACATGACTTCTTCGTTGGTGTATTCGTGGTTGACGCACAGAATGCCACGGGTGCCGGTCGAGTTCAGCGGAACGAAGCCGACATAGTCGTTGTTGTAGCCGAACTGCTGCAGCTGGGCTTCGGGCGACTGGTTCTGCGGGTCGAAGGCCGGCGCATCGGCAAACAGCGGATCGCCCCAACGGATCAGAACATCGGCATCATAGCCTTCGGCGACATGATGGGTCTCGTCGACGCCCCACTGGATTTCGCTGAAGTTGAAGCTGCCGGCGGCTGCCTTGGCTTCGGTCGTGCCGGCGGACAGAGCTGCCGGGCCGAACAGCGCGGTGACGGCGCTCACACCGAGCATACCCTTCATCACATCGCGGCGGCCATAACGGCGGTTGATGATGTCGCCAATCGTCTCGCGGTCCTGCGGGCTCAGGCGCTTGTTGTCAGCCTCCTCGAAAGCCTCTGCGCGGTTGCAGAAACCATCATCGAATTTTGCCATGAATCGGCTCCTCGAATTGTCGGTCATGGTTGCGGTCAAGAGTTTCGATCGCGTCGCTTGGCCGGCAAATAACGCCAGCCTTGGAAGCATTCCAGTTCTAAAGCGTGCAGATGACCGGAGGATGACAAATTAGTCGGCTAAATATACATTGTTTCTTGTGATTTACCCCGTTGTGCAGTGCTCAACGGTGGAAACCAGCAGAACATGGCGAAACGTACCGCTGCGCAATCGAGATGACCAACCAATGACGACTGTGACCTTTTCCAGGGCCGGTCAGTTGTCCTCGGTCTCGATGAAATAGAGCCAGAGAAGAAACCCAAAGAAGCCAAAGACCGTCATGTTCAGGAGCGTGTCGATCAGGTCCATGAGCATCATTGGAGCTGCTCCCGTTTCAAGGCCTTGAGCAAGCAGACGGCAAGTATCAGGATCACGAAAACGAAAGGCAGCGCTCCGAGTGCGATGATAGACCGCACCGCATCAATGCTGCCGGACAGGATCATCACCAGACCAAGCGCGCCAAGCAACACGCCCCAGACGAGTTTGATACGGCGGGGTGGATCAAGGTTACCGCCCGTCGAAAACATCCCCAGCACGAAAGACGCGCTCACGACACTTGTCACCAAAAACAAGAATGCCGCGCAAACCACCATCGCGGTCGTCAACGCGGCGAGTGGAAGCTGATCGAGCACGAAGAACGTAACGCCATCAACATTGTCGCGCACAACATCGAGGATCGGCAGATCCGTGCGTAGCGCAGCGAAAAAGCCAATGCTGCCGAAAACGCCAAACCAGAGAATCGAAAACAGCGTCGGCCCGAGAATGACGCCGAGGATGAACTCGCGGATTGTACGGCCGCGCGAGATGCGTGCGATGAACACGCCAACAAATGGCGCCCAGGCCAGCCACCATACCATGTAGGTCAGGGTCCAGTCCTGGAACCAATCCTCGACCTGGGAGTCCATGAAGGTGAAGGTGCGAAAGCCATGCACGAGGCTGTTGCCAGCATAATCACCGAAAGCTTGAACGACGCCACCCATGATGAAGGCCGTCGGGCCGGTGATCAGAATGAACAGCAATAGAGCGGTGGCAATCGCCATCGCCGCATTCGACAAGACCGCCATGCCCTTCGACAGTTCGACCAGCAAGGGCGGCAGATAGGCCAGGCAAAGGACTGCGAACACAACCAAGGCGAGACCGAGCCCCGTTTCCTCAAGCCCGAACAAGGCATCGATACCCGCCTTTATCTGGAAGACGCCCATGGCCACCGATCCGCCAAGCCCAATGGCGATGGCCACGATCGCCAAAAGGTCGATGACCCAACCGGCAGCCACTGTGATGCGAGACGTGCCGAAGATCTTGATGATCGGCGCACTCACGAGGCTCGGGCAGCCGAGCCGAAAGCCAAAATAGGCAATCACGAGCCCGGTCAACGCATAAATGGCCCAGGCATGAACGCCCCAATGGAAGTTGGTCAGGAACAACGCGGCCGCCGCAGCGTCCTCCGGTCCGCCGCCATTGACCAATAGCAGATAGTGGCTGACCGGTTCCGCGGTTCCCCAATAGAGGAGGCCGACGCCCATGCCAGCGGCAAACAGCATCGTCAGCCATGATACGGTTGAGAACTCGGGCCGCTCGTCATCTTTGCCAAGGCGCAATCGCCCGTAGGGCGAGACCGCGACGATCAGCGACAAGATCAAGACCGCGCTGACGGTCAGCATAATGAACCAGTCCCGGCTCGCGAACTGCACACTGACGAGAAGGTCTGCGGTCTGCGCCAGGCCCTCAGTGTCGAGAATGCCCCAGAGCGCAATCGCGCCGGTCAAAAGCATGGCCGTGACGAGAAGCGGATTGGACACGACCGGCCTCTGGGTGGATGCGGCGGAAACACCGCACGAGATCTTAGGCTGGCGCCGGAGCACCTGCCTTGTGTGCCTTGGACTTATTGGCCTCTACGGGGTCGGTATCGCGGATGAACCCGCCGCCGAGCACGCGCGAGGCCGTGCCATCATCAGCATAGAATACGCAAGCCTGTCCAGGTGACACGCCGCGTTCACCGCTGGCAAGATCCACCACCGGCACGCCACCGTCATCCAGAAGAAGCTGTGCCGGGCGTGGCGGCCTACTCGAGCGCACCTTGACCTCCATGTCCAAGCCGGTCTCGGCCGCCTGCTCGAGCGTTCCGTCGCCGAGCCAGTTCACATCGCGGAGATGGATGCGGTGGGTCTCCAGCGCTTCGGCAGGCCCAACGATAACCTGACTCTTGTCCGCATCGAGTGCGACCACGTAAAGCGGCTCACCAAGCGCCACGCCGATGCCGCGGCGCTGACCGATTGTGAAGTGGATGATCCCGTCGTGACGCCCCAGCACCCGACCGTCGAGGTGGACGATATCACCGGGCTCGGCCGCACCGGGACGGAGCTTGGCGATAACATCGGTATACCGCCCTGTCGGCACGAAACAAATGTCCTGGCTGTCGGGCTTGGCGGCGATCTCGAGATCATAGCGGGCGGCCAGCGCGCGCACGTCGGCCTTTTCCATGCCGCCAAGCGGAAACCGCAAACTGTCGAGCTGATCGCGCGTCGTGCCGAACAGGAAATAACTCTGATCGCGCTCGGCATCGATCGCGCGATGAAGCTGCCAGGCACCGTCTGCGCCGCGTTTGGTCTGAACGTAATGCCCTGTCGCCATAATGTCGGCATTGAGGTCCTGAGCGGTCTCCAAGAGATCGCGGAACTTGATCGACTGATTGCAGGCAACGCACGGGATCGGCGTTTCGCCCGACAGATAGCTGTCAGCGAACGGATCGATCACCGCCTCGCGGAAGCGCTGCTCGTAATCGAGCACGTAGTGCGGGATGCCGAGCGTTTCCGCCACGCGGCGCGCGTCATGGATGTCCTGGCCAGCGCAGCAAGCGCCCTTGCGATGGACGGCAGCACCATGATCATAGAGCTGCAACGTGATACCGACGACATCATAGCCAGCATGCTTCAGAAGCGCCGCAACCACCGAGGAATCGACGCCACCCGACATGGCAACAACCACGCGCACATCGCCCGGTGCCCGGCCCGCCACCAGCGGATCAGCGGCGATCTTGTTACGCTCTATGATATGCGTGGTTTCCTGCATGGACCCCATGTAATGCAGGGCCAGCGCCGCGTCGAGGGCTTGATGCGCTTGGTAGCGGTTCGACGCACCATGAAGAAAAGCCTTCCGGGCCGGCAAGTCTGATCTCCCAGTCCCGGCAGATTTTGCCGCGCAGCTATCGGCCACGCCAGCCCCGGCCTCATCATATCGAGAAATAATTCAAATTATTCAGATTGATAGCTGAGATGGCCCACGGTTCCATTTCTGGCCCGGACCTTGCTTTTCCCTACTCAACCATCGGCCATCTGGTCGAATCAAACGTTACCGAGGTTGCCACCGCCTATGGTTCCTGCCGTAACAGGAGTACCGCAAAGCCAAAGCGCGCCAAACGCGATATCCGCGTCTGGCAACGACGCGTCGTCGCCGTTTGCGAAACTCCTGGCAGCGCTTCCGGAGAAATCAGCGGGCATCGATCGCCCGAGTGGGCCGCCAAATCCAGCTTCCGGCGCATCGGATGTTTCCCCTCAGGATACGCTCGCGGAGATCGCAAACTCCGTTGACGCGCTCGGCGGGGATGGTGCTGATGTCACCGCCTGGCTCGAGCAATTGGGCCTGCCCGAGGGTTTCTTGCGGGAGTTGGCGGATCTACTCGCAGGGGTCACCGGTGACAGCATCGCATTACAGACCAGTAGCGACACGATCATCGCACGCCTGGCGGCCCTTCAAGCCGAAACAGGCGCTGTCGGGGGGGCTGTGCCGAACAGTGTCGCAACGGACCTTAACGGCGCCCCGCTAGCGGACGTGGCTACTGAACTGTCCGAATTGCTGGCGCGCCTTCAGCAGACGGTCTCGCAGCCGGGCACCGCACAGGGCACGCCGCCAGCGACACCAACAAACGCGCAGATAGATCTCGCCCAGGCAGGACCACCCGCGCTCCTTCCCCATCGTACTGCCGGTCAGTTGGTCGATGGCACGCAAGTGCCAAATGACGGGTTGGACATTGATGGAGTATTGTCCGACGAGATTGTTGAAGGCCCACGCCGCGTTCTCGGACAGCAAGCCAATACAGACGGTCCAGCCGCACTCACTGCCTTCACCGCTCTTAAGACATCAGGACTGGCCGCCCCGTCGCCCGCCAATGCCGGACAGGCGGCGATCGACGCGTTGACCCAAGCCCTCGCACCGCCGCAAGAAACGGCTCAGCGTGGCGCCGCAACCGATCTGATGGCGCTTCTGCAGGCGATGGATCCCGCGGCTCAAGCCCGCGCCATGACCGCACAGGCTGGACAGACGAATGCTGCGGCAACAGGCGCTCAGGTGCCAATTGAGACGCTAGCCGTCACCATCTATCGCGAAGCCCAGAACGGTCAGCGCAGATTTGAAATCCAACTCGATCCGCCAGAGCTTGGCCGGATCGACGTGCGACTTGAAATGGGACGCGATGGCCGCGTGCAAACCCATCTCATGGTCGAGCGGCCCGAGACCCTGGACCAGCTTGTGCGCGATGCCCGCCAGTTGGAACGCGCTCTATCACAGGCCGGCATGAAACTTGACGAGCAGAGCCTTCAGTTCTCGTTGAAGGATCAGGGCGGCGGCCAGCAACAGGGCTTCGCCAACCATGATGATACGCAAAGCCCAACCTGGCGCGATGGCTTGCCGAACGCGGACCCACAGACGATCGAGGCGATTGCCGAGATCCGACTTCCGGTTTCGGCTGGGCTCGACATGCGCATTTAACGGGTTCTCCAGGAGAGTAGATCCATGTCCGTCACTTCGTTCTCCGGGCTGACCGATGTCGCCACCGCCCTCAACGGCGAAAGCAGTGCAAACAACTCCGCCAACCGAGTCGCAGACGACTTCGATGACTTTCTCAGCCTTCTGCTGACCCAACTCGAGAACCAGAACCCACTCGAGCCGCTGGATACCAACCAGTTCACAGAACAGCTCGTGCAGTTCGCCGAAGTCGAACAGCAGATCGCGACCAATCAGAATCTCGAACTGCAGATGAACCTCTCGGCCGCCATGGTCGCGACCTCGGCGGTCAACTTCATTGGAAAGACCGTCACGATCGAGACCACACGTGCGGCGTTGACCGATGGCGAAGCACGCTGGGAGTACCAGATCAGTGGACAACCGACCGAAGGGCAATTCACCGTCAGCGACGAAGCCGGCAATGTGGTGTTCTCGGAAACCCTGCCGATCAGCAACTCGCGCGGAACCTACACATGGGACGGCCGAAACGCTGACGGTCAGATCATGCCGGACGGAACATATACGGTGACCGTCGAGGCCAATGATGCCGTCGGCGACAAACTGACAGCAACGACTGCCGCGACGGTCGTCATCGATGGCGTCGACTTCCTCGATGCCGAGCCGATGCTGAAGGTCGATGGACAGCTTCTTCGGTTGAGCGCGGTTACAAGCGTCGACGGGTGATCGAACGCATGTATGGCGGATCGACTTTCCCGAGCCGTTTAAGCGCTGTGTCTTGCTGCCGAATACCCCTCGCTCAGAGAGCGTCCCGCAGCTGTGCCGCAAGGTCTCTTCAAAGTTGACAACACCCACAAGACCTGGGTGCATATCCGTCGGTACACCTGTGCCGAAAACGTTCTACATGCGCCTCAGGAATGAGGCCGCAAGACATGTCGAACCTAGCTCGTTCAACCCCTTCCCAAGGTGTTAATCGGCTTGATGCAGTCGATTTAGGCAATTCTTAAGTGCAACGCCCTACCCTCCTCTTACGTGTTTGGTTTGCGTAAGTAGTGAGAGTAACCATGACCGAGCACCCTCGGCCGAAGGCGCGTTATGTGATCGGGCCTGACGGGAGCCCATTGACGCTGTCGGATCTACCACCCGGCAACACGCGGAGATGGGTTATTCGGCGCAAGGCGGAAGTTGTCGCGGCAGTACGCGGCGGCTTGCTTAGCCTCGATGAGGCTTGCCAGCGCTATCGACTGACGGTCGAGGAGTTCCTCGCCTGGCAGCGCTCCATCGACTCGCATGGACTTGCCGGTCTGAGAACGACCCGCATCCAGCAATATCGCTGACCTCCAAAGAAGCGATCGCTAGAGGGCGCCCACATACCATTGGGCGCCCTTTTTTGCGCGATGGCGATTGCATTTTGCAACGCAGATCGCACTCTGTGAGCGCGCGTTAACCGCCTGTTTACTGTCTAGGTAGGAAAAAACTGCCGGGTTGGGGCGGAAGCATGGCGAAACCGTGAATCTCCGCCGCCGTCATTGACAGGACCATCCGGCGTGCAAGGCCTTAACGATTTCGTCAAAGCACTTGGACCGTCGCGGATCGCGGCGATGGGCGCGGTCGCGCTCGTTCTGTTCGGCTTTTTCGCATTTTTGATCTTTCGTCTGTCGCAGCCGGTCTACACCCCGCTCTACACCGACCTCTCGTTTGAGGATTCCTCGGCCATTCTGAGCGAGCTCGACGGGCGCGGCACACCCTACCAGATCCGCCAGGACGGCGCTGTGATCCTGGTGCCGAAGGACCAGGTGCTGCGTCTCAGGATGGATCTCGCGCAAGCAGGCCTGCCATCGGGCGGTGGGGTTGGATACGAAATCTTCGATGACTCGTCGGCATTCGGAACAACAAGCTTCGTGCAGTCGATCAATCACATGCGCGCACTGGAAGGCGAACTGTCGCGCACCATCCGTGCGCTGAACCGAGTATCATCAGCCCGGGTACATCTTGTGATCCCCGAACGCGAACTGTTCCAGCGTGACCGCACCGAACCATCCGCATCGATTGTGGTCGATACTCGCGGCAGCCTCGATGCCGGAGAGATCCGCGCGATCCGCCATCTTGTCGCCTCCGCCGTTGAAGGCCTTCGCCCCGGTCGTGTCTCAGTCATCGACGAAGGCGGACAACTGCTGGCCGATGGCACGGGCGATCAGGCAAATGCTCTACCGGAGGCCGTCGACGAGCGGCGCATGGCAATCGAAAGCGCCTTGATGGACAAGGTCGAGACGCTGGTCGGCTCGATCGTCGGACTCGACCGGGTCCGGGTCAAGGTCACCGCAGATCTCGACATGAACCGGATCACACAGACCGACGATCTGTTCGATCCGGAAGGTCGTGTGGTACGCTCGACTCAGACCCGCGAACAGACGGCTTCGTCGTCGGAAGGCGGGGCGGATGGTGTAACCGTTGCCAATCAGCTTCCCAATGCGGGCGACCAGGACGGCGATGCCGAGATCCGCCAGGCCGAGAACGCCACCGAAGAAGTGATCAATTACGAGATCTCGCGCACGACCCGCACCGAGACGCTTGAAGCCGGTCGGCTCAGCCGTCTCTCGGTCGCAGTCGTGGTCGACGGCACCTATGCCCAGGACGCCGATGGCGACATCATCTATGCGCCGCGCAGTCAGGACGAATTGGACCGCATCGCCGCCCTCGTCCGATCGACAATCGGGTTCGACGAAGCTCGAGGCGACAGCGTCGAGGTAGCCAATCTGCGCTTCGCTGAGCCACCGCGCGCAATTCCAATGCCGGAAGAGTCGGGCCTGCTCGAGTTCACAAGGGACCAGTATCTCAGAATAAGCGAGATCGGCGCGCTGTTGCTGCTTGGCCTGTTCGTGATCCTGTTCGTGGCGCGTCCTCTGGTGCGCAAAGTGCTGACGCCGGAAACCACCGCCACTGGCGTCGCGGCACAGGCCCAGATTGAGGCCGGCGAGATGGCGGAAGGCGCGCTGCCCGCCCCAGAATCCGCCGAGAGCACAAGCCCCCCCGCCCCGCCCGGGCCGGCAATGATCGAAGCCGCTCAGGTCGCTGGCGAGGTTCATGCCCAGTCCATGAGCAGAGTCGGTGAGATCATCGACCAAAACCCTGAAGAGGCGATCGCGATCGTCCGCGCCTGGCTTGAGGAGCCCGCCCGCGCATGAGTCCGCAACGCGCCCTGCAAAGCACCGGCACACGCGATATCTCCCCCGAGACGCCGCTCGAAACGTTGAGCGGCGTGGAGCGCGCGGCGATCTTGCTTCTGGCGCTTGGCCCCCAGCATGGTGCCGAAGTCTGGAGGGGCCTTGAGGATGACGAAATCCGCCGGTTGAGCCAGGCCCTTGCGAGGCTCGGCAAAGTCTCGTCCGACGTCGCCGAAAAGCTACTTGCGACCTTTGTCATGGAGATGGGTCGGGCGGGCGCGCTGGTCGGCAATTACGAGGCGGCCGAAAGCCTTCTCGCTGGTTTCCTGCCGCCGGAACGCGTGTCGAGCATCATGGAAGAAATCCGTGGACCAGCCGGCCGAAACATGTGGGAGAAGCTGTCCAACGTTCAGGAAGCCGTTCTCGCCAGCTATCTTAAGAACGAATATCCCCAGACCATCGCGGTGGTTTTGTCGAAGATCAAGTCGGAGACATCGTCGCGTGTTCTGGCGATCCTGCCGGAGGAACTGTCGCTCGACGTCGTCAACCGCATGCTGCGGATGGAATCGATCCAAAAGGACATCCTCGACAAGATCGAGGAGACGCTGAAGACCGAGTTCATGTCCAACCTGTCGCAGACCCAGCGCCGCGACGCTCACGAGCTGATCGCCGAGATCTTCAACTCCTTCGACCGGCAGACCGAAAGCCGTTTCATGAGCGCGCTTGAGGATCAGAACCGGGAATCAGCAGATCGCATCAAGCAATTGATGTTCACCTTCGAGGATCTCGCCCGCCTCGACACGGCATCGATCCAGACGCTGTTGCGCTCGGTAGAGAAGGACAAACTTGCCGTTGCGCTCAAGGGCGCATCCGACAGCATTAACGAGTTTTTCTTCAGCAATATGTCGCAACGCGCCGCCAAGATGCTGAAGGAGGACATGGATGTAATGGGGCCGGTCCGGTTGCGCGATGTCGATGACGCGCAATCTTCGATGGTCAATCTGGCCAAGGACCTCGCCGCCAAGGGCGAGATCATGATTTCCAAAAACCGCAGCGAAGACGAACTGATCTATTGATGGAGCCTCAGGCAAACATGGCACAGCCGGTCCGTTACCTGTTCGACCAGGCCTTTAACCTCGACCGCTCAGGCAAGCCTGAGCGCGAGACGGTTGATGCCGAGGAGGTAGCGGCCAAGCTCGCGGCTGCCCGCAAGGAAGCCTTCGAAGCGGGCCGTGCACAGGGACGCGCGGAAGCGGCGGCACAAGCCGAAAGCCACCTTGCCACATCAATCGACACGCTGATGCGCGAGGCTTGTGCGCTGACAAATGCTTCGGACGAGGCCACCCGAACCCTTGAACAGGCAGCCATCGAACTTGCAGTGCTGTCGGCGCGAAAACTCGCCCGCGGCTTAGTCACAGAGGACCCGCTCGCCGAGCTGACAAGGGTTTTGCGCGAGTCGCTCGGAGATCTGCGCGGCGTTCCGCATGTCATTGTCCGGGTCAATGCCGATCTCGCCGATATGCTTGATCAGCGCGTCACGATGCTTGCCGCAGAGGCCGGGATATCGGGCCGGATCATCGTCATGGGCGAGCCCGAGATTGTGCCCGGAGATGGCCGCATCGAATGGGCAGATGGCGGGGTCGTGCGGCGAATTGCGCAAATTGAACGCGAGATCGACGACGCGCTGGAACGCTATTTCGGCAAGTGCCGTGGGACGGAAGATGACGCCAACGATGGGCATGACCATGCCAAGGACGATGGCGATGCGCCGGTGACGGAAACGGAGGTCTGAGATGGCAGACACGGACGCGGAAAACACTGGCGGACCCTTCGACGAGCTCGATACAGATGTGTCATTGCCTGCGATGTCACACGCCATCGATGAAGATGACGAGCAGAAGACACGGACCGCAGCGGACCTGGAAGCGTTGTTCGACGTTCCAGTCAAAGTCTCGGCGATCCTGGGGCGCGCACGCATGGATGTCGCTGATCTGCTCAAGCTCGGCGAGGGGTCGGTCCTCGAACTCGATCGCAAGGTCGGCGAGGCGATCGATATCTATGTCAACGACCGGCTCGTCGCGCGCGGCGAGGTGGTTCTGGTTGAAAACAAGCTCGGCATCACCATGACCGAGATCATCAAGGCGGAACGCGGCTGATCCCGCGTCGGAGGACGAAACAATGCGGCTCCTGATCGCAGGCTCGCTGGGCGGGCAACTCACCGAGGCCACAAAGATCGCCATCGGTCTGGGTGCGAAGGTCACCCATGTCGCGGACATCGACCAGGCGCTCGCGACCTTGCGCGCCGGGCGCGGCGCAGACCTGATCATGGTCGATGTCATGCTTGATATCGGGGCCCTGATCGCACAGCTCGAAGCTGAACGCATACATGTGCCTGTGGCGGCCTGCGGTGTTGAGAATGACGCACAAGCCGCCGTCGCAGCGATCCGCGCCGGCGCCAAGGAATACATCCCGCTGCCGCCCGACCCGGACCTGATCGGCGCGATCCTCGCCGCAGTTGCTGAGGAGCGCACCGCTCTCATCTTCCGAGACGAGGCGATGGGCGCCGTCGTCAAGCTCGCCGACCAGATCGCGCCATCGAATGCCAGCGTGCTGATCACAGGCGAATCGGGCACCGGCAAGGAGGTCATGGCGCGCCACATCCACTCGAAATCAAAGCGCGCCGACAGGCCTTTCGTGTCGCTGAACTGCGCCGCAATCCCGGAACAGCTCCTGGAATCGGAACTGTTCGGCCATGAGAAAGGCGCGTTCACGGGTGCCGTGGCACGGCGGATCGGCAAGTTCGAGGAAGCCGATGGCGGCACGTTGCTCTTGGACGAGATCAGCGAAATGGACATCCGCTTGCAAGCCAAGCTGTTACGAGCAATCCAGGAACGGGTTATCGATCGGGTCGGCGGTAGCAAGCCCGTGCCAGTCGATATCCGTATCCTGGCCACGACGAACCGCGATCTTGTGTCCGAGGTCAAAAAGGGCTCATTCCGCGAGGATCTTATGTTCCGGCTCAATGTCGTAACGCTGAAGATCCCGCCTCTCCGCGAGCGCTCACAGGACGTCCTGATGCTGGCGGATCACTTCACGGCACTCTATTCCGAGGCCAACGGCGTATCTGTGCGCAAGATCGACCGCGACGCACGCAGGCTTCTGCTGGCCAATGCGTGGACCGGGAATGTCCGCGAACTCGAGAATACGCTGCATCGCGCGGTGCTGCTTGCGACGGGGCCCGAGATCACTGTTGACGATCTGCGCCTGCCGGACGGCTCGCCGCTCGAAACCGCGCGAGCACCGGATGTCGCAGCGAGAGCTGCCGAAACCGCCGAAGCGGTCAATCGATCGCTTGTTGGGCGCACCGTCGCCGATGTCGAGCGGGATCTGATCCTCGACACGCTAGACCATTGTCTCGGCAACCGGACTCATGCCTCCACCATTCTCGGCATATCGATCCGTACCCTGCGCAACAAGCTCAACCAGTATTCCGCCGAGGGCCATCCTGTGGCACCCCCCGGCGAGACTCGTGTTGTGGCGCTCTAAAGCGCCTTTGGAGACACGTGAAGCCCGGTTTCATGTCCAAAAGCGCGCAAATCAGAAGCACAGGGCCTATTGCATGCTCCGGTCAAAGACGAGCCCGTTCTACGCCGCCGCTTTTCGAACTTAGGCTGCAATCCGCGCGACGAACGCCGAAACATCTCGCTTGAGGTCGCCAGCACGCTCTGACAGCGTCTCGGACGCCTCGCGCACCTTATCGGCCGCCGCCCGGTTCGCATCGACGGCCGCGGCCGCTTCGCCAATGTTGCGCTCAACCTGCTGCGCCCCGCCGGCAACGCGTTGAGAGTTATCAGCGATCTCCTGCGTCGCGCCCTCTTGCTGTGAGATGGCCTCGGCCATTTCGCCGGCAGACCGGCTGAGTCCGCCCAGTGTTTCACTGATCTCTTCGATCGCCGAGACCACGCTTTGCGTGCCGTGCTGCATCGCTTCGACCTTGGTCGCGATCTCTTCGGTGGCCTTCGCGGTCTGGGTGGCGAGCGATTTGACCTCGCTGGCAACAACCGCAAACCCGCGGCCCGATTCACCAGCGCGCGCCGCCTCGATCGTCGCATTCAGCGCGAGCAGATTGGTCTGCTCGGCAATGTCGGAGATCAATCCGATGACATTGCCGATCAGGCTGGCACTGTCGGATAGTTCCGATGCGGTTTGCGTCGCGGCAAGCGCCCGCTCAGCGGCCCGATCGGTTTGCTTTGCGGTCTCGCCAACACGGCGCGCGACATCTGCAATCGTCGTCGAGAGTTCTTCGGTGGCAGCTGCGACCGCGTCGACTGTTCCAGAGGTTTCGCTGGAGGCTGTGCCCGCAGCACCAGCCTGCGCCTTGGCCCGGTCGGCAGCGGTTTGCAGCTCTTCCGACAGATCCAGCATGGTCTGGGTGGACACAGCGACGTCCTCAACCGCTCCACTGACCGAGTGGTTGAACTCTTGCGCCAACTCGGCCAT
>JBCBSK010000107.1:0-13579 GCA_039819185.1 Pseudomonadota bacterium | reverse complement strand
TGGCGAATGCCCTGTTTTTGTATAGCCGGTGATAACGCCTGTGTCGGGTTTTCTGGCCGTGTCACCGCGCCGGAGCGTCAAGCTTGACTTGGATGGGAACGCAATAGGCTTGTGCTGACAAGGACGGTCAGTTCAACAGCCGCGGCCTATATTGCGGCACCGATAGGAGCCGAACCTCCAGTCTCCGTTAGGCGAAAGAGGCGTCCGACGCTGCGCCCGGCACGGTGTCGAGGCCACCGGTTTCTGCGGCGGTGACCGGATCGGTAAGGGGGTACGGATTGCGCCCGATAAGCGCATTCCTGAAACTGAGCCACTCATGTGGGCGCGCGTGATTGGCAAAACTGTCAAACGCTAGGGCGCGCTGAAGATACATCACCATAAGTGCGGTCCTCTATTGGTCGTCGTGCGGAGCCGAAGCGGCTCGCATGTCACGCGATATGTGCGTGGTATTACGCAGGAGATAGGATGCTGGATTGTGCGATGCAACACGATCAGGTGCACATCAGCTCTGCAAATGTCTTCTTGGACGAAAAAAACCGCCCGGCCGAAGCCGAGCGGGGCGTATCACCCACTCAGGTGAACAAATGCGACAGGGGGCCGATGACCCCAGATGGTTATCCGCCGATCGGCGCCTGACCTGCGGTAAAGTTCGGGATCTCGCGGTTTGAGGCGTCGACGCTGTCTTCGATACGGTTCCAGTTGTCGTCCGCACTGGCGATCCAGCCGGGAATGTTCTCTTCCCAGAAGCCAACAACGTTCTCGGTGATGTTGAGATAGAGACGGTCATCGACGATGCGCCACAGATGCGGATTGCCCGGCACCTTGCCGCCCTGTTGGACACCGACGCCATAGGCGCAGTGGCCATCGAATTGCGGCACGTAACGCTCTGGATCAGCAAGGAAGCGGTCGCGGTTTTCGGTCGTGGCGAACGCCCAGGTCGCACCATTGTATTCGACCGTGATCGAGCGATCGCCTGGCGTTGCAAGTGGCTGAGCCTCGCCGACCGGGGCCTGTTCCTTGTCCCAATAGGCGACCACATCAAAGCCGCTGATCGCAAATCCCGAGGAATCGACATACTGGTCTCCGGCGAGGACCGGGCCAGAGAAGGCGAGGGCGGCGAACAATGCGCCCGAGAAAATGGCAGACCGCATGGTCATTCTCCTAAAGCAATGGCGTTTGTGACAGGAGAACGGCGCGCTGACGCTGACGCCGTCGCTCTTCAAGTGGTTGCGCGCCGCCTCGCACGCAAATCACGCTGCTTCACACTTGCGTCGACATCTCGGTGGCTCCATTCAGAGCCGGGAACACATGTTGTCCATGAAACAGGGTCTCGGCAAACGCAAGTTCCGCTTTTCACAATGTGTCACAGCCATTAACGTCCCGCCGCCAGCAAGAGCGCTGTCAGCGAAAGCGGGAAACGGTTTCGTGTTCCAAGGGCAGTCCTGTGAGACTGATCTTAAAACGCGTCAACGTGAGACCTCGAAGACGATCTGATGGGTCTGAATCCACGCAGACAGTTCAACAGACAGGAGATGCGACATGCGGCTGTTCGATTTCATCAAGGGTGTGGGCGAGAAGATCGGTATCGGTGGCGGTGACGAAGCGCCCGATGCCGAAGCGTTGAAGGCTGAAGTGGAAAAGCACGGTCTTGATGTCGAGGGCCTCGACATCAAGGTTGACGGTGACAAGGTGACCGTCGCCGGCAATGCGATGACCAATGAGATGCGCGAAAAGGTCGTTCTGGCCGTCGGCAATGTCGAAGGTGTCGCTCAGGTCGAGGAGACCATTGAGGTCAAGGAAGGCGATGCTGAAGCCGCTTTCTATACGGTCGAGAAGGGCGACACGTTGTGGAAGATCTCCGAGACGCATTACGGCAAGGGCAATGGCGGCAAATACAATGTGATCTTCGAAGCCAACAAACCGATGCTGTCGCATCCGGACAAGATCTATCCTGGCCAGGTCCTGCGCATTCCGCCGCTTGAGGCGTAACAATTCAAGTCTCTGCCGCAGCCAACCCAAGCGTAGGCTGCGGCGGAATCTGTTTTGGCGACGATGTCCGGCCGGCGCGTGATTACTCTGGCGCTGTCATATCGAAGGCTGGAACATCCTTGGCGAACTGGTCGAGCCAGGCGACAAGCTTGGGGTGGTCCGTCCGCCAGGTGCCGTCGAAGCGGAAATCGAGATAACCTAGGATCGCTGCAACGGCGATCTCGCCGATGCGTGGTGGCGTGTGGCGTGCTGGTGGATCGGCTTCAAGTGCTGTCAGTGCGCGCGCAACCTTCTGCGCTTGTAACTCGACCCATGGCTCGTGGTGTTTGTCCTCGGGCCGATACCGACGCTCGTAGATCTGCAGGATGCCGGCATCCATCATGCCGTCGGCGAGCGCTTGGAGCCTGAGTTCGGCAATCCGTTCAGCGCCTTCCGGGATCACGATGCCACCGCCCGCCGCCTGGTCGAGATGTTCGACGATAACGCAGGAATCATAGACCACGGTGCCGTCCTTGAGGACCAGCGCCGGTACCTTGCCGAGCGGGTTTTGGCTCAGCAGCGTGTCCTTTGGGTCGGTGACGTCCGCCATATCTAGTGCGATGCGGTCAGTCAGGCCGAGCACTTCGGCGGTCATACGCACTTTTCGGACGAAGGGGGAGGGGCCCGCAGAGCGCAGGATCATATCGGTCATGGATGGAGTCTCTCGCTGCGCAGATGCGGCCTTAGAGGCCGAGTGCCGGAAAATGTGTTGTGTGAACAATTGTTCGCACCGGACTAAACCACGCTTAAGCCGGTCCGGGTAGAGTGGTGTCGTCAGGTTTCAAAAGAACCTGCGATTCTGGGGGCTCGACATGTTCCGTGTCGTATTGCTGATGGTCTCGGCTTACACGTTCGGTGGCGAATCGCTCGACGGGTATCGTCCTGAGTTGATTGATCAGCCCCTTGTTGCATTCCACGACTCGGTCAACGAAGCCTTCTACGATGGTGTTGAAGTGCTACAAGTGATCGACGGATTAATGCCGGTGAATCTGCTCGAGCAGTACATGGCCGCTATGGAAGATGTCCGGACATAAGATCTGTGATGCAAGTGCGTCTGGTGTTCGGATGTGGCGATCTTGAGAGTACTAAGCTCTCTGTTGCAGCCTGTTTGCGAACTGTACTAACCAGCCGACACTCAGAACCAGCGCGTAAATCCACGCCACGATGCCAATTCCGTGAACAACCAGTACCAGACCGGCGATCGGCATGGCCACCACATTGACGGTTGCCGCGGCGATCATGACGGGTGCCCAAAGCGTCAGAATGAGGCACGTGTTAACGAAGTAGACGAGAATCGCCATTGGCATCCCATCGCACGTCCACAACAGTGGTCCTCCGATCATCTGCTGGCAGTCGGGATGGCCCACGATACCTAGGCCAGTGCGCACAAACGCGATGGTCGTGACCCACATCACCGTATAGCTCAGCGCCGAGCAAATCACGAACAGACGTGGGGCAAGCTGCAATCGAGAACGCATCAGCCGGACCAAAAGGTTGAGACCCGACTAGGCTATGGCGGTTGCCTTACGGAAGCGTTGCATGATTGTGCCAGACATGCACATCAGCTCAAGATCTTGATAACATAATGCTTACGTGAGGTTTCGAGGACGTTCCAGGCGCCCTTGAAGCCTGGCTCGATCGTAAACGCATCACCGGGCCCGACCAGCACCGGTGCCCCCTTGTCTGGCGTGATCTCGATCTTGCCGGACAAGATGTGACAGAACTCCCATTCCTGATCATAGGAGACCGTAAAACTGCCCGGTGTCGATTCCCAAATGCCGGAAAACAGCGTGCCGTCTTCGTGCTCGGTCACGTTCCAGGTCCGAAACGTCGGACTACCGGAGAGGACTTTTGCCGGATCAGGTTTTTCGAGTTCCTCTTCGGGTGTGGCGTCACGGAACAGAATGGTTTGGGGCATGGCATCCTCTCTAAAGTCCGTACTGCACGTGGATCATGGGGCCGTTTCTGTCCATTGGAAAGCCATGCCACTCGCGCGATAGGGAGCGCAATGTCCATCCAGCTCGATTTTCAATCCGTGTTCGAACAGTTCGTGACGCTTTGGGTGGTTATTGATCCAATCGGCACGATCCCGGTTTTTGTGGCGGTAACGGCCGGCCTCGCCGCGTCGGAGCGCCCCGGTGTCGCGCTTCAGGCGGCGCTCGTTTCAGCCGGCGTTCTGCTGTTCTTCCTGGTTGCGGGACAATTTCTGATCGATGCGCTCGGCATCAGCCTGCCGGCGTTTCAAATCGCCGGCGGGTTGGTGTTGTTTCTCTTTGCGCTGACCATGATCTTCGGTGAGTCAAAGCCCCAAACCGAGACCGATCAGGTGGGCGATGAAGCCGAGCGTCCGTCGCCGGCGATTTTTCCGCTTGCTGTGCCGTCGATCGCCTCTCCTGGCGCCATGCTGGCTGTTGTGCTTTTGACCGACAACAATCGGTTCAGCGTGCCCGAGCAGATTGTCACGGCAGGCGTGATGCTGGCCGTAATCGGGTGCGCGTTCGTTATGATGTTGCTGGCTGGGCCGATCCTCAAACTGATCGGAATGGGCGGGGCGGCCATTGTCAGCCGGGTCATGGGCATGATCTTGGCGGCCGTTGCGGTTGATGCCGTGATCAACGCGGTTTTCGACCTCACGTCGTTGGCGGCGTGACCTCGACCTGCCACCAGCGCGGCTGCTTTCCCCGATAGCTGTGCCGTTCGTCCGGGACGATGCGGTTCGGCCGGTCGAGGCTCGCGATGACCAGCGAGATGTTCTCATATCCGTCATCGATTGCGCACAGCGCACTACCACACTCGGGGCAACTGCCGCGCTGTGTCTTCTCCGATGAGCGATAAAGCTTCGGCGCTCCGCCCTCACCGGTCCAGGCGAAGCTGTCGAGCGGAAACTCGACCCAGGCCACTGTCGGTGCCCCGCTCCACTTTTGGCATTGGGTGCACGAGCAGAGATGCGGGAAGATCGGCTCGCCGACAGCCCGGTAGCGGATGTAACCGCACAAACAGCCGCCCTCATAGGTCTTGGGTTTCGCAGTCTTGGTCTTAGTGGTTCTGGCGGCGGGCATTGGGCGGTCTCCTGTTCGTCCAGGCTGGCCCGGTGCCGGGCCAGCCCGGCCGATACCGAACTTACAGCCTTGATAGGACTGATTTATAGGCAACGCCAAGCGCCAGGCCATAGATGACATGACCAATCAAGGAGGCCCAGGTGAAGGCGCTCCAGTCCATCATGAAGAGCCTGCCGGCGAGCGGCGCGAGGATACCCTGGGCCAGAAACCACAGGATTACGCCCCAGATCGTCCCGGTGATCCAAGCGGGTTTGATCGGGAGAATGCTGATCATCAGCCGGTAGCCGAGCGGAAACAGCACGATGCCCGCAAGAACATGTAGTCCGAATGCCGTCGGATAGCCGAGCGGTAGCCCAAGATAGATCGTCGACAGCGCATCGATCAGAAAGGCTGGCTGCAGGGCGAACCCGAACAACGCTGGCGTCACGAGCCAGGCGATGATTTCGAACACGGTTTCGGCGATCGCACCTGCGATCAGGATTGCAATGATGTCATTGCGGATGTGAGTGCGCCCGGTGATGCTGTCTTGTGTTGTCATGAGGCACGCGGGCTCCCGTGTTTGAACAACGCTCGGGCTATATCGGGCAAGCGATCTGTGGGCCAAGCCAGAGCACGGGATCGTGACCATGACGCAATCTTCTTCGTGGGAGGGCGTGCCTTATAGGAGCATTGCGCCTGCCTTAATCCGGCGCTATACAACGCATCTCGCCGTCCGCACCCCTGGAGGGGACGGCACCGACCGCCGGCCGCGTTGGCCGGCGCTTTTGTTCCAAACGCACCATGTTCCGGCCGGCGTCTATGCCTTTGTCGGGCTGATAAGGAGACTGAGATGTCCACGACCGTTGCGCTCAAGGCCGCGGCGCGTCCACGGGTCGGCAAGGGGGCCGCTCGTGCCGTTCGCCGTGAAGGCCGTGTGCCTGCCGTGATTTATGGCGGTAAGAAACCACCGGAAGCGATTTCGATCGCGTATAATGAAACGCTGAAGCTTTTGCATTCCGGCCACTTCATGACGACGGTCTTCGAGATCGACGTTGGCGGTAAGAAGACCCGCGCCCTGCCGCGTGACTTCCAGCTCGATCCGGTGAAGGATTTGCCGGTTCATGTCGATTTTCTGCGTGTCTCGGCGGATTCACGCATCACCGTGGCCATTCCTGTGGTCTTCCTCAATCAGGAAACCTGTCCTGGCGTGCGCCGTGGCGGTGTTCTTAACATCGTTCGCCACGAGGTTGAGGTCGAGGCACCGGCTGACGCCATCCCCGACACGATTGAGGTTGATCTGGCAAGCGCCGATCTTGGCGATACGATCCACATTTCGGCTGTTACATTGCCGGATGGTGTCGTGCCGACGATCACCGACCGTGACTTCACCATTGCGACCATCGCCGCACCCGCTGGTCTCAAAGAAGATACGGGCGATGAAGAGGTCGAAGGCGACGAGGACACGGGCTCCGAAGAGGAGTGACGTTGTCCTGACGGGAGGCGCACATGACCCTTCTCGTCGGCCTGGGCAATCCGGGCGCGCGCTATGCCCGCAACCGGCACAATATCGGCTTCATGGCGCTCGACGCGATCGTTCAGCGCCATGGTCTGCCGGACTGGCGCGACAAGTTCTCCGGCGCCTTCAGCGAGGGCCGGATTGGCAGCGGCAAATGCCGCTGTTTCAAGCCGATGACGTATATGAACGAGAGCGGCAACGCAGTTTCGCAAGCCTGCCAGTTCTTCAAGATACCGCCCAAGGAGGTCGTCGTCTTCTATGATGAACTCGACCTTGCCCCGCTCAAGGTGCGGGTGAAGGCTGGCGGCGGGGCGGCAGGTCACAACGGCATCCGCTCGATCGCGGCCCATATCGGGCCCGACTTCCGCCGCGTGCGTCTCGGCATCGGTCATCCCGGCCACAAGGCTCTGGTTCAGAAACATGTGCTGGGAGATTTCGCCAAGGCGGATGAGGATTGGCTGCGGCCGCTGCTCGATGCGCTTGCCGATCATGCCGGACTAATCGCCGACGGCGAGGACTCGACCTTCATGAACAAGGTCCATCTGTCGCTGCAGGCGCTCGACGACGACGAGGATACACGACCGCCGGAAGCACCTAAGAAAGGCCAGCCGAGCCCGTCATCCAAACGCAACACACCCGTCACGCATGAAAAGCGCGATGGCCCATTGGCGGGCGCTTTACGCGGACTGTTCAAACGCTAGAACAGACGGATAGGCTCCGCGCAATCACCACACCTCACGACACGAAAAAGGACAGGTCCTTATGGGCTTTAAATGCGGCATCGTTGGACTGCCCAATGTCGGCAAGTCGACGCTTTTCAACGCGCTGACCCAGACAGCGGCTGCGCAGGCCGAGAACTATCCTTTCTGCACCATCGAGCCGAACGTCGGCGAGGTTGCCGTGCCCGATCCCAGGCTCGATACGCTTGCAGGCATAGCCTCGTCGAAGGAAATCGTCCCGACCCGGCTGACCTTTGTCGACATTGCCGGCCTGGTGCGCGGCGCCTCGCGTGGTGAGGGATTGGGCAACCAGTTTCTGTCGCACATCCGCGAGGTCGATGCGATTGCCTTCGTTCTGCGCTGCTTCGAGGATGATGACATCACCCATGTTGAGGGCCGCATCGACCCGATCGCGGATGCCGAGACGATCGAGACCGAATTGATGCTCGCCGACCTCGACAGCCTGGAAAAACGCATTCCGGCGCTCGAGAAGAAGATTCGCGGCAATGACAAGGACGCCAAGGAAGCGCTTGGGCTGATCGAGCGCACCTTGCCGCTCTTGCGCGAAGGCCGCGCCGCGCGCCACACCGAGCGCACCAATGACGAGGAAAAGGCATTCCGCGCGCTCAACCTCCTGACATCGAAACCGATCCTTTATGTTGGCAATGTCGATGAAGGGTCTGCCGCTGACGGCAATGCGCTGTCACAAGCCATTGCCGAGCGGGCGCAAAGTGAGGGCGCCGAATGCGTCGTCATTTCTGCGCGGATCGAGAGCGAGATCGCGACATTGCCTCCGGAGGAGCGAGCAGACTTCCTCGAAACGCTGGGTCTTGCCGAACCGGGCCTCAATCGGCTGATCCGCGCCGGTTACGATCTTCTCGATCTCATCACCTTCTTCACTGTCGGACCGAAGGAAGCACGCGCTTGGACCGTGCCACAAGGCACTGCAGCCCCCCAGGCCGCCGGTGTCATTCACACCGATTTCGAGAAAGGCTTCATCCGTGCCGAAACCATTACCTATGACGATTTCGTCACGGGCCAGGGCGAACAGGGTGCGAAGGATGCTGGCAAGATGCGGCTTGAAGGCAAGGAGTATGTGGTCCAAGACGGGGACGTTATGCACTTCCGTTTCGCTGCCTGAGTCTGCGCTCCGATGCACGATCCCAACATCTTCTTCGAGGACTTCGAACCTGGTGCCGAATGGACCTTTGGCGCTTATGAGGTGACAGCCGGCGAAATCGTCGATTACGCCGAGCAGTTCGATCCCCAGCCGATGCATCTCGACGCCAAGGCGGCACGCGACAGCATGCTCGGCGGGCTGGCGGCGTCCGGTTGGCATTCCTGCGCCATGCTCATGCGCATGATGTGCGATGCGTTCATGCTCGATGCAGCTAGCTGGGGCTCACCCGGCATCGACAGCTGCAAATGGCTCCGGCCCGTCCGCCCTGGAGATGTCCTGACCTGCAAGCGCACGATCCTTGAAGCGAAACCGTCACGCTCTCGACCCGACATGGGCGTGGTGCAGTTCCGTTGGGAGGTCAGCAACCAGGCTGGTGAGAAAGTCCTGGTGATGGAGAACCCGATCATGTTCGGGCGCAGGCCGGCTACCGCCGAGGCTGCCGGATCATGACGGCGTTCTATGAAGACCGCGAGATCGGCGAGGTCATCGAACTCGGCGCGCACACCTTCACAACCGATGAGATCGTGGCCTTTGCGTCGAAGTACGACCCGCAACGGTTTCACATGTCGGAAGAAGGCGCAGCCGACAGCCATTTCGGCAGGCTCTGCGCGTCGGGTTGGCACACGGCGGCGGTGTGGATGCGGCTGTTCATCGATCACCACAAAAGCGAACTGGCCCGCGCGGAGGCCGATGGGCTGCCGATCGCCAAGCTCGGACCATCACCTGGTTTCACCGATCTCGTCTGGAAACTGCCGGTCTATGTCGGCGACACGATCACCTATCGCTCGACGCTGACATCCAAACGCGTTTCCGCGTCACGCCCCGCCTGGGGTCTGCTGACCAACCGCAATGAGGGGCTGAACCAGGACGGCCAGCTGGTTTACGGCTTTACGGGGAACGTCTTCGTCGAGCGGCGTCTGGTCGCGACGTAGCCTGTCCGTTCGGTTCAGTGCCCATCGAAGGACAGCAGCGTCCGCACAGGGACATCTAGGGTACGGAGCTTGCCCGCGCCGCCGAGATCCGGCAGGTCGATGACGAAGACCGCTGCGACGATCTCGGCACTTTGCCGCCGAAGCAGTTTGACTGCGCCCTCCGCTGTGCCGCCGGTGGCGATCAGATCATCGACCAAAAGCACAGTTTCGCCGGGTGCAATTGCGTCGCGGTGCATCTCCATCTCGTCGATCCCGTATTCCAGCGAATAGGCGATCGAGACAGTCTCGTGTGGCAGCTTGCCCTTCTTACGGATCGGGACAAAGCCCGCAGACAGCTGGTGCGCGACGGCGCCTCCAAGGATGAAGCCACGCGCTTCGATACCGGCAACCTTGTCGATCTTGGCGCCAGCCCAAGGGTGGACCAGTTCGTCGACGGCGCGGCGAAAAGTGCGCGCATTGCCGAGAAGCGTTGTAATGTCGCGAAATTGGATCCCGGCCTTGGGGTAATCGGGGATGGTCCGCACCGCAGCCCGTAGCGCTTCCGCGAGTTGAGGCGATGCCGTCGTCATGCGCCGGCCCCTTTCAGAACCCGACCCGCAACGGCATCGAGCTTGGCCAGAAGCGCTGGGTCGCGGGCGTCCGGCGGGGTAATGATCGCGGTATCGAGCGCTCGATCCGAACCGTTCGGACAAGGCGGATGCTCGCGGGGAAAGTCACGTGCAAGCCGTGCCACCAGTCGGCTGGCATTGTCTGCGTTCTGGCGCATGACACGCAGGATTTCCGGGATGTCGACATCGCCATGGTCCGGGTGCCAGCAGTCATAGTCGGTGACCATAGCAACCGTTGCGTAGCAAAGCTCCGCCTCGCGGGCGAGCTTGGCCTCGGGCATGTTGGTCATGCCGATGACGTCGCAGCCCCAGGACTTGTAGAGGAGCGATTCGGCAAAGGTCGAAAACTGTGGCCCTTCCATCGCGAGATAGGTGCCGCCACGGGCGTGATCGATCGCTTCGGCCTTTGCGGCATCTGCGATCGCGTCTGCAAGCAGCGGGCTGACCGGATGGGCGAAGGCGACATGGGCAACGCAGCCAGGTCCGAAGAAGCTCGCCGCGCGCCCCTTGGTGCGGTCGATGAACTGATCGACGATGACGAAGGTGCCGGGTGACAGCTCTTCCTTGAATGAACCGCAAGCTGACACCGAGATAAGATCGGTGACGCCCGACCGCTTCAAGGCATCGATATTGGCGCGATAATTGATGTCGGATGGTGGCAGCCTGTGGCCGGTGTCATGGCGCGGCAGGAAAACAACCGGCAGGTCTGCGATATGGCCGAAAGCGAGTTGCGCTGATGGCATGCCCCACGGTGTCGGCACAATCCGGCGCTCGTCGATCTCCAACCCCGGCAGGTCATAGAGGCCCGATCCACCGATAATCCCCAGAACACTGTGTGCCATACTGTCCTCAACTCAAGCGAAGGCCCCGCCAGATGATGATCTGGCGGGGCCTTTCTAACGGGCGTCAGGCACGAAGGCGAGCCTGTCTGGCAGGTAGGCTGCCGCGGATCAGTGATCGATATTGCGCCAGAGCTTCAGCTTGGTCAGGTAGAGCAGTGCTGCGAAGACGAAGAGAAAGATCATCACCTGAAGACCGATGCGCTTGCGCTCTTCAAGCTTCGGTTCGCCAGCCCAGTGCAGGAAGGCGGAAACATCGACGGCATAGTTCTCGATCGTTTCCGGTGTATCGTCGTCGTAGGCGATCTGGCCGTCGGCGACCAGCGGCGGGGGCATGGCGATACGGTGGCCGGAATAATACTCATTGTAATATTGGCCCGGTTCCAGGTCGAAGCCGGCCGGCGCCTCGTGATAGCCGAGCAGGAGGGCGGCAAGATAGTTGGGCCCGTACTTGCGTGCCTTGGTGATGACCGACAGATCAACCGGATAGGCTCCGCCAAAGATCGAGCGGGCCTGCTGCTCGTTCTCATAGGGTTCGAAGAACGTGTCTGAAGGGATGGCCGGGCGCTGGAACATTTCGCCAGTATCGTCCGGGCCGTCAGTGACCATGTAGCCGGCCGCAATGACCTTGACTTCGTCCTCGGTGAACTCGGGTCCGCCGGGCTGACCAAGGTTGCGGTAATACAGAAGCCGCATGCCGTGACAGGCCGAGCAGGACTGTTTGTAGACCTGAAAGCCGCGCTGCAATTGGGCATTGTCGAAGGTGCCGAACGGGCCCGAGAAGGTCCACGACCGCGATGGTGGTGATGGTGCCTCACCGGCTGCGATTGCAACGGGTGCTCCGGTCAGCAGGGCTGTCCCGGCGACCGCGGCTGAGACGATGAGAGTGCGAAGGGAAGACAGCATGGGTGTCGCTCCAGGAATCATCGGTCAGCCGCGCTTTTCGGGAGAGGCAGTGGCGCCAGCGGGCTGCGCGCCGCCGCCGCTTACACCGCCATGTTTGCCGAGCACCGACTCGGAGATTGAGCGCGGCAACGGTCGCGGTTTTTCCCAAATGCCGACCAGCGGCATGATGACCAGGAAGAACGCGAAGTAATACAGCGTCAGGATACGTGCGGCGATGACGTAGCCGCCTTCGGCCGGCATCGCGCCGAGATATCCAAGCCCGATGCAGACCAGGACGAACACCCAGAAGAACTGCCGGTAGATCGGGCGATAGCTTGCGGACCGGATCTTCGACGTGTCGAGCCAGGGCAGGACGAACAGCACCGCGATGGCGCCAAACATCAGGAGCACACCACCGAGCTTGTCCGGAACCGCCCGCAGGATCGCGTAGAATGGCAGGAAATACCATTCAGGAACGATGTGCGGCGGCGTAACGAGCGGGTTCGCCGGGATGTAGTTGTCCGGGTGGAACTTGAACTGCGGTGCGTAGAACACGAAGAGCATGAACACGATCAGGAAGCAGACCAGCGCGAACAGGTCCTTCATCGTGGCATAGGGGTGGAACGGCACCGTGTCCTTTTCCGACTTCACTTCCACACCGGTCGGATTGCCGTTGCCCGACGCATGCAGCGCGATGATGTGCAGGATCACCACGCCCAGGATCGCGAATGGCAACAGGAAGTGCAGGCTGAAGAAGCGGTTCAGCGTTGGATTGTCGACCGAGAATCCGCCCCACAGCCATTCGACGATCGTCGGTCCGACAAAGGGAAGCGCCGAGAACAGGTTGGTGATGACGGTCGCACCCCAGAAGCTCATCTGACCCCAAGGCAGAACATAGCCCATGAAGGCTGTCGCCATCATCAGAATCAAGATGATGACGCCGAGCATCCAAAGCACTTCGCGCGGCGCCTTGTAGGAACCGTAATACAGGCCGCGCATCATATGAATGTAGACCGCGACGAAGAACATCGACGCGCCATTCATGTGAACATAGCGCAAAAGCCAGCCATAATTCACGTCGCGCATGATGTGCTCGACCGAATCGAAGGCGTGATCGACATGTGGCGTGTAGTGCATGGCGAGCACAATGCCGGTGATGATCTGGGTGATCAGGCAGAAGGTCAGGATCGCCCCGAAGGTCCAGAAGTAGTTGAGGTTCTTCGGCGTCGGAAACGCCACGAACTCCTTCTGGACCATGCCAAAAATTGGCAACCGGCTTTCCAGCCAGTTCATGACGGGGGATTTGAATTGGTAGGATTGTCCAGCCATGGCGCGCTCCAAGCGTCAGCGTCAGCCGATCACAACGGTGGTGTCGTCGCTATATTGATAGACGGGGATTGGCAGGTTTTCCGGCGCAGGCCCCCGGCGGATACGGCCCGACGTGTCATAGTGCGAGCCGTGGCACGGGCAGAACCAGCCATCGAAATCGCCGGCCTCACCGAGCGGCACACAGCCGAGATGAGTGCAGATACCGACCTGGATGAGGAACTCTGCGCGGGTGGCACGGTTCTCATCGGTCGCCGGCACCTCGCCGGTATTGTCGTTGCGTGCGATCGGGTCAGGCAGTTCTTCAATTGGAACGGCGCGCGCCTCGGCAATCTCGTCTTCCGTCCGGTGGCGGATGAACACCGGCTTGCCGCGCCACATCACGGTGATGCTCTGTCCGACCTGGATCGGTGACAGATCGACCTCGACCGTTGCTTTCGCCGCCTGGCCGTTTGTCGACCAGATGAACCCGGATGCGAGTGTCCAGGCTCTGGCAACGGTCGAGGTC
>JBCBSK010000106.1:0-13863 GCA_039819185.1 Pseudomonadota bacterium | reverse complement strand
GTAGTCTGGTGCTCTATCCAGCTGAGCTACCGGTGCCCAAGACACAGCCGCATATAACGCGGCCTGCTCGCCCGCAACCCGCGGCAGTGTCGCGCCGGGGAACGGAACCGGGAGAGCTATCCCCTTGCCCACGGAATTGCAAGGGTCGACCACAGGAAACCAACCGAAATCGCGCGCGATACAATCAGCCCTGGTTAGCAGAACGTGACTGGCGCACAGTGCCGGGCACTTTGGCCTCATGTGGCAGATCAATGCGGAAACAGGCACCTTCCACGCCTTCGACGAGCGCGATCTTGCCGCCATGAGCCCGGACAAGCTCGGCACTGATCGCAAGCCCGAGCCCCGTCCCGCCGGGCCGGGTCGAGCCATGAAACGCCTCAAACAGACGTTCCCGCGCCCGCGCCGGGACACCTGGCCCGGTATCGGACACGTCGATCGCAATGCCGCCATCGGTTTCGCGTGCTGAGACCGTAATCGCCGCCTCTGTATCGGAACAAGCCTCTCCTTGCGCGTCGAGCGCTTGGACGGCATTGCGGCACAGATTGAGAATGACGCGATAGAACTGGTCGCGGTCGGCATCAAGGGCGAGATCGGCCGGCACATCATTCACGAAACGGATGCCGCTCGCCTCGTCGAGGTGCAGGATCATACCAATCTCCGACACAAGCTCCGAGAGGCAGAACGGCGCGCGATCGGGCGGCGGCTCGGCGGCACTGCCATATTTCAGCGTGTTCTCGCAAAACGCCACTGCCCGATCGAGCGTCGCCAGAAGTCTCGGCGCAAAGCGGCGCACCGTCGGATCATCGATTTCACCGACCCGGTCGACGGTCAGTTGCGCGGATGCAAGCAGGTTCCTGAGATCATGATTGATCTTGGAGACCGCCAGCCCGAGAGACGCGAGCCGGTTCTTCTGGGCGATCAGGCTTGCGAGATCGGTTTGCATGTCGGCGAGCCGGCGCTCGGCATCACCAAGCTCATCGGCACGGCCGCTGGGAACGATGATACGGTGGCGGTCCTCGGGGTTCTCGGCGAAATGCGACATTGTCTCGGTCAACCGTTGCACCGGCCGGACGATCAAGGCGCGCAGCGAGACGTAAACCAGCGCCGCAGTGATCACCGAGATGATCAGCGACAGGATCAGAATATTGATCGAATAGCTAACCATGGCATCACGCAACTCAGTGTCGTCGATGACGATCTCGATAAAGTCGCCCTGCCCCGGCGGTACACCGACAACGCGGATGTAGCGCTCGCCACCAAACATCAGCGTCTTGAACGCATCTGTAATGAGTTCATGTGGTGCCATGCGCCGGAGATCGACCATCTGCGCGATCTCGATCGAGGTGTCATCGGCGGCGATCAGCCTGCGGCCACGTTCGTCCCGCACCGCCACCACCATGGCGCCGACCTGATCCAGAAGCTGAACCGACAACGTTCCATTGTTGGTCGTCACCGGAAGCATATCGAGAACGGACACAGCTGTCCGAGCGGCCGTTAGCCGTTCTTCCAGCCAAGTCTTGCGGTAGTTCGCGACCGACGGAACATAGATCAAAACCTCGGCGAGCATGACGAAGCCGAGCGTCAGGATGAGAAGCTTGCCTGACAAGCCGAAGCTGCGGCGGCGTAACCGACGGCGCGAGCCACCAACCTGCGCTGTGCTTGTTTCATGCTTGGGATTGTCCACGGCCTCGCGCACCGCTTTACCCAAACCGTCTGAGCCAGCCAATGATGCGGCGCAGCCAAGGGCTTGCCAGGCTGGGAAGGTAATAGTTGACCGCAGCGCGTTTGCTGATCTCACCGAGCGTTGGATAGGGAAAGACAAGCCCGGTGATGGCGTTCAGCTTCATCTTGCGAGTCACAGCGAGCGTCCAGGGGTGGATCAACTCGCCAGCGTGCGGGCCCACGATACCAGCACCCAATACAACGCCCTTCTTGGTGCTGATGACCTTGATTAGGCCCGCCGTGTCGCGCTCGGCCTGGGCTCGGTCGTTTTCTACAAGCGGCCAGCGCATAATCCTTATATCATCATGCCGGCGGCATGCTTCTTCCTCGCTCAACCCCACGGCAGCGATTTCAGGATCGCAATAGGTCGCGCGCGGCACGACGCTATTGTCGCGTTTGGCCGTCATGCGAAACAGAATCGCGCGCAGGACGAGGCCGGCATGATAGTTGGCAGCATGGGTGAATTGCAGATCGCCGATGCAGTCGCCAATCGCGAAGACGCGCGGATTCGAGGTCTTGAGCTTGTCATTGACTTCGATGCCGCGCGCGGAGTGTTTGATACCGGCTGCTTCCAGGCCGAGCCCTTCGACGGTCGGTTTCCGGCCCGTGGCAACCAGGAGATGGCTGCCGGTCACCATCTCTTCGCCATTGGCTCCATTGAGTACGAGCCGTACACCGTTTCGCGCCCGCTCGACTCGGTCCACGGTCACGTGGTCGCGCAACGTCACGCCATCTTCAAGAAGCGCAGTCGTTGCAAAACCTGCCAGTTCCGGATCCTCGCGGCCAAGCATGGGACCAGCATCAAGGATGGTCACCTCGCTGCCGAGCCGACGAAACGCCTGGCCAAGCTCGATGCCGATCGGGCCTCCGCCAACAATCAGTAAATGACGTGGCAGGCGCTTGAGCTCGAAGACCGTTTCATTCGTCAGATAGGCGACATTGTCGAGACCGGGAACAGGAGGCACGAACGGTGTTGAGCCGCTTGCGATCACAAAGCGCCGGGCACGGATCTTCTGGCCACCGACCTCAACAGTGTTTTTGTCGACGAATTCAGCCGTGCCCTGGATAACGCTGACACCCAGACCACGAAACCGTTCGACAGAATCAAGCGGCGCGATATGACCGATAACGCCTTTGACATGCGCCATGACTTTGGTGAAGTCGATGTCGGGCTCGACCGGCTTGATGCCAAAGGGCATACCCGACCGCATGGCTTCAGCATGGCTCGCCGCCGCGATCAGCGCCTTTGACGGGACACAGCCATAGTTCAGGCAGTCGCCGCCCATCAGACCCTTTTCAATGAGCACGACCGGAACGCCGAACGCAGCAGCACCCGCGGCTACCGACAAGCCGCCCGATCCGGCGCCAATGACGCAAATGTCTGGTTTGAGGTCGCTTGTTGCGGCCATGTCTGCTCCAATGCAGGAGATAGGATAGCCGTTTACGCCTGAGGACGTGCGCCGCGCAACCACCGCTTGGCGAGCACTGGCACAAGGGCCAGCGTTCCCAAGGCAGCAAGCGAGGCGAGAAGGCCGGGCGTGATCAGCGATTTGGCCGAAAGTGTGTAGCCGCACGTCTCGGGGTCGCTCGACGCCGCCATACAGGCCTCATAGGCATCCTGTTGCACCTGGATTAAACCGTCCAGACCCGAACCGATGACAGCGAAGGCGAACGTGCCAGGGATAATGCCGATAAAGGTCGCCAAGACATAGGTGCCAAGGCCGATACCGGTGAACGCCGGCGCCAGATTGACAAACCAGAATGGAAACACTGGCACAAGCCGCAAGAACAGAAGATAGTGAAAGGCATCGCGCTCGAACCCTTCAGCGATCTTTGAAAGCCTCGGCCCGACCCGTTTGCGCAGGGTCTCTCCAAGCGCGGTGCGCGCGGCCAAAAACAGAGCGATGGCCCCGACTGTCGCCGAGACCACGACGACAAGACCACCAACAAGCCAGCCAAACAGCAATCCACCGACCAGTGTGAGCGCTAGTCCGCCGGGCAGCGACGTCGCGACCGAGATGATGTAAATCAGCGCGAAAGTTGCAAGCGCCCCGACATAGTTCTGATCAACGAAGGCGACCAGTTTCTTGCGGTGTTCGATCAGATGGTCGAGCGTCAAGAACTTGTGCAGACCGAGCGCGAAGAAAACGGCCATGAGCCCGGCCAGCACCAGAAGCGGTGCAAGTCTCCCGAGGCGCGTTAACCAGGAACCGCCGCCATTCTTATCTTCACGCTCCGCACCAGGCATGTGCTGTGCACCACCCCTCCCATCTGCCGAACTTGGCGTGCTAGCACACATCCTTGAGGAATTCCTTCGTCTCACCGGGTTTTGATGGGCCGTGTAATCGACCGACATCGCGATGCCATGATTTGAAGATGGGCGATCCTGCAAGGCAGATCTGTGCGCCAGCGCACAGTACGATCGCGCCGGACGGCAACGCTGATGCATCGTTGCAGGTTAAAAAAACATCCCGACGTGATCCGATTGACGACCAGCGCCAGCGTCCCGTATAAGCCGCAGGTTCGCGTATTGACCGCGACCCCAATCATTTTGCCGTTTGTGCCGGCGCGGCCCCGCGAGACAGTCCCCGCGATGCTGCCATTGCCGGAGCGTTGTCCGGACCAGGCCCGGACACTCCCTTCAAACGGCGCGAATAGAGGTTAGGCGTGCCGAGAGCACGCCTTGGAGAGAACGAAATGAAGCGCACCTATCAACCGAGCCGTCTGGTCCGTAAGCGCCGCCACGGCTTCCGCGCCCGTATGGCGACCAAGAATGGCCAGGCCGTAATCCGCCGCCGCCGGGCCAAAGGCCGCAAGCGCCTGAGCGCGTAACGCTCGGGACAGGGGGTCTAACGAGGCAGGACGGGATCGCCGTTACCCGGCCGACTTGCGACATCATGACCGACGACGCGTCCCACAGCGACCACCTGAAAAACCACGAGCCTAGGCCCCGCTTCGACCCGATGTCGCGGCTGGTGCGCCGGTCGGACTTCCTGCGACTCGCCAAGGGACGCAAAGCGGTAACGTCAGGCTTTGTTTTGCAAGCGCTACGCCGACCCGCAGATGTTACCGATCAGGTCGATGGTGGAACGGTCCGAACCGGCTACACGACGTCGCGGAAGGTCGGTAGCGCAGTCGAGAGAAACCGGGTGCGGCGACGGCTCAAAGCGGCCATGAGCACCGTAGCGCCGCAACGGGCACGCGCAAACCACGACTATGTCCTTGTCGGGCGCCGCCAAGCCCTTACCTTGCCGTTTGAGGACTTGATAGAGGATCTGGATCGGGCCTTCATCAAGGTGCACACATCGAAGCGGCCACGCCACGACCAAACGCGCCATCGGGACGGGACGCAGGCATGAACAACGACAACAACACGTTCAATTACCTGCTGGCGATCGGCCTGTCGGTGATGGTGCTCATCGCCTGGCACTTCTTCTACAACATCCCGCAGCTCGAGCGCGAACGCCAGATCGCAGAACAACAGGCACAGATCCAGGCTGAACAACAGGCCCAGGGCGCCGAGATCGACGGCAGCACGGTGCCGACCCCGAGTGCCGATGGCACCACCGTCCCACAGCCAGGTGGCACAGCGGTTCCACAGGCGCCCGACGCCGCAGGCTTGACCGTGCGTTCGGACGCACTGGGGACGAGCCCGCGCATCGACATCGAGACGTCCCACCTTACCGGTTCGATCTCTCTGAGGGGCGCGCGGATCGACGATCTGTCGCTGACCGAGTATCGCGAAACTGTCGAAGACGGCAGCCCGATCATCGAACTGCTGTCACCGACCGGTACGGCCAACCCTTATTATTCAGAGTTTGGTTGGGTTGCGGCAGATGACGGAGGAGACCTGCCTGACCGTGACACGGTCTGGGAAGCGGTCTCGAACGGGATATTGACGGCGGACACTCCGATCGTCCTACGCCATGAAACCGCGGCGGGGCTGATCTTCACACGGACAATTTCGGTCGACGAGGACTACCTCTTCACGATTTCCGATACGGTCGAGAACACTGGCTCTGACGACCGGGTCCTGTTTCCCTATGGCCTTATCTCGCGGCATGGCATTCCGGACCTGACGAACTTCTTCATTCTGCACGAGGGCCTTATCGGCGTACTCGGCGAGGAAGGACTGGTCGAGGTCGATTATGGCGACCTTGCTGAAGGCCCACAGCGCTACACCGCGATTGGTGGCTGGCTTGGCATAACGGACAAGTATTGGGCGACAGCGCTGATCCCCCCCCAGGACACCACCTTCGAGGGCCGCTTCCGCCAGGGTGCCTCAGCCGACACACCGACCTTTCAGGCAGACTATCTTCTGGCCGCCGTCACCCTGCCCGCCGGCGGCAGTGCTGCCGTCGAGAGCTATCTTTTCGCCGGTGCCAAGGAAGTCGCGATCGTCGACGGCTACGAAGAGGCGCTTGGCATCGAGCGGTTCGAGCTCCTGATCGACTGGGGCTGGTTCTACTTCCTGACGAAACCACTGTTTTACGTCATCGATTTCTTCTTCCGCATGTTCGGCAATTTCGGCGTGTCGATCCTGATCGTCACCGTTCTGATCAAGCTGGTCTTCTTCCCGCTGGCGAATACCGCCTACAAATCAATGGCGAAGATGAAGAAGGTCCAGCCGGACATGCTGGAGATCCGCGATCGCTTCAAAGACGACAAGATGAAGCAGCAGCAGGCGATGATGGATCTCTACAAAAAGGAGAAGATCAATCCACTGGCCGGCTGCTTGCCGATCTTGATCCAGATCCCAGTCTTCTTCGCGCTCTACAAGGTCTTGTTTGTGACGATCGAGATGCGTCACGCGCCGTTTTTCGGCTGGATCCAAGATCTGTCCGCTCCTGACCCAACGTCGATGTTCAACCTGTTCGGTCTGATCCCCTGGGACCCTCCGACCTTCCTGCTGATCGGCATCTGGCCCATTCTGATGGGCATCACGATGTGGGTACAGATGAAGCTGAACCCGCCGCCGCCTGACCCGACACAGGCGATGATCTTCAACTGGATGCCGATCCTGTTTGTGTTTCTTCTGGCGACGTTCCCGGCGGGCCTGGTGATCTATTGGACCTGGAACAACTTCCTCTCGGTCTTGCAGCAGGGCTACATCATGAAGCGGCAGGGCGTTCCGATCGACATCTGGAACAACATCCTGCTCGGCTTCGGCAAGGGTACGGCCAAACCCGATCCGCTGGTGCCCGAGCGCAAGTCCAAGACCGATGATGACGTTGCGGACGAAGCGGAGGCCGGGTCTTCATCACAGGCCGACACAAAGGCTGCCGAGCCGTCAGAAGAAACGATAGAGACCGATGAGCCACGCGCCGAGCCGGCTGCTCAGCCGCCGCGCCAACAGCGCTCGCGGCGCAAGAAGGGCAATCAGCGTGGCCGCCGGTCTGGCCCCGGCAAACCCGCCAACCAACCGGGCGAGTGATACAGAGGCGTGCTCATCCGCCGGAGAGGTCCGATGATCCAGTAACGTGACGCCTTGTTTGTTCTGCCGGCTGACCACCGGCCCATTTGTCACGTTTTCTGGAGTCCATCCTATGCACGGTCCCTCCCCTCATGCTGCCAAGCCGCTCGATTGGGCGCCCAGCATCGGCTTTCTCAAGCCCCTGATCGACCACCCAAAGATCGAGATTGGCGACTACACCTATTATGATGATCCTGACGGTCCCGAACGCTTTATTGAGCGCTGCGTGCGCTATCATTTCGACTTCATTGGCGATCGGCTGATCATCGGCCGGTTCTGCGCTCTGGCGACGGGCCTCCGCTTCATCATGAACGGCGCGAACCACGCCATGAACCGCCTCAGCACCTACCCGTTCGAGATCTTCGGGTCAGGCTGGGACGCGGAGGCAGCTCTTCAGGAAGCCTGGAAGCAGGATCTCCGCGGCGACACAATCATCGAAAACGACGTCTGGATCGGCACGAACGCGACGATCCTGCCCGGCGTTCGCATTGGTTCAGGCGCGATTGTCGGCGCTCATGCCGTGGTCGGTGGCGACGTGCCACCCTATGCCGTGGCAGTCGGTAATCCTGCGCGGGTCGTCAGGAAGCGCTTCTCGGATCCCGACATCGAGCGCCTTCTCGCCATCGCCTGGTGGGATTGGGAGGCCGACAAAATCACCCGCAATCTCGCGAGCATCCGGTCACTCGACATCACGCGCCTCGAAACAGCGTCATGACCGACACGTCACCCGATACCCGCCTGTTCTCAGGCCCCGTGACCTTCCTCAAAGGTGCCGTTGCGATTGCGGGCCTGCCGTCCGACGATCTGCCCGAGATAGCATTTGCTGGACGCTCCAATGTGGGCAAGTCGAGCCTGATCAACGCGTTGTTTCACCGCAAGACGCTGGCAAGGACATCGAACACCCCAGGCCGCACGCAAGAGTTGAATTTCTTTGCGGTCGGCCCACAAGAAGACCCGATCTTCCGGCTCGTCGACATGCCAGGCTATGGCTATGCTGAGGCGCCTAAGAAAAAGGTCGGAACCTGGACTGGCCTGATCCACGCCTATTTGCGCGGCCGGTCCAATCTCAAACGGGTCTATCTGCTGATTGATGCCCGACATGGCGTGAAAGCGACTGATACGCCGATCCTCGATACCCTCGATGCATCGGCAGTATCGTATCACGTTGTCGCGACGAAGCTCGACAAAGTAAAGCCTGATGCTCGCGAAGCTCAAATTGAGCGGATCTCAGACGCAGTCGCGAAACGCCCGGCAGCCTATCCAGGCATCATTGCGACCTCGAGTGTTTCAGGCGACGGGCTCGACGACCTCAGGGCGGCGATACTAACAGCTGTCAGTTGAGCCGACACACAAGACGCCTCGGATTTCTGAGCCACCGTCACCTTGACGTGACATGGCGGCGTTATGTAGACAATGCTCGTGATCACAACTTTTGATAGATTATGCGTCTGACCGCCACCATAACATCCGCGGTGTTCCTGCTCGCCTTTTCAGGGCCTCATGCGAGAGCGGTCGATGCGGGCATGGTGGTATCCGATCCCGTCGCGGAAGAAGTTGGCGTGGCGCGCGAAGTCTGCGGTGAAGACCTCGCCATCGACGACAGTTTCGCCAATTGGGTCGATCTCAATGGCGATGGCCACATCGATGTCGTGATCAATCACGGCGGCGCGCTCTGCATGGGCACGGTAAGCTTTTTCTGCGGTTCGGGTGGCTGTTCCGGCAGCGTCTACATCGCGCTTGGCGATGGCCGGTTCGAGTTGACAGGCTTTCCGCCCGAGATCGAGCCGATCGACTGGGAAGGCGAAGCGGGGGTTCAGGTCGTCCACCACGGCACCTATTGCGGCCGCGTCGGCGCCAACTGGTGCCACGAGATTTGGGTCTGGACCGACGGCATGTTCGAAAAGCGCTGGCAGGATTACTAGAGTGCTTTCAAGCCGCGTGAGAACCGGTTCAAAAGTTGGAAGAACAGGGTTCGCCCAGCGCGGCGCCAAAAGACTGCATCCAGTCAATGCGCGACGCCGGTTCCACTGATCCACAAAACGCAGTATGAGGCGCGGTCACCGTCGACCGATCCGCCCTGCCATGACCTCCGACAGCACCACAAAGTCACAGATCACCGATCCGCACCTGCAAGCCGGCCTGCTCGCCGAGGCGCTGCCCTATATGCAGCGCTATCAGGACAAGACCATCGTCGTGAAATATGGTGGCAACGCCATGGGCGATCCCGCCCTCGGCCGCGCCTTCGCCCGTGACATTGCGCTTTTGAAACAATCGCGTGTCAACCCGATCGTCGTCCATGGCGGCGGCCCGCAAATCGGCGCAATGCTGGACCGTCTCGGAATTGAGAGTGAGTTCCGCGGCGGCTTGAGGGTGACCGACAAGCAGACCGTCGAGATCGTCGAAATGGTCCTTGCCGGGTCGATCAACAAGGAGATCGTCGCCCTGATCAACGCCGAAGGCGCCTGGGCGATCGGGTTGTGCGGCAAGGACGGCAACATGGTCTTCGCCGAAAAGGCCACAAAGACAGTGCGCGATCCGGATTCGAATATCGAAAACGTGGTGGATCTCGGCTTTGTCGGCGAGCCGGTCGAGGTCGACCGGACCTTGCTCGACCTGCTTGCAACGTCCGAGATGATCCCGGTGATCGCGCCGGTGGCACCGGGTCGCGACGGCGAGACCTACAATGTTAACGCGGATACGTTTGCCGGCGCCGTGGCCGGCGCTGTCAAGGCCAAGCGCTTGTTGTTCCTGACCGACGTGCCGGGCGTTCTGGCGCCCGATGGCACGCTGATCGAACAGGTGACGGTGTCTGAAGCGCGCGCACTCATCGAAGATGGCACGATTTCAGGCGGCATGATCCCCAAAGTTGAGACCTGTATTGCGGCCCTGATGCGTGGCGTCGAAGGCGTTGTCATCCTGAATGGCAAGACACCGCATGCAGTCCTTCTGGAACTTTTCACGTCTCATGGCGCAGGCACGCTGATCACCCATGATGGGCATGAGTGAGACGCAAAGGGCGACGAGAGTTTGATCCTCTGATCCCCTATTCGTTCCTGAGGTAGCCCGTCTCCCGTCTCGACGTTGTCGAAACTGAGTGTCTCGGCCAGGTCTGCAGCCATGATCTCGGCTTCCTCCCATCACTCCTTTGAACCAATTGCAGCCGAGGAGCTCGGAAGCTAGCTTGCGCCAAAACGAAACCAAGCCTTCGGAGGACATCCCACCTATGAGCGCGCCCCATTCGCCCTATGACATTGGCCTCGACAAAAATCCCGCCAACTTCCAGCCACTTACCCCGCTGACTTTTCTCGAGCGCTCGGCGTCCGTCTTCCCCGACCATATCGCGATCATCCACGGCCAGAGCCGGACGACCTATCGCGACTTCTATACCCGCGCGAAGAAGCTCGGCTCGGCACTGGCGAAACGCGGTATCGGCAAGGGCGATACGGTGTCGGTGATGTTGTCGAACACGCCGGCGATGCTCGAAGCCAGCTATGGCGTGCCGATGACCAAGGGCGTCTTGAACACACTCAACACAAGACTGGATGCGGCGATTATCGCATTCTCCCTGGACCATGCCGAGACCAAGGTGCTGATCACCGACCGAGAGTTCGCGCCCACCGTCAAGGAGGCCTTGACGCTGTGTACGGCGAAGCCGCTGGTCGTCGATTACGACGATCCGGAGTTCCCGCAGGATGGCGAGCGGCTCGGCACGCTCGATTATGAAGCGCTGGTGGCCGAGGGCGATGATGACTATGCCTGGCATATGCCGGATGACGAATGGGACGCGATCAGCCTGAACTATACCTCCGGCACCACGGGCAATCCCAAGGGCGTCGTCTATCACCACAGAGGCGCGGCACTGCTGGCCCAGGGAAATGTCATCACCGGCTCGATGCAGAAGCACGCGGTGTATCTCTGGACCCTGCCAATGTTTCATTGCAATGGCTGGTGCTTTCCTTGGACGCTTTCGGTGATCGCAGGTACGCATGTCTGCCTGCGCTGGGTGCGGCCCAAGGCCATGTGGGACGCCTTCGCTGACCATGGCGTGACCCATTTATGCGGCGCGCCGATCGTCATGGCGACCATCCTCAACGCAGCGCCTGAGGATAAGCGCACGCTCGATCACACGGTTGAGTTCTTCACGGCCGCCGCCCCGCCGCCCGAGGCGGTTCTTGCGGCCATGGCCGAGAACGGCTTCAACGTCACCCACCTTTACGGGCTGACCGAGACCTACGGGCCGGCGGTCGTCAATGACTGGAAGTCGGATTGGGATGCGCTTGCTGGCCCCGAACGTGCCCAGATGAAGGCCCGCCAGGGCGTGCGCTACGCTGCGCTCGACGGGCTATCGGTCAAAAATCCCGAGACCATGCAGGATGTGCCGCCGGACGGCGAAACGCTTGGCGAGGTCATGTTTCAGGGCAATGTCGTCATGAAGGGCTATCTCAAGAACGAGACGGCCACCAACGAGGCCTTTGCCGGCGGATGGTTCCATTCCGGCGATCTCGGCGTGATGCATCCAGACGGCTACATCCAGCTCAAGGACCGCTCCAAGGACATCATCATCTCGGGCGGCGAGAATATCTCGTCCATTGAAGTCGAGGACGCGCTCTACAAACACCCGGCTGTCGCAGCCTGTGGCGTGGTCGCGAAAGAAGACGAAAAATGGGGCGAGACCCCATGCGCCTTCATCGAGCTGCGCGAGGGCGCCGATGCTTCGGCTGACGACATCATCCAATGGTGCCGCGATCACCTCGCCCGCTACAAGGTTCCGCGCCACGTGATCTTCGCCGAGATCCCAAAGACCTCGACCGGCAAGATCCAGAAGTTCAAACTTCGGGAAATGACGAAATCGCTGTGAACACGTGGCTCGATCGTCATGACAGGTCGGCGACAGCGCAACCCTGCTGACAGAGCGGTGTCAACATCGCTACGCTAGAACCGCCGCGACGACACAACATCGGGGGTCCGAATGACCTTTGATATTCAACCCGCGACCTGGGACAGCTTCACCGCCGTCATGGGGGAGAAAGGTGGCTGCGGCGGCTGCTGGTGCATGCTGTGGCGTTTGTCGAAAAAGGAGATGGACTCCGGGATGGGCGATGGCAATCGCCGCGCCATGAAACAGCTCTTTGACAATGGCTATGTTCCCGGCCTCGTGGCCTTCCATGGTGAAGACGCGGTCGGCTGGGTTCAGATCGACAGGCGCGATGCGTTCCCGCGATTGGATAGTTCGCGAGTCTTGAAACCCGTCGACGACCAGGAGGTTTGGAGCGTATCCTGTTTCCTGGTCGATAAGCGCTTTCGCCACCAGGGGCTGTCGGTTCAACTTCTGACAGCTGCATGTGACTGGGCGCGAGACCAAGGTGCTGCGATCGTCGAGGGCTATCCCATCGACACGCCGAAAGCGAAATACCCGCCCGTCTATGCTTGGACCGGCTTTCTCGGAACCTATCGCGACGCCGGGTTTCGAGAAGTCGCGCGGCGATCGGATACGCGTCCCATCATGCGCAAGGCGCTTTGAGTTGCGCTGAAGCGTCAGCCAAACGTGAACATGTGACCCTATGGCTCCAACCGACATATCGGTCGAAGAAACGCAAGACAACGCCGCCGAACGCCGCGCCAAGGGTGAGTTCGTCCGTGGCGTCAGCGGCTTTCGATCCGTATTAGGAGAAGATCCCGACTTTCCGCCGGAGCCTGGTCGCTATCACCTCTTCGTCGCGCTGAACTGTCCCTGGTGTCATCGTGTCACCCTGGCGCGGAACGTGCTTGGCCTGCAGTCCAGCATTTCGATGGATATCGCCTTTCCGAACCGGACAGGTGATACCCATCCTGCAGGACCAAACCTTTGGGAGTTCAATCCGGGCCGTATCGCGAGCCTGACCGGAACGACCTTACCGGAGTGCACGGCAGAAACGGCGACAGGTAAAAACCATCGCCTCGCCAAAGAGATCTATGCGGCGGAAGGGTCGGGCGAGACGTCCGTGCCGATCCTCTATGACAAGGTCTCGAAACGCATCGTCACCAACGAAAGCGCTGAGATCATCCGCATGCTCGATGCGCAGGCCGGCGCGCTCGGCAGCACCATCCCTGATGATGAACGGCGCAGACTCTATCCCAGCGGCGAGGACAATGCGGCGCTGAGGCGCGACGTCGATGCGCTAAACACGGAAATCTATGTCGGTATCAACAATGGTGCCTACAAGGCCGGCTTTTCCTCAGACCAGGCGGTGTATGAGGCAGCCTTCCAAACCTATTTCGAAACACTCGACAGATTAGAGCAGCGGCTCTCGGATGGGCGCCCTTTTCTGACGGGGGAGACCTTTACCGAGGCAGATCTGAGACTGTTTCCAACGCTCTATCGCCACGACCCGGTCTATTACGTGCGCATGAAACTGAACGGCGCGCGGATATTGGACTTTCCGAATCTGTGGCGCTGGCTGTGCCGTGTCTACGCATTGCCCGGAGTGTCCGATAGCAATTCGCTGATCCACTGCCGGCAAGGGTATTTCGGACGCTCGTGGAACGGTGTCGTGCCAATTGGTCCGATTCATCCCGTGACATATCCCGACGCCTACAAACATCCAGATTTGGTCGATTAGAGCGCTTGCGGTCGGTGTCATTGGCACGCTCACAACACTGGAGCAAATTCATCCGATCTGATCGTATCG
>JBCBSK010000105.1:0-14128 GCA_039819185.1 Pseudomonadota bacterium | reverse complement strand
GACTGCAGAAAGCCGAACCCCTTGGCAATCTCTGCCGGGATGAGATGACGCAGGGACACGTCATTGACCAAGAGAACGAGCCGGATAGCCTCGGCCGCGATCTCGCGCGTAGCCCCCATCGGCACATCGTCGGTGACGAGGCCTTTGGCATCGACCTGGAAGGTGAGGTCGCGGTGATCACCGGCGATGTGCCGATGGGGGCTACGCGCGAGATCGCGGCCGAGGCTATCCGGCTCGTTCTCTTGGTCAATGACGTGTCCCTGCGTCATCTCATCCCGGCAGAGATTGCCAAGGGGTTCGGCTTTCTGCAGTCGAAGCCACCGACGGCATTTTCACCGGTCGCGGTCACACCGGACGCACTTGGCGATGCCTGGGACGGCGGAAAACTGAGCGGACCACTATCGGTCAACATCAATGGCTCGACCTTTGGCCGCGCCGATGCCGGCGTCGATATGAGTTTCGACTTTCCCGACCTGATCGTGCACGCAACCCGCACGCGGCCCCTGACCGCCGGCACGATTGTCGGCTCCGGTACGGTGTCAAACAGGAACGAGGGCGATGCGCCAAACCCGGTCGCCAAAGGCGGGGTCGGCTATTCCTGCATTGCGGAAGTGCGCATGACCGAAATCCTGACCCATGGAGAAGCGAAGACACCATTCCTGACGTTCGGCGACCGCGTTCGCATTGATATGCTGGATCGTGACGGCCGCTCGATCTTCGGGGCGATCGACCAAACCGTCAAAAGCGTGGCGGAGGTCGCATGACCCCCGCTGCACAAGACATATTGACCCGTGCGCCGTTGATCGCCGAAGCCTTCGATTTGGCAGACTTGCCACCGGGCTTCGTAGACGATCCCTTTCCAGTCTATGCTGCCCTGCTCAACCATGCGCCTATCAAGCGGCTGCCAAACAACTCAGTACTTGTTTCCCGTCATGCAGATCTCGAGCGGATCTACAAGGACACGACCACCTTCTCGTCTGACAAGAAAGCCGAGTTCGGACCGAAGTTTGGTGATGGCTTTCTGTTCCAACATCACACGACAAGCCTCGTCTTCAACGACCCACCTTTGCACACCCGTGTGCGCAGCATTCTTTCCGGCGCGCTCAATCCGCGCGCCGTTGCCAGCCTCGAACCCGATCTTGAGCGCCTTGTCGACCGCTTGCTCGACGACATGGCAACAAAATCAAACGCCGGCAAATCAATAGACTTGATCACTGATTTCGCCGCTGCCATCCCAATTGAAGTGATCGGGAACATGCTTGGCGTGCCGCGGGACGAACGCGCACCTCTACGCGATTGGTCCCTGGCGATCCTCGGCGCGCTGGAGCCGGTTCTGACGCAAGAGCAGTTCACTCGCGGCGAGACGGCCGTACACAACTTTCTCGCCTATCTTGAAACCCTGGTCGCGCGGCGTCGGGCCACCCCCGGCGACCCTGACAAGGATGTTCTGACCCGGCTCATTCAGGGAGAACCAGATGGCGGCAAGCTCAGCGAGGCTGAGCTTCTGCAGAACTGCATCTTCATCCTCAATGCCGGCCACGAGACGACAACCAATCTGATCGGTAACGGGCTCGAACTTCTCGACCGGTTTCCCGCCGAGCGGATGCGCCTTCTCGCGGACCCTGGTCTGATCAAGCCTGCGGTCGAAGAGATCCTACGCTATGAAAGCCCGAACCAGCTCGGAAATCGCATCACGACCACGCCGGTTGAGATCAGCGGGTTCCAGCTTGAGGCCGGCACACCAGTAACGCTTGTCATCGGCGCGGCAAACAGAGACCGGGACGTTTTTCTTGATCCCAACCGCTTTGATATTAGCCGGCGGCCAAATCGCCACCTTGCCTTCGCCTCCGGCCCGCACCAATGCATCGGCATGACGGTGGCCCGGCTTGAGGGTCGGGTAGCTCTGGCGCGCTTCCTGAAGCGCTTTCCAGGGTATCGGCTTGACGGCGCGGCCGCACGCTCCCAACGCATACGGTTTCGCGGTTTTTCTCATTTGCCGGCTAGGCTTGAAGGAGACAATTTGTGACAAAGGCCTTCGCCTCAACTGGCGACTTGACCGAAAAAATCATCTCCTTCACCGAGATCGGCGATGGACTTTATGCCTTTACCGCTGAGGGTGACCCGAACTCCGGCATCATCCTCGGCGATGAGTCCGTCATGGTAATCGACGCTCAAGCGACGCCGCGACTCGCCGACCAGGTGATCGAACGCGTGCGCAGCGTGACGGACAAGCCGGTCAGCCATGTCGTGCTGACCCATTATCATGCGGTGCGCGTGCTTGGTGCGTCGGCTTACAAAGCTGATCAGATCATCATGTCCGCGCGTGCCCGCGCCATGGTCGTCGAGCGCGGCCAGCAAGACTGGGAGTCAGAATTCGGCCGTTTCCCCCGCCTCTTTGAAGGTCACGAGTCCATCCCCGGCCTGACCTGGCCGACAACGACCTTCAACGACCGGATGACCGTGTATCTCGGCACGCGCCGTGTCGACCTGATGTGGCTCGGCCGCGCCCATACCGCCGGCGACATCGTCGCCTATGTGCCCGATCAGAACGTCATGTTCACCGGCGATATCGTCGAATACAAATCTGCCTGCTATTGCGGCGACGGCCATTTTCATGACTGGCCCAACACGCTCGCAGCCATCGGTCGGGTCGCGCCCGAGGCGATCGTGCCGGGACGTGGGGATGCGCTTCTTGGACCTGACAAGGTAAACGAGGCAATCACCTTGACCACCGATTTCCTTACCTCAACCTATAAGCCTGTCGCCAAAGTCGCCCTTGGCGGCGGCTCATTGAAAGAGGCAATGGCGGCCTGCCGTGCGGCGTGTGATGACAAGTTCGCCGACTATGCGATCTACGAACACTGCCTGCCCTTCAACGTCGCCCGTGCTTATGATGAAGCCCGCGATATCGACACGCCGCGCATTTGGACCGCAGACCGCGATCGCGACATGTGGGCAGCGTTACAAGCATGAGACCCAAGAGATGACGACACTGGTCGACCATTTTCGTGCCATGGCCCGCAATTCGCTGTGGGCCAATGATCGCCTGTTTGAAGCCTGCACCAAGTTGCCAGATGGAGCATTCACGGCAGAGCGGACCGGTTTCTTTCCGTCAATCTCGGCGACGTTGAATCACAATCATGCTGTTGATCTCTATTATCGCGACGCGCTCGAGGGAGGCGGCAAGGGCCGCACGCTCTACAACGACACACCGGTGATGGACGATCCGGCCGTGTCGAAAGACGCGCAACGCCGCTCCGACGAGGCTCTTGTCGGGGTCTGCGATCGCCTCTCGGCCGATGATCTTGACCGGTTCGTTCCCATGGATCGTTGTGAGCGCGGCATCATTGAAGAGCGGATCGACGCGGTGCTGGCACATCTGTTCCAACACCAGATCCACCATCGCGGCCAAGCCCACTGCATGTTGTCGGCCACACCTGTTGCACCACCGCAACTCGATGACTTCTTCTTGACGCTTGACCGCGAGCCGCATGCCATGCCGCTGGCGGCCGAGGTCGGCCTCCCATAGAGGGCACGCCACCACGATGCCGCGTTATCAGTACGAACCGTTCGACTACACCCCGCCGCCGGAAACGCGCGGCCATGCAGGCCGCCGCTGGCCCGTGGCGATCGTCGGTGCTGGTCCCGTTGGACTTGCCGCAGCGATCGATCTCGCCCAGCATGGGATCGACTGCGTAATACTCGACGACAACAACGTCGTCTCCACAGGAAGCCGCGCGATCTGCTGGTCGAAACGCACGCTTGAAATTATGGACCGGCTCGGCGTCGGCGAGCGAATGCGCGACAAGGGGGTGACCTGGCAAGTCGGGCGCCTGTTCCACGGCGAGAAGGAAGTTTACAGCTTCGACCTCCTACCCGAGGACGGCCACAAGATGCCGGCCTTCGTCAATCTTCAGCAATACTATGTCGAGGAGTTCCTGGTCGCCCGGTGCCAGGAACTGTCGGAGCATATCGACCTTCGCTGGAAGAACAAGCTGACTGGCCTAAACCACTTGGAGGACGGCGTTCGGCTCAAGGTCGACACACCAGACGGTGCCTATGAGATTAGTGCCGACTATGTCATCGCCTGCGATGGAGCACGCTCGCCGACCCGATTGATGCTGGGCCTGTCTTTTTCAGGGCAAATCTTTGAAGAGCGCTTCCTCATCGCCGATGTCGAGATGACCGCCGATATGCCATCAGAACGCTGGTTCTGGTTTGAACCACCGTTTCACCCCGGCCAGTCGGCGCTTCTGCACAAGCAGCCTGACAACATCTACCGCATCGACTTACAGCTTGGCTGGGACGCCGATCCCAATGAAGAGAAAAAGCCCGAGCGCGTTCTCCCACGCATCGAAGCGATGCTCGGACACGACAACTTCACCCTCGATTGGGTGTCGGTCTACACGTTCCAATGCCGCAGGCTGGAGCGCTTCGTGCACGACCGGGTGATCTTTGCCGGCGATTCAGCGCACCTCGTCTCACCCTTCGGTGCACGCGGAGGCAATGGCGGCATTCAGGACGTCGACAATCTCGCCTGGAAGCTTGCCGCAATCCTCAAAGGTGATGCGCCAGCAAGTCTTCTTGCCAGCTATGACGAAGAGCGCAGCCATGGCGCCGACCAGAACATCCTGAACTCGGCACGCGCGACGAGTTTCATGACGCCAAAGAGCGAGACCGAGCGCGTGTTCCGGGATGCCGTGCTCGATCTCGCCGCAGACATGCCGTTCGCCCGCAAGCTGGTCAATTCTGGCCGGCTGTCGGTGCCCTGTGCGTTAGGTGAACTCTCGTTGCAAGCAGGCCAGCCTGCTGCAGCGGCAGGACTTGATCCTGGCGCGCCTTGCCTCGACGCACCGATCAACGATGGCGCGTCAGGCTGGCTGCTTGATCATCTAGGCGGTGGCTTTGTGCTGCTCGGCATCGGCACGGGGCCTCTGCCTAAGTTGGATGGGATTACATCCATCGAGATTGTTCGGCCCGGCGAGCAAGCACCTCTCGGAGACGGCTTTTTTACAGACCGCACCGGTCTTGTCGCCGAGCGTTATGGCCAGGGCCTTGCGTATCTCATCCGGCCGGATCAGCATATCGCAGCCTGCTTCGATATCATCGACATTCGTGCTATCGCGCAAGCAAGAAGGCATGCGCTTGGACGGGGAGGACCGGCATGAGCCACTGCGTGCCGCCCTCGCGAGACAAGCGTTTCGGTGACGACCAGCTTGGCGATATGGGCGATGACCTTTATGCCGATTTGATTGCGGTCCATGACGGCTTGAGCGTAAAGAAGAGCGCCAAGCTGAATACACGCCTGGTTCTGATGCTTATGAACGAGGTCGGTGATCCGGAGCGCATCCGTGCGGCGCTGAAGCGCGCGCGGCAGAATCTGTGAGCAATACCTGCACTTAGAGTAGGTGACGTCCCAGAAACGAGATTGCTCTTTTTCAGGCGACAATGCCCGCCACTCAATTGGTTCCCTGCAAGGCTGCGACTTGTTGAACGAAGTCCTCCGGGAAGGGTGCAGGCTGGCGACTTTCCGGTGCATCTGGCCACCGCGCAAGAGCTTCAGGAACGCCAAGCTCGGCTGCAACTTCCGTCAAAAAGTCTACTGCCGCCTGCTCGGCAGCGTTGGCAACCGCATCGGACAGGGGACCGATCAAATCGGTGTAGGTGGCGATCAACACGCGCTCGGCATAGCCCGTGAACAACTGGTCAGCGAGCGGGTAAGCGCGATCGGTGGCGGATATGTCAACGCCGCCATTGAGATTGCTGGCCAGCGCGTTGAAGGCCGGTGCGTAGCCGTTCTGTGCCGCCTGGGCGAGCACCTGCATCGGTTCGCCCCAGACATTGCCCTGATGGCCAAGCGACCGGCCAAGCTGGAACACGCCACGCCACGTATCGGTCGCCTGGCGGCAGGCGGGAACAGCTTCGCCAACCGGAATATTGTCATAAGGCACGCCCTGCGCCCGCCGGTCGGGATCGAATGCGTAAGAGGCCAGGACATCACATTGTGTGGCGTCGGGCAGAGCGCTCGACCCAGCAAGCCGCAAATGGCCGGCGAGAAAGGCGATCGGATGCGCCCATGTCGTATCGTAGGCCATATCCAGATCCCAGCCGGACGATGCGTCTCGCAGTGCTTCGGCGGCCTCGGCCTCGGCGCGCGCCACCCCCCGGGCGTGGGCGAAGGTTAGGGCGGCCAGGGTCGTGCGGACGACATCGCCGGCAGACTCGCCTGCTTCGATGTCCTCAAGTTCAACGCGCGCATCCAGTGCGCCCTGTAACGCAACGCGAGCATAGCCTTCGAAAAAATTGCGCCGTGAGATGTTGGCGTCGAGAAACCCATCATCCAGAAGACTTTGATGTTCGGCGATCGAGCGCAGCCGAAGCTCTGACCGAGCATCCAGCGCGTCGTGGGATTCAGGGAAATCCTGGGCGTGAATCCTAAGCGCTTCGGCCAGCGCGTAGCGCGGATAAAGCGGGATGTCGCGCTGCTCGATCGCCTCGGAAACATCGGCAATAGCCTGCTCGAGGAATCCGACCCGCGACTCCCCATCAAATTCCGTTCCATTCGTGTTACGGACGAACTCGTCCATCCACATCAAGGTTTGACCGCGCCGGGCGCGCCAGTCTACGGCACCCGGACGTTCGATCAGAAGCTTATCGGCCAAGGCTCGGAAGGCCTGGAACATGGTATAGGTCGCACGCCGCGCTTCTGGCTCATCACGCCATGGAATGGACCACCAAGCGTAGTCAAGAAACGCCATCGGCGTCGCGATCAGCACGTCATGTGCATCACTCGGCCGAACACGGGGAAACAATCGGTCGATCTGTTGCATCAGCACGGTGATGCGCACGAAATCAGGATCCTGAGGATCCTGTATCGGCTCCACGACCCGTCGCACGGTCGCAGTCAGCGCGCTTGTTGCGATCTCAAAGCTTTGCTGCCATGCGCCGAGATCTTCGAGTTGAGCTGAAATCGACGTCAGCCGGTCGATCGTGGCCGGGCTGAGCGTTGCGCCGGACTGCAGCGCCAGATTACTGGCTTCGACAAGCGCGGACACAGCCCCCTCGCGATCGCCACGGGCCAACCGGCTGTTTGCGCGGGTTTCGAGTTCGACGATCCGCACAACGTCGAGAATACTCGGATCAACCCCGGCCCCTTCAAGAACCGCGCGCAATCGTTCTCTAGATTGATCCGTGCCTGCGATAGCCGCCACTGCGTCTTCTCGTGGCAGCGGTTCCGGCTCCCAGGCATCGACCCGCGCCTTGACATCGGCAACGACCACTTCGGGCAACAAGCGCGCCAGCACCGTCCGACGGGCGCTGAGCTGTTCGTTGGGATGGCTCCGAAGCGTCTCACCCGCAAGGCGCTGCAGACGCTCCGCAAGCGCGTAATGGAACAGCGCTTCTTCCGTCGACGTGAGATCGACGTCACCGCTTTCGGCCATGATCGCGAGCGCCCAATGAACATTGGCATAGGGCCGCCCGGCATGGCGGCGGGCAAGCTCCGCGGATGCCGCAGGCACACGACCGCGGCTCTGCCAATCCGCGATAAGACCATCGGACCACGCGATGCCGCTTTGCGATGCCGTGGTCGCGAGACGCGCGATCGCACCGGCATGAGCGTCGGTCGAGTTTGCGCTAAGAACAAGCGAGATCAACGCTTCGAGGCCGGCGCCTGTATCCAGATCGCCAGCCGCAATTAGAAGATCGTTAGGATCAGCGCTTTGATCGACGATCTGATTGAAGATCTCGATCTGGCGGGCGATCTCGGATGTGGCACAGCCGTTGATCCGGGCCGATGCCGGCACCAGTGCCTCAATGTCCGGCAAGTCTGGGACGCTGGGTTCGCCGTCGCTCGCGGCAAAGGCTTCAAGTTCGCGCTCATAGGATGACCAGGCGTTGGTCCAACCTGTCAGCCTGGCGTCGAGCATCGCTTCACAGTGCGTTGCCAGCACATCACCGCGCACCGCCAGCGTGCCCTGGTCGCTGCCAGCGCGCGCCAGCGTGCGGGTGGTGAAGTCGAGAAAGCTCTCCAGCGAGCCGTCGGCTCCTGTCGAGCGCATAGAGGACGCTGCGACGAACACATCGCTACCAAGAATGTCGAGAAAGGCGACGCTGGCGACCGAATCCGCTTCCCACGACACCGACAAAAGCCGACCTTCACCGAGGAGCGCGACACGGGTCGGTGTGCTTGGAAGACGCACGGCAGAACTTATCTCGCCATTATTTGCGAGATCGAAGACATAAGCGACCTCACCGGAATTGCCGGAGTCACGGGCAAAGGCACCACCGGCGACAACGAGTTGGTCGCCCGCGATCGAGATATCGCGGACCTGCGGAATGCCAGCGACGATGTCGCTGAGTTTCTGCCAGACACCTTCCGACCACTCAAAAAGCTGTACAACGCCGTCTTCGGAGGCAATTACGACGCGGCCGTCATCTAGAAAGAAGGCTCGGCTGACGCGCGCACCGAAATCAGGGGCAGCGTCTTCGATCGTCCCGTCCGCAGCGGCAACAACAAGGCGGTCATTGGCCATCATGCTCGGATCGCGATCGACAAACAGAAGCCGTCCCGTGCTCCGGTCCGCGGCGACGAACTCATAGTTGGCAAGCGCCTCGGGGAGGTCGGTCAGAAACCACTGGACGGGGCCCGTGCCAGACAGCGGCGCTTCGCTGTAGAGGAACCAGAAGCTGCCGTTGCTGCGCTCGACCAGAAAGCGCTCTCCGTCTTGGTCGATTGCGTGAATGTCATAGGCGACAAAGCCGATACCGTCCTGCTGGCGGCCGAACCCGCCATCATCGCCGGGCAGTTGCCGGATAATCGGGAAGAACCACTCGGCCTCACGCTGGCCGAGCCTGAGCGTGGCAAACCCACCATCGGCACGGGTGATTATCAGGGTACGCCCATCACCCGCAAAAGCCGAGGCGAGCGGATCACACCCGCGCTCGGCAACGTCACCGATACAGCCCTGCGTCCATTCGACGGGCGGAAACTGAGGATCGTCGAAAATCGATCCATCGATCGGATCAGCGGCATAAACAGCGATCCGTACGCTCGATGCAGGATAGGCAACGCGCACCGTCGTTCCATCACGATAGAGATCGGGCAGTTCGATGCGCGGTGACATAGGCATCGGCAGGGTCTGCGGTTCGACCTGCAGCGCGTTTTGCTCAAGCAGCGTGCTGCCCTGGAAATAGACGTCGCGATAGGGCAGGCCCGGCCCGGTGAAATAAACCAGAGGTACGTCGGTCACGGCTTCACCGAACCATTGTTCGGAGGTCGGCTCGGTCCACTCGGTTACCAGCCCGTCGCCACCATACCTCCAGCCGAAGGACAGAAACTCACCGCCGAGCGTCGACAGGAGCGCGGCATATCCGTCCACGTCTGACTGACGAACGCCTTCGAGACGGTTGAACTGATCGGCCGCCTGACCCCAGATCCAACGCCCCGTGGTGAGATCGCGCACGAACAAGCAGGTAGTATTGACGTTTTGATCAACAGCTTGACCGCGCAGCAGAGGCGCTATGTCGGCACAATTGCTGCCAAGCGGCACTGCCGCAGTCGCCACCAACATGCGGGCGTCCGGCGAGACGAAGAACTCCGACACAATGCCGCCTCGGGCCTCGAGCGTAATCGTCCCGTCGAACGGATCGATGGCATAGAGCGTTCCATCATCACGGTACTCCGCCAGGATACCGAACGGCATCGTCGCAACGAGGTTGAAGCCATAGGCATCGTAATCGGCGTCAGGCACCTCGCCCGTATCGACACGCGAAACGGACAACGTGTCGAGGGCAATGGTCTCCAAGATGACACGATCATTCGGATCCAGGCCAAGTACGATGAGAGCGTTGTCAGCGACATTGCGCACGACGTCGAGCACTTGTGTGGTTACCAACGGCACCTGGGCAATCCAGCCATCTTGGCTGTCCAGATCGGCAATCCACAGATCGCCTTCGCTCGAAAACATGGTCAGCGTCCGGCGATCCTCAAGCAGGTAGATCGCATTGACGGCATCCCCCGCGAGCGCGGCATCGGTCGTCAGATAGCCTCGTACGCCACCAGTCAAGCCGTTGATCACGGCAATTTGGGTGCCACCATTCTCGCTTGTCGCATTGATCACGAGCGAGGGGGCCGTGTGCGGATAGACCGTCTCGCCGGCGACGTCGGAATTGGGCGGGGCCGTCATCACACGCGAAGAGGCGAAGAAGTTCTGCGCAATCGCTCGGGTCGATACGCCGGTGTCGATCCGCCGGACAATGTCAGCACCAAGATCGCCCAACAAGTCTCGCTGTTGACCCACGGCACCAATCAGATCGGCCGCCTCGTCCCAGGCGGCAACGTCGGCCGCGTCGCTCTGCTGTGACGTGATCGCGGCGACGATGGTTTGAGTCAGGTCACCGATCGTCGATTCAAAATTCTCGGCCACCTGGCGGCGCTGGGCCTCGGCCTCGGTCTGGGCTGCAATCGCATCGTCGCGGGCTTCACGGGCACGTTCGCGCTCGACACTGGCAACCGCCGCCGACGCAATCGCGAACGCCGCAGCGCTATCGGCCTGTTGGCGCGCTTCGACGGCAGCAGCCTGGCTGAGCTCGAGCTGCTCGGCCGCCTCTTCTGCTTCGACGCGCGCGGCTTCGGCCAACTGGGTCTGTTCGAGTGCGACCTCGCGGGCCTGTTCAGCATCGTTGCGCGCCTCATTGGCGCGATAGGCCATGAAGCCGACGCCGCCAATGCCGACCACAAGAAACATCGATACGGCAGTGACCAGCCGGAACAGGTTCTTGCCACGCGCCCGGCTCTGCTCTTCCCGCGCACCGGCATCAAGAAACGCCCGCGCCTGATCGAGATCGCCGCCATAGCGCGCGATCCATTCCGGCGTCGGCTCGATCTCCTCCCACCAACGCTGGGCGTTGGCGAGATCGACGCCCGTCAGAAGGTCACCCTCGCCAGACTCGTAGCGGTTGACCGCGGTGGTTAGCCGGCGCCAGCCGGCGACGCCACGCGCCTCCTTGCGCATCCACTCGGTGAGTTGGTCCCACTGCCGGATCAGTGATTCATGGCTAATGTCGACGATAGTGTCGTCGGCCAGCGGATACTGCGTCGGCGGCATGAGGAAGTTGCAGTCACGCGCCCGGAAGGCGTTGACAACGGCTTTCACTCCACCGTCGTCGCCCTTTGCCAGAGCAATCAGCGTCGACAACTGTGTCGGGCGGCGCACCGCGTCGGCCACGCTCGTGCCCGTTACCAACGAGCGAAACACCGTTTCGGCCACCCCAAGCCGCTCCGGCCCGAGGCTTTCAAGAACCTCGTTGGCATGGCCATCGAGCGCACCCTGAATACCGCCAATGGCCTCGTAATCAGCCAGCGTCAGGGTGAGATCGTCCTCGCCGCGTGCGGCAGATGCCTGCAACCACATCCGGTTCAACGCGTGCTGCATCAGCGGCAACTGATCCGACCGCCGGGAGATGCGTTCAAGCTGGTCAGTCCGCTGATCGTCCTGCCATGGGGCGAAATCCGAGAGGTCGTTCAAGAGCCGGTTGACCAGCGCCTCATCGACCGCGAAGCCGCAAACCCCGGCCGGGCCGGTGATCGCCTCACGGCACTCATCCCGGTCCATGCGCGGCGTCAGATAGAGCCCGGCATTGATCGCCTCGGCCAGACCCGGAAGCAGCGCGCAGGCGCCGAGATATTCCGAACGCATCGTGATAACGACATGGATATGAGGCGCGTCCGGATCGTCATAGGACCAATCACGGCAGGCAAGCAGCAGCGCGACAAAGGCTTCCGCTTCCTCGCGGCCGGCATAGGTCTCGTAGCGGAACAGTTCCTCGAACTGGTCTGCAAGGATCAGAAGATTGCCGCCGCGCCGGAACGGCCCTTCGGCATCGCGCTTGAGGTCCTTGACCCACTGCTGAATCGCCCGCGGTCCGCGCTTCAGATAGCTGACAAACAGCTCGACATCCGTATCGTCGGGCTCTTCATCGTCACCGATCGCCTTCAAAAGCGCGCGTGCGAGATAGTAGAGCGGTCGCCCGCCGGGCTTCATGTACGCAATGCGCCAGCGCGAGCCGGCCTTGGCGTGCAGGCCGAGATAGAGCCCGTCAAGCAGCCCGGTCAGAACCAGCGAAGACTTACCGCTGCCGGAGGGGCCAAGCACTGCGAGGAAGCGGGTCTCGGCCAACCGGTCGATCATATCGTCGACGCAGTTGTCACGGCCGAAGAAGAGTTCGGATTCCTCGCTGCCGAATGGCCGAAGCCCTGGATAAGGCAGATAGATGTCTTCGTCGCTGATCACGATCGACTTACCGCTTCAGGCCCGCGATCATCGATTTCAGGCGCTCGGGATCGAGCCCGTCCCGGCAGTCGATTTCCTGCCAGTCCGACAGCCGCATTCGCAAATTGGCCTTGGCCTCGGGCGGTGCCATCAGGAGTGCCTTGAGGCGGGGTTTGCGCTTGCGCTCATGTTCGAGCTTGTTGCACATCGTCACCTGGCTGCGCACCCAGCGCGGCTCGGCCTCGCCATAGACCACGACGATGGCATCGCAAGTCTTGTAATACTCCTCCAATTCCTCGCGGATCCGTTCAGCATTGTCGTCGTTCATCGGCGCGTAAATGTTGACGCCCATGTCATCGAGCTTGGTCATGATCTGATCGATCAGGCCATCATCGTCATCATTGGCATTGACGAAGATCTCGGGCACGTCACCGCCGTCAGCGGCCGCCGCGACTTCGGGTTCCGGCTCATCCTCTTCCGGCGGGATGGTGGCGTGGTCGACAATTGTCGCCTTGAAGGTCTCGAGTGTTAAATTGCCCATCACCCGATTGCCGGTCAGAAGGGCGATGTGCTGGTCGTCCTTGATCGCTGACAGGTCGAGATCAGGCGCACGCCATTGCAGGATCTCAAAGCCTTCGCGTTCAACCGCTTCGGCCATCAGAAGCTGCGTAGTCGCGAAATCATGTTCGAGCGGCGGCAACCGCATCGCCGGATAGTCGCCAATCAACTGCACGAACAGGTCGCACTTTTTCAGGTCTTCAGCGACCTCCTCGACGAAGGCTGTCCCTTCAAAGGGGTAATAGGGCTTTTCGCAGTCGGGATAGACGCGAATGCCATATTGCTCGAGATAGCGCCGGACGTCCTCGCGCTGATCTTGAATGTCTTGACCAACGCCGACCATGCCGAGCAGGACCGACTTCATCTGCTGGCCCTCGACATCGGCAGCAGCACCATTGGTCGTGAGCCCGGTATCAGGCGACGCCTCAGCCGTTCCAGCCGTGGCGCCGCTCTGCTGCATGGCGATCAACTGGTCCTTGATCTGCTCGGCGAGATCTTGGAGGTGGGCGAGATAAGCGCTGGTGTTTTCCTTAGGCGAGATCGGCGCCCGCGCGCCGGCTTCGCTGACCGGCTGATGCCACGGCTTGACGAAATGCGACTGCAACGCCAGCGGATGCTCCATTCCTGCCGGCAAGGGCAGATACTCAATCGCGAACAAACGGTTCGAGTTTATGCCCGCGCGCTTCGCGAAACACTCGATCTCGCGCTTCGTCCATTCTCCCGTGGCATAGGATGGCGAGCAGATCGCGACAAAAACGGCTGACGCGTTGACTTCCTTTTCCAGCCTGTCGAGCTGGTGATTCTGCTGGAGTTTCCAGCCATCCCAAAAGATTTCGAGGTTTTCCCGCGCGCCGAGCTTTTGCTTCAAAGCGCGCTTCAACAGCTTGACCAGCTCGCCGACCCATTCGACGCCGAGAAGATCCGGCTCGTTGTCATCATGGGCATAGGAGATGAACACGTCATTCTCAAAACCCGTCAGAAACGCCATGTCGCCAGCCCGTTAGCCAGTCCCCTTGCCGGGTTTGCCCCAGTCTTTGCGTGAAATCGCTCTTCGGAGACGAGAAATTCATTTAGACGCTAGCACACCGTCCGCGCGATGTTGACCGCCTTTTTGCCGCGCCGCGAACCAATGGCGCAATTCTGTGACCTCGGTCACATGGTGCTCCAGCCAAAAAAGAACCCGCCCTCAAACGGGCGGGTCAGGTAAAGGAGGCCAGATGAGAGGAGCGTCCTGCGGAACAGATGTGTTCCGCCTGTCGCTGCCGCCAACGTCTCCGCCGGCGACACATGAGATATGG
>JBCBSK010000104.1:0-14146 GCA_039819185.1 Pseudomonadota bacterium | reverse complement strand
GTCCGGAGAGATCATTAAGTTCGGCGCCACGGTGACGATCATCGACGAAGACACCGAGGAAGAGAAAAACTACAAGATCGTCGGTGACGTGGAAGCCGATGTGAAGGGCGGCAAGGTATCGATTTCTTCGCCGATTGCTCGCGCACTGATTGGCAAGACGATCGGCGATTCGGTCGAGGTCACGGCCCCAGGCGGCGCAAGATCCTACGAAATCGCAGACGTCAAGTTCGTCTGACGCGCTTCTCAGCACCCTCCCCGGCTCCTAAACAACCATCCAAGACAATCCCTCATATGGGAGAGGATGGCGTGGTGGATACGCGCAGCAAGACAGGCCGTGCCGCCTTGCAAGGTGCAGGCGAGGATCCAGATGGGTTCGTCGCCGGAATGCGCCATGGCGTGCGGATCTGCGCGCCGGGCTATCTGCCGTCCCACGTCTTCGGCCTCGCGGTCGGTGCGCTTGCCGTCGCGGAAGGGCTGAGCTGGCTTGAAAACGCGCTGATGAGCATGTTCGTGGCTGCGGGTGCCTCCCAAGTCGTTGGCCTCGCAATCTGGGATCAGCCGATGCCCTATCTGGCGCTTGTCGTCGCTACCGCGATCGTCAATCTGCGCTTCTTGTTGATGACGGCAACGGCAAGCTACTGGATGCGTAACGGTGGGCCGGCGGCCATTGCCGGCTCAGCGTTGATGACCTTCGACATCAACTGGGCGCTCGCGGCCCGCGCCGAGACGCGTCCAGGACGGTTTCGTTGGGGCATGCTGATTGGCGGCGGCATCGTAATCTATGTCATGTGGGTGTCTGGTGCCATGCTCGGCCATGTGCTTGGTGGCTTTGTCACCGATCCACGCTTGCTTGGCGTTGACGTGGCGGTCGCGGCCTTCTTCGCGGCCATCCTGGTGCCGGACTGGAAACCAAGCCGGCGCGCGGTCTCGTGGGGTGTAGCGGTCCTGGTCGCAGTTGGTGTCTGGTGGGTGTTTGGCGGCTATTGGCATATCGTCACTGGTGCGCTGCTCGGGGCCATAGCCGGCGCTCTGCATGACGGGCGCCGTCAGGCCGCAACGGACACCATGCCATGACCATTGGACCGGAAGCGGGTCTTGCCATCTTCCTGATGGCTGCCGTCACGATCGGGCTAAAGCTCGGCGGCGTTTTCGTCATGAGGTCCGTGCCGCTGACGCCGTTTCTCGAGCGCTTCTTCGCCCATCTGCCGGGGACGTTGCTGATCAGCCTGATCGTGCCGATGGCACTGGCCGCTGGTCCAAGCGGAATTGTCGGCACTCTTGCCGCTGTTGGTATCGTTGTGCGCGGCGGAGGCGCTTTGCTTGCGGTCATGGTTGCCGCGGGAATTGCCATCGCCTGGCGGATTTATATTGGCTGATCTGTTCGACGTCAGAGAGCGCGCTCAGGACACATCGTCGATCGGCACGATCGGCTCGTTCTTCGACTCGCGGATCGTCAGCATGGTCTTGACGCCATCGACATTGGGGGCCGCTGTCAGCGTCTCGATGATGAAGCTCTGAAACGCGCCAAGATCGGGCGTGACGCATTTCAGCAGAAAATCGACGTCCCCCGAGACCATATGCGCCTCGCGCACGATCGGCCAGGCCGTCACGGTCTTCTCAAAAGCCATCAGATCACTCTCTGACTGGCGCTCCAGGCTGACGAGCGCGAAGGCAACGACGTCCTGACCAAGGCTATGGGCGCTCACCAGCGCGCGATACCCCTCGATGATACCGGCCTCTTCAAGCGCCCGCACCCGGCGCAGGCAGGGCGGCGCGGAGATGCCGACCCGCTGAGCCAATTCGACATTGGTGATTCGCCCATCATCCTGAAGTTCCCTAAGGATCTTCCAGTCGATCGCGTCGAGCCGCTGCTTCATGTTCGTGATCCATCATCCCGCCGCGGGTGTGTCGTATCATATTGATCCCGACAACGGGACGTTTATTGCGCATGTGCGCAATTATCGTGCAAACTATTCATATTGTCGGCACGCTCCTGTCGGTCTTGGCGCCGAATCGGGCAGCATCTTGAAACTGTCTATCCCGCTGCCGATAGTCTTAGGATCAAGCCTCGCCTGACCGTGACCGCCAGGTCCGGCCATTCGCTCCTTGGAGACATGCCATGACGTCCGCACCGTCCTCGTCCAGCACGCGCCACGCACCGGTCATCATTATCGGCTCGGGCCCTGCCGGCTACACGGCCGCGATCTATGCGGCACGCGCTATGATGGAGCCGATGTTGATCTCCGGCATCCAGCCCGGCGGTCAGCTCACCATCACCACCGATGTCGAGAATTACCCCGGCTTCGCCGACGTCATCCAGGGCCCCTGGCTGATGGAACAGATGAAGGCTCAGGCCGAACATGTCGGCACCGAGATGGTGTCAGATCACATCGTTTCGGTCGATCTTGATCGCACGCCCTTCGTGCTGACCGGTGATTCGGGCCAGATCTACACCACAGACAGCCTTGTGATCGCGACTGGCGCCCAGGCGAAGTGGCTCGATCTGCCATCTGAAACCAAATTCCAGGGCTTCGGCGTCTCTGCATGCGCGACATGTGATGGCTTCTTTTATCGCGGCAAAGAGGTCATCGTCGTTGGCGGCGGCAACACAGCCGTCGAGGAAGCGCTGTTTTTGACCAATTTCGCGTCCAAGGTGACGCTGGTGCACCGCCGCGACAGCCTGCGGGCGGAGAAGATCCTGCAGAACCGTCTGTTCGCCCATGAGAAGGTCGAGGTGCTTTGGAACACCGTCCTCGATGAAGTGCTCGGCGATGAAACCCCCAAGGGAGTCACCGGCGTGCGGCTGCGCGATGTCGCGACCGGCACAACGCTTGAGCGCGCGGTCCATGGCGTCTTCATCGCTATCGGCCACGCGCCAGCGACCGAGTTGTTTGCTGGAAAACTCGACATGAAACAGGGTGGTTACATCATCACATCACCCGATTCGACGGCGACCAGCATGCCCGGCGTATTTGCAGCGGGCGATGTCACCGACGACATCTACCGCCAAGCGGTCACAGCGGCCGGCATGGGTTGCATGGCAGCGCTTGAAGCAGAGCGTTATCTGGCATCGCGCGAGGTGCGTGCCGCTGCCGAATAATCTCGATCATCCTGCGGTTTATTAAGACTCACGAAGGCCGCAGACAGACGATCGATTTCAAAAGGATAGAGCACGTGATCTGCATCGTTCCCGGTGCAGGATGCTCTAGCCCGCCAACACCGGCGATAGGCCGACGACAATGGCCGCGTTTCAGCGCTCGGCCAGGGGGAGAGGGTTATGGATTGGGACAAGCTGCGGATCTTCCATGCCGCGGCGGATGCAGGAAGCTTCACGCATGCGGGCGACGTTCTGGGCTTGAGCCAGTCGGCGGTCAGCCGACAGGTTTCGGCGCTCGAAGAAGATCTGCGCGTGCCGCTGTTTCACCGCCATGCACGCGGACTGATACTGACTGAGCAGGGAGAACTTCTCTACCGCACCTCGCACGAGATGTGGATGCAGCTCGAAAGCGTGAAGGCGCGACTGACAGACTCCAAGGACAAGCCGTCCGGCCCGTTGCGCGTCACGACGACGGTGGGACTGGGTTCGGGATGGCTGACCCAGCGATTGAAGGAGTTCACCGAACTTTATCCCGACATTCAGCTTCAGCTGATCCTCGTCGACGAGGAGCTTGATCTCGCCATGCGCGAGGCAGACATCGCCATCCGCCTGCGCCAACCCGTGCAGCCGGACCTGATCCAGCGCAAGCTGTTCACAGTCCACTTCGGCGTCTACGCCTCATCGGACTATCTCAAGCGCTGTGGAACGCCACGTGAGATCGCCGATCTCGACCAGCACAAGATCATCACCTATGGCGAGCCTGCACCCGGCTACATGCGCGAAATCAATTGGCTGGAAGTTGTTGGCCGCGATGGTAATGATCGTCGTGTCGCAGCCTTGCGGGTCAATAATGTCCACGGCCTGGTTCGCGCTGTCGAGGCCGGGATCGGGATCGCGATCCTACCCGGATACATCATCGATTCGAACCCAACTCTCGTGCAGATCCTGGCCGATGCAGAGTTGCCGGAATTCGCCGCGTACTTCGTCTATCCCGAGGAACTCAGGAACTCGGCGCGGGTCAATGTGTTTCGGGATTTTCTGGTGGCGAAAGCCAAAAACTGGATGTTTTGACAACATCGCTGGTTAGTCTGGCGTCAATTGGACATGTTTTAGGCAGAGATTGGATCACTTCACGACATGCAATGCCCGCATGGCCGACATGTGCTATGTTGCGTTGCACAATGGCGTGCGAATAGGCACATACGGCGTCAGCTGTTTTGCAGGGTGGTGGCAATACCCTCCCTTTGCCGGCCACCTGCGGTCAGCTGTTCCCCTCTGGAAGGTGGTGCTCGAAATTTGTATCGAGCACTAAAACTTCGGGCCAGGCTTCGTGCCTGGCCCTTTTTCTGTGTCCGATGACCAATCAGCCGTTCTCACTATGACGGCATTACATGTAGAGCCGCTCGCCCTCTAGTCCGCTATAGAGATCGGCAACGAAGTCGCCATAGCCATTGTAGATCTGGGTCGGCACCCGGCGATCATCGGGAGCACCCAGCAGGCGCTCGTCCGCCTGACTCCAGCGCGCATGCGGCACGGCAGGATTCACATTCGCCCAGAAGCCATATTCAGATCCTTGCGTCGCCTCCCAGAACGACACAGGCCGCTCTGTTGTGAAGGTAACTCGCACGATCGACTTGATCGACTTGAAGCCATACTTCCAGGGCACAGCGAGCCGGAGCGGCGACCCCATCTGTTTTGGCAACGGCTTACCATAGGCGCCGGTGACCATGAAGGCGAGCTCGTTGCGCGCCTCAGCCATAGTCAGCCCTTCGACATAGGGCCAGGTATTGGAGAAATTCGTCCGATGCGCCGACGAGATCTCCGGATCGAAAAAGGTCTCCATCCGGACATACCGCGCCGATGACAGAGGCCGGGCAAAGTCGATCATGGCCCGCATCGAAAACCCGGACCAGGGCACCGCCATCGCCCAAGCCTCGACACAGCGCAGCCTATACAGGCGCTCTTCCAGCGGCATGGCGCGGATCAGGTCATCGATGCCGACGGTGCGTTCCTGTTCGACGAGGCCGTCGAAAGTTACCGTCCAGGGCCGGATCTCAAGGCGTTGTGCGTCGCGGGCAATGGTCTTCTGTGAGCCGAATTCGAAGAAATTGTTGTAGGAGAAATTGTAGCGCTCGGGCGTGACATCGCGATCGAGCGCATAACGCTCATTGCGCGCGACGGGATAGAGATCCCAGGTCGGATCGTCCTCCGGCGGGCCATATACTGTGTCGTCGAAGAGACCGAGAAACGCATCCGCCGGCCGCGATGAAGCGGCGAGCAAACCGGCACTTGCGACCGTCATGCCAGCCGTCCCCATGAATTGCCGCCGATTCAGGAAAACGTGCTCCGGTGTTGCCTCGCGCTCGGGTAGTTCCCAGCCGCGGTGGCGCTTGATCAACATGATGGGTCTCCTGTTCAGCGATCGATGCCGGATCATGCGGGCAGCCATTGCTGCGCTGCCCACACCCCATAGACGCAATAGTGGGTATCCCAGATCGCTTGCAGCCTAAGATACCCTTCTTTAATGCGCAGTTAGACGACTCGACGGCGTCCGTCCATTCAAACCCCTGCGAGCAGAGGATCGCTTATGACGCGACGGCGAGCACCTGATCCGCCGCGCGGCCCGTCAGTTCCTGCCAGTGGTCGAAGGCAGCCGTAAAGCTGCCGACGCCAAGCGTGATCGATCTGAGTTCGATGATCAGGTCCTGAAGCTCAGCTTCCGGCAATTGTGCACTTACGATGTCCCAACCGTCCCAGCCGGGGCGCGGCTCGAAGCCGAGAATCTGGCCGCGGCGGCCGGAGATGATCGCATTGACCTTCGGGGTTGCTTCGGACGGCACGGCGATCTCGACCGACAGAACCGGCTCCAGCAGCACCGGCGCACATTGTGGCAGGCCTTCGCGCATGGCGATCTGGCCAGCCATGCGGAAGGCCTGTTCCGATGAATCCACTGAATGGTGCGACCCGTCTGTCAATGTCACTGCGACATCGATGACCGGAAAACCGAGCGGCCCTTGGGCCAGCACATCGCGTACACCGCCCTCAACGGCTGGGATATACTGCTTCGGCACAACGCCGCCGGTGACCGTTTCCTCGAAGCGGAAGCCTGTACCGCGCGGCAGCGGCTTGATGTCAACGACGGCGTCGCCAAACTGGCCATGCCCGCCAGACTGCTTCTTGTGACGGCCACGTATAGTCACCGGCTTGCGGATCGTCTCCTTGTAGCCGATTCGTGCTGGCCGCGCCTCGACGGCAACGCCAAACCGGTCCGACAGCCGCTCGATCGCGACCCGAAGATGCATCTCGCCCTGTCCCTTCAAGAGCATGTCGCCGGTATCGGGATTGGGACCGAAGCTGAGCGACGGGTCTTCGTCCAAGAGCTTTTGGATTGCTGCTGTCAGCTTCACCTCGTCCTTGCGCTCAGCTGCGGACACGGCCCGTGCCATAACGGGCTGCAGCGGCTCAGCAGTGGGCAAAAGCGGCACCTGACCGCCCAGAACATCGCCTGTGACGACGGTATCGAGCTTAGGTAGGCCGACAAGCTGACCGACCGTTGCTTGTGCCGTTTTCGACCAGTGCGCGCCGTCGAGTTCCGATAGCACGGTCAGTTTCACCGCATCATCACGATGCGTAAGCATGTCACCATCACGCAACGCGCCAACCATGACCCGGCCAATGGTCAGTTTACCGGCGTGGCTGGTGTGCTGTGTCTTGGTGACAATCACCACCGGCGACGCGCTCGCATTGTCGTCGATGCCAAGCCGGTCCGCAGCACGCGTCACATCGGGTACGTCGTGACGCAGCGCCTTGAGCAAGCGCAGGATGCCATTGCCGTTCTGCGCCGAACCGACCAAAAGTGGCACGATCTGCCCCTCCGACACTTCACGCGCCAGATCGTCGAAGACGACATCACGCGGCGGCTCGATGTCGGATAGGAGTTGCTCCATCAGCGCATCGTCAAAATCGGCGAGATGTTCGAGCATCGAGAACCGCGCGTCGAGCTCTTCAGTCAACAGATCACCTGTGAGCGGGACGACTTCGCTGGCCGCATGCTCGCGATAGACAAAGGCGCGTTCAAGCGCGAGATCGACAAACCCCGTGGCGATGCCGTTCTCGAAGATCGGCAATTGACGCATCACGAGCGGTTGACGGCTGGCAGGCTGCATCCTTGTGACGGCTTCACGCACGCCGGTTTGGCTGCGGTCAATCTTGTTCAAGAACAGAAGCCTTGGAATGCCGGCATCCTCGAGCGCATGCAGGATCAACCGCAAAGCCGGAACCTTCTTTTCATCCACCTCGCCGACAACGACGGCAGCATCGACCACTGGCAGTGCCGAACGCATATCCTGGAAGAACTCGACCGAGCCTGGACAGTCGATGAAGGTATAGGTGTCGCCGAGAAACCCAAGCTGAGCCAAATTGGCCTCGACGCTCATCTGGTGCGCCCGTGCCTCCCGGCTGCGATCGCCGACCGTTGTGCCATCGGTGACCGTTCCAGCCTTGGTTACAACACCGCAGCGCTCCAACAGCGCTTCGAGTAGCGTTGTCTTGCCGGAGCCCTGCGGTCCGACCAGTGCAACTACCTTGTGCGCTTGCGACGGGATCACCCCGCCATTCAGCCTTGCGCCATTGGCTTTGCCCGCGCCGTCATCTCCCATCTCGTTCTCCCTGTCATACCACCATGCCTGTGGCTTCCGGAGCGGCTACAAGCGGGATCTGCGAGGATAGAGTCCGGAACTCGGCACGGTCCCACTTAGGCCTTCCGCAACAGAGCATCGTTCCAAGGCTTGGCGCAGGATGCAAGGGGCGGGAAAGGCCGGATGTGTGAACAGGCTGCAACTTTGAGGTCAGGTTTTACGCGTGATTAAGCCTATTGCGGCAAAGCATATTCAAAGTATTTCCAGTCAGCAGAAATACAACTATTAGGACACTTCATGATGAATGCGCATCTAAAAGTTGAATCTCTAGCAAACGCGCCGTCAGAAGCTGAAGTGATACCTCCGCAAATTGCTTCTGAAACACCACTCGACGTTCATGGCCCCGGACCAGGGCTCGAACCAATCGCTCTTGCGATTGGCCGCCAGGGCCTAAAACTTGCCGATGTCTCCGGTAAGGTGTCCACCGTCGCAATCCAAGCTGAAGCCGACCGGGACGCGTTTGATCTTCTCCATGAGCATCTGCGCACGGTTCAGGAAGCGAGCGGCAAGATCCAAGCCGATATCGCCACAGCACGCGAGGTCTCAGTTCGCGTTTCGGATGACCTTGCCACCTCGCGGGAAACAAGCCGGACGGCAATTACCGAAATCGAGACCTTGATCAATGATGTCCGGTCGCTCGAAGCCCGGATGCAAGAAGTCCAGGACGCCCTTGGCGGCATCAGTGAGATCACGGGCGTGATCCATTCCATCGCCCGCCAGACCAATCTTCTGGCGCTCAATGCAACCATCGAAGCGGCGCGGGCGGGCGAAGCGGGGCGTGGTTTCGCTGTCGTGGCGGCTGAAGTGAAAACACTCGCCACTGACACAGCCAAAGCCACCGCACAGGTCGAAGATACCGTTGCAGACGTCAAGCGCCGCTTTGATGAACTCAGCACCGGCAGCCACGATACGATGCGCCGTGCCGAGGCCGTCGGCCGCAGTACCGAATCCTTCAGCACCGTCCTCGACATGGTTGGCGAGGCCATCTCATCGCTCAACGACAGCACAAAGTCGATCGAAACCCGCAGCAGCGAAGTCGGCCAGGTCTGCGATCATTTTGAGCACGAGTTCTCGTCGATGACCGAGCATCTGTCGGCATCCTCAACTGCCTTGTCGACAGTGGCTGGTGACCTTGTCGATATCGCCGATGAGAACGACAGGCTGATACTTGAGGTGAGCACTGAAGGGCTCGACACGGTCGATGCCAGAATGGCGCAGCTTGCGATCGCGACCGCCAAAGAGATTTCCGAGCGCTTCGAGACCGCCCTCAAGGATGGTGAGATCAGTCGCGACGCACTGTTTGATCGTGAGTATCAGCCGATCGCAGGCTCAAATCCAAAGCAGCACATGGCCCGGTTCACAAGCTTTACCGACGCGGTCCTGCCGCAGATCCAAGAGACCCTGCTGGAGGCCCATAGCGAGATGGCCTTTTGTGCGGCCATCGACAGCAACGGTTATCTGCCAACGCACAACAAGAAGTTCTCCAAACCGCAGGGCGACGATCCGACTTGGAACGCTGCGAACTGCCGTGATCGGCGGATCTTCAACGACCGAACCGGCCTCAGGTCGGGCTCGCACACCGAAGACGTGCTGTTGCAGACCTATCGCCGCGATATGGGCGGTGGCACCTTCGTCGTCATGAAGGACATGTCGGCCCCGATCATCGTCAATGGCCGCCACTGGGGCGGGTTCCGGATCGGCTACAAGCCGGAGTAACACCGCCCGCCTGCCAATGGCCAGACATCGAGTCGCTCGACCCGGCGGTCAGTTGAGCAGACGCAAGTCCATCGCGGCGATGCCGAGCGCCAGGATCGCACCCTCGGTCGCCTGAACACTGATCGGCTGCAAAACGATCGCGTCGTTCGACCCGCCGATCAGCGCATTGGCGCCAGCGCCAACGCCGATTGCGGCTTCCGCCGACAGCCCACCATAGACACCGGCCAGGGCGCCGGGCGCGACATCGACCGATGGTGCAAGGACCGCCCAGCCGAGCCGACCTTCATTGGTCATACCAATGTCGATTCCGAAGCGGTTGACAGAACCGACATAGCTCTCGACCCGCCCATCGCTGGTCGTAAACCGGCAGACCAGATCGCGCGACGAGCCAATGATAAAGCTCGTAGCCCCTTGAACCGTGCATTCGAGAACCCCCGTTTCGACACGCACCTGGGCGGTTGCGGGGTTGGAGACAGTGATGACTGCCAGAACGGCGACAAACGAAGCGACAGCACGGATCAAAGACATATGACAGCCTTGGCCAACAGATGGGACACTCGCTGCTCATCTGCCTGCCGATCATGGTCGCTTGATGGCCGCCACTAGCGGAGCCAACGTCACGAATGCTTTAGCGCCAGGGCGGCAGACGCTTTTCGACCTGGCTGGCGATCGGGTCACCGCTGTCGCGTTCCTTGACCGCCTGTTTGAAGCCGACCTCTTCGGCCCGCTCCTTCCACCAGACGCCCTCCGGCGTGTGGCGCGTGATGCCGTCGAGCAGTGTCGCAAGCTGCTGGGTCGTCGCAAGGCCCTGGTTCTCCAACGCCGAATTGACCATCATCTTCATCATCATGAGCTGGTTCTTCGGCACGCCGGCCATGCGCTCTGCCAGCGCCTGGACCGTGTCGTTAAGGTCCGCCGCCGGGACCGCGTCAAGCGCAAGCCCCATCTCCTTGGCCTCGGCACCAGTGATCAGATCACCGGTATAGAGCATCCGTTTGGCGTTTTGCGCCCCAATCCGGAACACCCACATGCCCACTGACGGGCAGCCCCAGATCCGCGACGGCGGATAGCCCATCTTGGCATCGTCCGCTGCGACGATCAGATCGCAGCAGGTCGCAATGTCCGACCCGCCAGCCACCGCATAGCCGTGGATCTTTGCAATCGTCGGCTTGTAACAGCGCCACAGGCTCATGAACGCCTGGGTGTTTGAATACATGAACTTGTAGTCGAGCATCGGGTCCCAGGGCATGTCCTGATAGCCCGGATTGAGCCCGGAGGTTTCGGCGTAGGCTTCAAGATCATAGCCAGCGCAGAACGCCCGACCCGCGCCTTCGACAACGATGACATGGACGTCGTCGTCGGCATCCGCACGTTTGACCGCCGCCTCGATCTCCTGCGGTGTATGGCGATCAATCGCGTTCAGCTTGTCTGGCCGGTTGAGCCGGATCGTCGCGATCCGGCCCTCGGTTTCGTAGGCGATGGAGTTATACTCGGACATCCCCGACCCCCTCCCGATGACGGCCTATGTCAGCGAGTTGCAGAAGCGCTGGATACGCTGACATGCCGCTTCAAGCGCCTCCGTCGAGGTCGCGTAGGATATCCGGAAGGCCGGCGCGACGCCGAAGGCCGAGCCATGCACCACCGCCACGCCTTCTTCCTCCAAGAGTGCCGTCACGAAGTCCTCGTCGCTGTCGATCTTTGCGCCGTTTGGCGACGTCTTGCCGATCGTGCCCGTGCAAGACGGATAGACATAGAATGCGCCCTCCGGCGTCGGGCAATGGATGCCATGCGCCTGGTTGAGCATCGAGACGACAAGATCTCGTCGCGACTTGAAGAGCTCATTGTTCTTGGGAATGAAGTCCTGCGGCCCGGTCAGCGCCTCAACAGCCGCCCATTGCGCGATCGAGCATGGGTTCGACGTCGACTGCGACTGCACCTTGGCCATGGCCTTGATCAGCTCCGCCGGCCCACCGGCATAACCGATGCGCCAGCCAGTCATTGCATAAGCCTTGGAGACGCCGTTCACGGTCAGGGTACGGTCGGCGAGATCCGGCGCGACCTGGGCCACGGTTGTGAAAACGAAATCGTCATAGACGAGATGCTCGTACATATCGTCGGTCATCACCCAGACATGGGGATGGCGGCGTAGCACCTCGGCCAGGGCAGCGATCTCCGCGCGGCTATAGGCAGCCCCCGTCGGGTTGGATGGCGCGTTGAAGATCAGCCACTTGGTTTTGGGCGTGATGGCGGCTTCGAGCGTCGCCGGATCGAGCCGATAGCCAGATTCGGCTGACGCGGTGACAGCCACCGGCTCGCCGCCGCACAGCGCCACCATGTCCGGGTAGCTGACCCAGTAGGGCGCGGGGATCAGCACTTCATCGCCGGGGTTCAGCGTTGCCATCAGGGCGTTATAGAGCACCTGCTTGCCGCCGGTGCCGACCGTGATCTGGCTGGTCTCGTAAGAGAGTTCATTTTCGCGCTTGAACTTATCGGCGATCGCGGCCTTCAATTCGGGGATACCGTCTACGGCTGTATACTTCGTCTTGCCATCGCGGATGGCGCGGATCGCCGCTTCCTTGATGTTGTCTGGCGTGTCGAAATCCGGTTCGCCGGCGCCGAGGCCGATGACATCACGGCCGGCGGCTTTGAGTTCGCGCGCCTTGGATGTGACGGCAATCGTGGCAGACGGCTTCACCCGCTGCAAAGAGGCGGACAAGAGAGACATGAGAAGCTCCACGGGAGGGACGGTCAAACGGCCGCGAGCCTAGTCCTCCGGTCCACGCGACGCAACTGCCGTTGCATCCTGTCTGACCTGCATCTCATCTTGTTCGATGTCTTGTCCGTGCGACTCTTCACGCCTCGCGCAGTTGGTCGAACACGCCCCCTCAGTCGATCTGCAGCACAAACCGGCGATTAAGCGGCTGAGCCGGCCGACTGTTGTTGGGATAGAGCGCTGCGAACGCGTCGATCTGATCCTGCGATGCCGTGACCGCTTCTTCCTTGACAATCCAGGTGACGATCTCAGTGCAAGGCGGCGTCGTCAGAGAACCGCGGTAACGGAAACTGTCATCGTCGTCGGAGACGAGTGTCGTCGGATCGATCTCGCTTGTGGATTCGGTCTCTGACGGTTCAGCCGCTTGGCTCTCCTCATTGCCCTGCGCCTGTTCCTGAGCATGTTGGTCATCTGCAGCGATCTGCTCCCAAACGGCCCCAAGCACGTTGCTCGCTGCGCCCGCGACGATGAAGTTCCCAATAACCAAAAGCGCGCCATCCTCGGCGACATGCACGAAATGCACTTCCATCGGCATATAGACGCCTAGGACGGTGTGCTCGCTCTGATGATGGAAATGAAACTGGGCAAGGTCGTAGCGCTTGCCGTCGAGCATTGAATACCCACCAGCGCCACCGGTGTTGACCTGGATGGTGTGTCCGGTGTCGACGACCTCAGGTGTAAAGGCGGCCCAGTGCAGATCGACATCCGGCGAGAAGGCTTCGACCGTCCGGTTCGGATCGAGATCGATCGGCGATTGCTGACGGCCCGAGCAGGCTGAATAGGCATCCGTCAACGCGGCCCAGCGGTCCGGCCCCGTCTCCCCCTCATAGCCCCAACCCGCGTCTTCCGACGCGATCGCCACACCCGATAGCGACAAGATTACGACAAATGCTAGGCTTTGATACTTCATGATGACCCTCCGTGCTCGACCCCAAACTGCAATTTAAAGGGGTATAACATGAGAGTAATAACATTATAAAGGTTGTGGCGAGACCACCAGATCTCGCCACGGTACCGCATGCGATCGGCCACCGTTAGCCGGATCACATCCCGCCAATTGCACCGATCGAAAAGAACAGCGTTTCGCCGTTCGAGTCATCGACCCCGTCATTGTCGGTGACGGCGTAAGTGTTCCCGGCGGCATCGATCGTGAAGCCCTCGATCTTGTCGACGACATAACCACCCGTCGCCGTCATGTCGGGAACGAAGTCGTGGACCTCTTCCTTGGTGACAACGGGAAGCTCACCGCCAAGTGGGGCCGGTTCCATCTCTGACAGGGCCACACGGTAGAGCTTCTTGATCGCAGCAGCAGCGCCAATCTGATTGTCGCGCTCGACGATGTACGCATGATCACCATGGACGGTGATCTCGGACAGGCCGACCCAGCCGCCCTCACCTGCATCAAGCGGGTAATGTACCGCGCCCCATTCCTTGCTCCCGGTGTCATAGGCGACCAACTTCACCATGCCCTCCGGATCGTCGGACCATTCACGCTGAATGGCGATCCAGAGCGTCGAGCCGACCATCGTGATGCCTTCGGCGCCAAAGCGCTGTTCGACCGCCAGAAGCTCTGCGGGGAACGGAATTTGGTCCTCAATCTCGCCGTCTGCTGTCACATGATAAAGCGCATGCGGAATGAGCCGATCCGTACGGCCTTCCGAGGCGAGCCAGAAGCCGCCGTCGCCATCCGATGTGATGCCTTCAAGGTCGAGCAGTTGAGCGTTCGCACCATTGCGCGTGACCCGTGTCGCAGCGGTAATGCGTGCTGGGGTGTCATTGGCATCGATCGTGAAGATCGTTGGCTGCATCCCATAGAAGCTATCATTGACGGCATAGAGGATGCCTGGCTCGGATGGATCGGCG
>JBCBSK010000103.1:0-14162 GCA_039819185.1 Pseudomonadota bacterium | reverse complement strand
GACCCGATGGAACTATCCTGATGTCCGCGTTTCCCTATCAACTAAGCGATGTTGAGGCCGCGACACTGGGCCTGGTCGTTCTGCGCGTGGATGAGACCATCGAACAGGAGTTTCGCCGATATGTCCCCCCTGAACTTGCCCGCCTTTATGTGACGCGCGTGCAGTCGGGTGACGATCTGACGCCGGACAGCATCGCGCATATGGCGGCCGATCTGACAAACGCAGCGGCACTGTTGCCTCCCGCCGCACACTTTGATGTCATCGGATATGCCTGCACATCCGGGGCAGCGCTTCTTGGCGCGGAGCATGTCCAAGCGCAGGTTTCGGCCGGGGCTGCAACGCGCGCGGTGACCAATCCGTTGACTGCCGCGATTACCATGATCAATGAGCGGGGGCTTCAGCGGATTGGCATCGTCTCGCCTTATGTCGACTCGGTCGCCGTTCCGCTTCGTGCCGCATTCGTTGCGCAAGGCATAGTTGTCGTCGATACACTCTCCTTTGGCGAGGAGGTCGAAGCTCGCGTCGCCCGTATCGACCCGGCATCGATCAAAGATGCCGCTGAGGCTTTGGTCAGACGCAGCCAGTTGGACGGGGTGTTTTTGTCGTGCACAAATCTACGCACGTTTGACTGTCTTGCGGATCTGGAACGTGACTTGCGTGTTCCCGTGTTCAGTTCCAACCAGGCGCTCGCGTGGCACATGCGCCGTCTCGCCGGGTTGCCGGAAGATCTCTCATTGGACCGATAGACTATGGTCTACAGCGCTTGTGGCGAAACCGGATCACCGAAAGTGCTCTGGAGGACAATCTGCTAGGCGTGCAGCGACCTGAGGGACGTTTGTGTTGCGTATCGCTTATGTCCGTCAGCCCTAGTCGGGCGTGTGGTCTGCAGCGTCTAGAGCATCATCCGATCTGATCGTATCGACGCGAGTCAATCAGATCGGATTTTGCTCTAATCGGCAACGCGACACAGTGCTGATCGGGCGTGCCCGTGCATGCCCTCTTCCTCGCAGATCGTGGCCGTAACGCGGGCCAGGTCTTCGGCGGCTTCTGCCGTGCAGCGTTGCCAGGTCACGGTTTTGAAGAATTTATGAACCGACAAGCCACCAGTCGAGGTTCCGCGCCTGGACGTGGAGGTGTTCCGGCGCATAGAGGTCCGCCGTTTCGGCCATCTCGTCGCGCTTGTCACAGAGGATGACCTCGGCGCGGTCGGACCACGCAGCAAGGGCTGCGCTGCGGTTCGGCTTGCTTCACATAGCGGATGGTCACGACAATGCCTCAGCTTCAGGGCTGCCACGTGACTGGCCAACGATGGCGCGCGCGAGGGAATCGAGCGCGTCGATCGCCCGGACGGTGGCGGGCAGACGGTCACAGGCCAACGAGAATTCGGTGCAGGCGATCAGTTGAACCGTGTGACCCCGATCCGCGAGCCTCGCCGAGGCCTCGATCAGCCCTTTGACTGAGTCCGGAGTCACTCCATGCGCCTTGATGTCGCGAATGGCGGTGAGCTGGCCGTCCATGTCGTCGAGCCAGACTGGCGTCAGGCCATGTGCTTCAAGCGCCCGATCGTAGAGCCAGGTGGTCTTGACCGCCGGCGAGCCGAGAAGGCCGATTGTGCGGTCATCGCTGCCTGCAACGGCGCAGGTACTGGCTGCCAACTCAACCATATCCAGAAACGGAACCGACACCGCCGCGCGGATGTCATCTGCGAAAACATGTGCAGTGTTGCACGCCATGGCGAGGGCCGTGGCGCCCATCGTTTCGAGCCGTCGGGCCATGTCGACCAGAACCGGCGCCGGGCTAGGCCCTGTACCTTCGATCAGGTGCGCGATGCGCGATGGCACTTGCGGATTCATGTCGATGAGAAGCGGGACGTGATCGGCATCATCCCGGGCATCCACCTCGGCAAGAACCCTCTGCTGCAACAGGATGGTCGCTTCCGGCCCCATGCCGCCAAGAATGCCAACCGGCTTCAGAGCCACGCTGCACTCTCCCCAATCAGCTTTGCGTCGCGGACCGCCAGCGGCTCGCGTGATCGAAGGCGAAGTCATAGCCGAAGAGCCCGACTGCTCCGCCGGTGTGCAGGAAGACGATCCGCTCGGTCTTGTCGAACGCGCCTTTGCGCGCGAGGTCGATCAGCCCCGCCGCCCCCTTGGCGGAATAGACCGGATCGAGCAGCAGGCCTTCGAGTTCGGCAAACATGGCGATGGCTTCGAGCCCTGCCTCCGTTGGGATGCCATAGCCCTCTCCGACATAATCGGTGTTGGCGACGACGTGGTCGCGGGTGACCGCTCCGGCGCAACCCATGTGCTCGGCCGTCTTTGTCGCAAGGCTGAAGACCATGTCTTCTTGCTTTGGCTTTGGTGCCCGTGTGCCGATGCCGAGGACGGGAACGCCGCTGCGCAACACGGCCATCCCCGTGACCAGCCCAGCCTGCGTGCCCGACGACCCCGTCGCATGGATGATCCTGTCGATTGTTAAACCACGCTCATTGGCCTGGCCCATCAACTCGAACGCGCAATTGACATAGCCCAACGCTCCGACGGCATTCGAGCCGCCACCTGGGATGACATAGACCTTGCGCCCTTCGGTGCGGGCTGTGTCCGCAGCACGGTCCATCTCACCGACCATGTCGTGTCCGCCGGGGAATTTCTGCGTCGTCGCCCCGTGGAGATGGTCGAGCAGGACGTTGCCATTGGCGTTGTAATTGTCGTTGTTATAGCCGGTGCGGTCTTCCAGCAGGATATGACAGTCCATGCTCAGCTTGGCAGCGAAGGCTGCGGTCTGACGGGCATGGTTTGACTGCGTCGCGCCCTGGGTCATCACCAGATCGGCGCCTTGCGCCTCGGCTTCGGCCATCAAGAACTCAAGCTTGCGGGTCTTGTTGCCGCCGGTAGAGAGCCCGGTGCAATCATCGCGCTTTACCCAGAGATCCAGCCCCAGCTCCTTCGACAGCCGCGGCATCGGCTCCAGCGGGGTGGGCAGGTGGGCTGCGAAGATGCGGGGAAATTTCGCAAGATTCATGTGAAGGCTCCGGTCGCGAACGGGATGATCGGTTGCTCAGCAGTCAGGCCGTGGTCACCGCGAGGATACAGCACGCCAAGAGGATTTGGCGCCACTGTCACATCCGTACGCGCTCCATGTCGGGATCATACGGGCTTGGCGGAATAACCTCGGCGGCGAACCGATCGCCGAGCAGGTCCACCTCCATCTGGGTCCCGATCTCTGCCCGCTCCGGCGCGACAAAGGCCAGCGCGAGATTGAGACCTGTTCGGTGCCCCCAGGCGCCCGAGGTGATCGTGCCGACGACGCTGGTACCATCCATCACCGAGGCGCCGCCATGGGCTTCGCGATCGGCGCACAGGATCTTCAGGGTCACGAGCTTGCGGGTCGGGCCGGCCGCAATGCGTTTCTCAAGCGCTTCGCGGCCGACAAAGTCGCCCTTGTCTATCCGGACAAAGCGGGCAAGGCCCGTTTCGAAGGGATCAAACTCGGTCAGGATATCGGCCTTCCAGTGCAGGAAGCCCTTTTCGAGCCGCATCGACTCGACCGCTCTTGCCCCAAACAGATGCAGGCCATGGGCGTCTCCGGCTCGGCGCAGGGCAAGATAGGCCGCATAGAGCTGGTTGTTTGGCACATGGATCTCGAAGGCGGACTCGCCAGAAAAGCTGACCGCCATAACAACCGCCGGCGCGATGCCGATGTGAGTTTCGCGCAAGGACAGCCAGGGAAGGGCGTCGCGGGACCAGTCGCCACGGGCCGCCTCGGAGAGCACGTCGCGCGCCTTTGGGCCGGCGACCACGAGAATGGTCATCTCATTGGTTAGAGACCGGACCTCAACGTCCTCGCCGGGCCGAATATGGCTTTGCAGCCAATCCATATCGTGGAACTCGGACGCCGCCGCCGAGCCGTACCAAATGCGCGCCGGTCCGCTTGGGCTTTCGGGCAGGTTGGCGATCGTCGCTTCCGATTTGACCATGCCGTGATGGTTCAAGAGATAGGTCAGGCCGACGCGGCCTTCCTTGCGCGGCAGCCGGCCACAGACCATCCGATCGAGAAACGCATGGCGGTCGTTGCCGGTAATCTCGAACCGGTTGAACCCGTTGACCTCGGTGAGCCCGACGCCGGTCTGGACCGCCTTAACGTCGTCGGCAACCACCTGGTAGACCTCGTTGAGCCGAAAACCGAATGTCTCGATGAAGTCCGGTGCGGGCTTGATGTAGTCGAGACGCTCCCAGCCATTCACCAGGCCAAACTCCGCGCCTTCTGCCGCGAGAATGGGCGTCAGTGGCGTGGTCTTGAGCGGGCGGCCCGCCGGGCGGTGTTCGTGTGGGAAATGAAACCTGAACTCGTTCTGATAGTCCTCGACCGCCTTGAGGGCTGTTAGTTCCACAGTGGCATGACCGGTGAACCGGCGCGGATCGAGCACCCAAGTGTCATAGCAAGCTTCGCCATGAACGATTTGCTGAGCCAGCAGCCAGCCATGCCCGCCGCCTTCACCAAGGCCGGCTCGCAGGCCGATGATGCAATAGGCATCGCGCTTGCCAGGGATCGGGCCGACCAGCGGCGCGCCGTCGATCGTATACGTGATCGGCCCGTTGACGACGGTGTGGATACCGACCTCGGTGATCGCCGGCATACGGGCGAACGCGCCTTCCAGAACATCGGTGACGCGGTCGAGATCGTCCGGGCAGAGCGCATTGGTGAAGTTGGGGTCGATGCCGTCCATGCCCCAAGGCCGGCAGTCCTGCTCATAGAAGCCAACGAGCAGCCCATACTTCTCCTGGCGGCAGTAGAAGTCGCTGATCGGGCAGCGGATCAGTGGCATCCGGTGTCCGGCCTCGCGAATAAGCGGGATCTCGTCGGTGACGAAATACTGGTGCTCCATCGACATCACCGGGTGATGCACGCCCATCATCGCGCCAACCTCGTTAACCCGATAGCCGGACGCGTTCATGACGATGTCGGCGGCGATCTCGCCTTTTGGCGTTTCGATGATCCAGGTGTCGTCCTCAAGTTGCTTGAGACCAGTGACCGGCGTGTTCCGGTTGACCTCGGCGCCGGCTTTGCGGGCACGGCGGGCGAGCGCCTGGCAAAGCTGGGCCGGGTCGATGTCGCCATCGAGCGGATCCCACAACCCGCCGATCAGATTGTCGGTGGAGATGAGCGGGTTGCGGCGGGCGCATTCGGCCGCATCGATCACTTCGAACTCGACGCCCATACCGCGCGCCATCGACGCGAAATGGCGGTAGCCGTCCATCTGCGCCGGCTGGTTGGCGAGGCGAATGCCGCCATCGCCATGGTGGTAGTTGATCGGATAATCTGGATCGTCGGCCAGGTCCTTATAGAGGCGGATCGAGTGGCTCTTCAGCCCGACCATGGTCTGGTTCATGCCGAAATTCGTGACCTGGGCGGCTGAATGCCAGGTAGTGCCGGAGGTCAGCTCGTCACGCTCGAGCAGCATGACGTCGGTCCAACCCTCTTGCGTCAGATGGTAGAGCGTCGAACAGCCCGCGATACCGCCTCCGATGATCGCCACCTTGGTGCGCGTTTTCATTGACCTGTCGCCTTCTTCCTTTGTGCCTGTCTCGGCTCTCCGAAAAGTGCGATCAAGTCGTCGGCCCTAGTTTCGGGTTTTCCGAAGGAAAGTTTGGAACTTCATCGGCGGGATCGACAACGCGTTGCCTCGACGCTCGGTTTTTGACTTACCTGCGCACTGTGCAGAGGAGGACGGGCCATGAACGCACCACGCAGACGGGCTGGCGGGCGGCGTGATCGTCTTCAGCAGCGTGCGGCCGGTCCGGCCAACCCTTGCCCGCCCGGCCAGCGTGGCGGACGCTACCAGCCGCTCTCAACGCCCGAGATCGAAGCGATTTACGACACCGCGCTGCGGCTTCTCGAAGACCTTGGCATGGGCGAAGTGCCGGAGCGATTGAAGCAAGATCTTCTGTCGGCGGGCGCTGTTGAACGTGACAACGACCGTGTCTGTCTGCCGCGGCCCCTTATCGAAGATGCTATTGCTGCAGCCGCCAAGACATTCGTTCTGCACGGCCGGGACGAGGACCGGTCGATCGAGATCGGCGGTGATCGCGTCTACTTCGGAACCGGTGGTGCGGCGGTGCAGACGCTCGACCTCGACACCGGCTTGTATCGACCATCCACCATCACCGACCTGCATGACTTCACACGGCTCCAGGACACGCTGGAAAACGTCAGCTGGTTTACCCGCTGTTGTGTCGCCACCGATCTTGAGGATGTCTTCGATCTCGACGTCAACACGGTCTATGCGCTGGTCAAGAACACGACGAAACCTGTTGCGACCTCATTCACGCTTGCAGACCACATCGCCCCGATCGTCGAACTCTTAGACATCGTCGCCGGTGGCCCGGGTGAATTTGCCAAGCGACCGTTCATCAAGGCGCATATCAGCCCGGTGATCTCTCCACTGCGCTATGGCGAGGATGCCGTCGACGTCGTCTATGGCTGCATTGAGCACAACATTCCGATGTCTTGCATTACGGCAGCACAAGCCGGCGCGACGTCGCCGGCCACCCTTGCTGGCTTTCTTGCACAGTCGCTGGCTGAGACCTTGGCCAGTCTTGCTATGGTGCATGCGATTAAGCCTGGCTTTCCGATGGTGTTCTCGAACTGGCCATTGGTCATCGACTTACGGACCGGCGCCTTTGCCGGCGGGGGCGGCGAGATCGCGGTTCTGAACGCGGCTTCAGCGCAAATCTCCAACTGGCTCGGGCTGCCCTCTGGCGTGGCTGCGTCAATGACGGACGCCAAGGCGATCGATGCGCAATACGGCATGGAGAAGGGACTGACCGCGCTCGCCGCCGGACTGGCGGGCGGCAATCTCGTCTATGAAAGCTCAGGCATGACGGCGTCGCTTCTTGGAGCGAGCTTCGAAGCCTTCGTGATCGACAACGAAATGCACGGCGCCATCTACCGGACGCTGCGCGGGATCGAAGTCTCGGACGACACGCTCGGCTACAACGCCATTTGCGACGCGGTGCTGGGTGAAGGGCACTTCCTGGGGCTTCCCCAGACCTATGCTGCGATGGAGCGGGATTACTTCTATCCGCAACTTGCCGATCGTGATGCACCGATCACTTGGGCCGAGAAGGGGGCTCCAGACATCTGGAAGGCCGCGCGGGACACGGTGAAGTCCATCCTCGCCTCCCATCATCCGGTCTATCTGTCTGACGCCGCCGACCAGGCAATACGAGAGCGCTTTCCCATCAAGGGCTGACTGTCGCTCCGATATCAACCTCTTCGAGTGCGTCCTCCTCTTGAGACTGCTCGATCAGGCGGAACTGACCTTCGAGCCAAGAATGGCGTTCCAAGAGCGGTTCGATCACAAGGGTCTGAACCGAATTGCGCACGCTCTTCAGAAGCAAGTCATGGAGGCCATTCGGCAAATTCTCCCGATGGAACAACGAGATCTGACGCGAGAAAGCCTTGCCGGGAAAGGTCATTGCGTGAAGCTGCGCATGATAGCGCTGGGCACGTGCGTAGGTCAGTGCAGATGTGATCGTCCAGCCGCGTCCCGCAGCGACAGTGGACAAGATTACATGCGTGCTTTCGAACTCCATGCGATCGGCGAAGTTTAGTTTTAGACGCTGAAGCTGTGCTTCGATCCGGCGGCCGAGCAGCAGCTTTCTGCTATATCGCAGCAGCGGCAATCGGGCATTCTGCGCCAGTAGAGAGGTAAGATCTGACGGTCGATCCTGCATGTCGGCCGGGATCACCAAAATGAAGGGGTCGCGCAGAACAGGCTCTTCGTAAATGCCGATCCAGTCGCGGTCAGCTGACGAGGCAAGTCCGATATCGATTTCTTCGCTTTCCAGAAGGTCAATGACTTCATGGGTCGGTCGCGACAGAACCGAGAAATCGCAGTGCGGTAACTTCCGGGCCAGATCCCCGACAAGAGCAGGTCCAACATCCGTGTCGAAATCAGCGATGAGTGCAATCCGCAGCGGCCGCACGAAGGACTGCAGATCTTCGGCCCAGATCTCGGACGCCCCTTTCTGAAGCAACCAAAGGGCCTCGTCGACGCGCCTGAGCAGGATCTCGCCGGCCGCGGTCAGGCGCATTGGGCGCTTGCCATGATCGAGAAGCTGTGTGCCAAGCTCACGCTCGAGGCACGTAAGATGGTGGGAGACCGTGCTCACCGAGACGCCGAGGCTTTGCGCGCCCTCGCTGACGGTTCCATAGCGAGCGACGGCCTGGAATGCCTCCAGCCACTTCAGACTCAGTCTCGATCGTTCCATTCCGCACACAATACCAGCTTGGACCGACAGAAAGTAACAAGGTCGAAGGCGAGTTTGCAATTTTTCGAAATAGTGCCCCCAACCGCCCAGCACAATCCGGATTGTGCAAGCTTTGTATCAACGCAGCTACGGCGTTGTCGGGCGCGTGGTGCTGTCAGAGATTGGGAGGAACACGATGAAATCAATGCAAACCAAGATTGCCGCAGCAGCTGCAACCATCTTCCTGGCGAGCGGTGGAGCGGCGTCCGCTGAGTGCGGTGAAGTCACGATCACCGAGATGGACTGGGCGTCGTCCGCGGTCGTGACCGCTGTCGCCAAGTTCCTCATGGAAGAAGGTTATGGCTGCGACGTGACGACCTTCCCGTCGTCGACCAACCCGGCGATCACCTCGGTTGCAGAGACGGGAACGCCGGACATCTTGACCGAACTGTGGGTCAACACAGCTCCCGGTTATCCCGAACTGCGTGACGCAGGCAGCATCAACCCGTTGACCTCGGTGCTGTCCGATGGCGGTGAGGAGGGATGGTGGATCCCGCAATATCTCGCCGATGCCCACCCTGAACTGACCACGCTCGAGGGTGTTCTTGCCAATGCGGAACTGCTCGGCGGCCGGTTCCACAATTGCCCCGATGGTTGGGCCTGCCGGATCGTCAACGACAACCTGGCCGAAGCGGTTGATCTGGAAGGTGCAGGCTTCGAGATCTTCAACCACGGCTCGGGCGAAACGCTCGCGACGTCAATTGCCGCGGCCTACGAAAGTGAAGAGCCTTGGATCGGCTACTATTGGGCGCCGACATCGATCCTCGGACAATATCCGATGGTGATGGTCGACATGGGCGACTTCGATGCAGACGTGCACGCCTGCAACACCGATCCCGACTGCGCCGAGCCTGCGGTGTCGCCCTATCCGGTCGCCGATGTTTTGACGGTCGTCACAACGACATTTGCAGACCGCGAACCCGACGTTGCTGAACTGATGACCAATATCAGCTTCACCAATGCCCAGATGGGCGCGCTCCTTGCTTGGCAGGAAGAGGAGAATGCGTCGGCCGAGGAAGCGGCGGTGCACTTTCTCACCACCTATTCTGATGTCTGGGCAGCATGGCTGAACGACGAGGCACGCGAGAACCTCTCAGCGCTCATCCAATAAGAAAATTACATCGCCGTCCTCTGCCTGTCCGGTCCTTTTGAGGGCCAGTGGCAGGCTGAGGGTGGCGGACGCTTTACTGACTGCGGAGGGGCCGATGGCGTTCTATGACGGTCTTTTTGACTCGCTTGGACTGCGGGAGTGGTGCGACACATCCGAAGCGGGCGGACCGATGACAATGGAACAGCTCTTGGCGCAATCGCGCGGAGAGGATGCGGACGCTGCTGGAAGCGAGCTTTTGCCGTTCCCGTCACTCGACAATCTCCACGCATCCTGCGGCGAGGTGCCTCCGACACGCGACCTGACCTCCGGGGTTGAGCAGCTGTTCCTCGACGTCAAGGACGGGCTCAAGATCGTGCTCGATCCTTTGACGCAACCCCTCAGCTGGATGCTGGACGGAGCGCTGTTTCTATTTACGACCCTGCCATGGTGGCTGATCATCCCGCTTCTGATCTGGCTCACCTGGTATGTATCGCGCTCGCGTGGTGTGACGGCCTTCGTCGCCATCACGTTCCTGTTTCTGAGCTTCATCGATCACTATGAGGCGGCGATCCAGACACTGGCGATCATCTTTGTGTGTACAGGCCTCTGTGTCGCCTTAGGGGTGCCGATCGGCATTCTGATGTCAAAGAACAACACGTTGCAGCGGATCATCATCCCGATCCTCGATCTGCTGCAGACCTTGCCGAGCTTCGTCTATCTCATCCCGCTCATCTTCCTGTTCTCGGTCACCGAGTCCAAGCTCTACGGGATCGCGATCATCCTCTACGCCATCGTGCCCGTGATCCGTCTGACGGATCTCGGCATTCGTCTCGTCGACAAGGATGTCATCGAAGCGGCGAACGCGTTCGGCATGACGGCGCGGCAGAAGCTCTTCGGCGTTGAGATCCCCCTGGCGCTGCCGAACATCATGGCTGGCGTCAATCAGACGATCATGATGAGCCTTGCCATGGTGGTCATTGCCTCCCTGGTCTCGGCGCCGGGACTAGGTGTTCTGGTCTTGCGCGGTATCCGGAACCTGGAACTGGGTGTTGGCCTGATCGCCGGCCTCGGGATCGTCCTACTGGCCGTTGTCCTCGACCGGGCATCCAAGGCGGCTCTGGCGCGCGTCAATCTCGCGCATGACAACCGCTAGAGCGCTGTCAGCGAAAGTGGGAACCGGTTTTGCGTTCGAAAGCGCGAGACATCAAAAATTTGGAGCAGGTTGAGTGCTTAGCTTGAACGAAAAAGGGCTCCGGGAGATCGGATTATGAGCGAAGATGCCAAGGTTCGGATCCGCGGGCTCTACAAGATATTCGGGAGCAACCCGAAAGGCGTTCTGCCCCACGTTCTTGAAGGCATGGGCAAAATCGAACTTCTGGAAAAGTACAACCACGTCCTCGGTCTGCAGGACATCAACATCGACATGCAGCCTGGCGAGATCACAGTCGTGATGGGGCTTTCAGGGTCGGGCAAATCGACCTTGATCCGCCACCTGAACCGTCTAATCGAACCGACCGCGGGCGAAATCTTGGTAGATGGCGAAGATGTTATGGGCCTGTCGCAAGATGCATTGCGGCGGTTGCGCCAGACCAAGATGTCCATGGTGTTCCAGAAGTTTGCCTTGCTGCCGCATAGGACGGTTCTGCAGAACGCGGCCATGGCGCTCGAAATCCGCGGCACCAATCTTTTGCCGCATAAGACGGTGCTGCAGAACGCGATGCTGGCGCTGAAAGTCAGCGGTCACAGTTCCGAAGAGAGTGAAGCCGAATCCCGAAAGTGGCTCGCCCGCGTCGGTCTTGAGGGCTACGAGGACAAGTTTCCACACGAACTGTCCGGCGGCATGCAGCAGCGCGTCGGCATTGCGCGGGCGCTGACCTCGAACAGCGATGTCATGCTGATGGACGAAGCATTTTCAGCGCTCGATCCGCTCATCCGCACGGACATGCAGGACCTCTTGCTGGAGTTGCAGAAGGAACTGCACAAGACGATCGTCTTCATCACCCACGACCTCGATGAAGCCCTGAAACTCGCCGATCACCTGGTGATCCTGAAGGATGGCGCGGTGGTGCAACAGGGCGAGCCACAGGAAATCCTCCTCAACCCGGCCGATCCGTACATCGAGGACTTTGTCAGCGACATCAATCGCGCGCGCGTGCTGCGGGTGCGCTCGATCATGCGGACCGACATTGCGGTTGATGAGTTCGAGGGCGTGCTCGATGCCGACGATACGCTTGAGTCCGTCATCGCGGTCTCAGGTGGCGATACCGCGCATGGCTATCGCGTGATGCGAGACGGTGCCGTGGTTGGTCATCTGGATATGAAAGACCTGGTCAAGGCACTCGTTCCGCGCGCCGCCTCTGGGGACAGGGCAGCGCAATAGCGCCAACGTTCTATTCGCCTTGTGGCACGCGTGCTCGTTGGCTGATGGCGTTACGCTGCATCCGTCAGCCGCATGTGCTCCACCGTGTGCGCGATGATGTCCGCGATCTGCGCGCAATCAGCCTCGGAGAAAGTCAGCGGAATGCGCATATCAAACAGTCCCGACAGGATTCGGTCCGTATGGGGCAGCGTTTGGTCTTCGATGTAATGCCAACTGTGGTGGTTTGAGGTGAACGCTACGGGCTCCTTGGCGCCGAACCACTTCAGCTCGACGCCGAGCGCCTTGTTCGATGCGACAAACCGGATGGCGTCTTCGGCAGAGACGTCCGGAATCAGAAACTGGATGGAACTGCCGACATAGCGCTCGGCTGCCGGACGCTGCGGGACATAGATTGCCGGAACCGATCGGAGCCTGGTCGCGACCAGATCGTGGCGCGCGTTCCAGCGTCGGATGTTCTCCTCCAGCGTCGCAAGCTGAGGAAGCAGGACCGCGGCCCGCAGGTTGTCCATCCGTCCCGACATGTTCGGCGTTTCGAGTCGTATCGTGTCGAACACGTGCCGGTCCGGAGCAGCACCATGCCGCTCATAGAGCATGTAGGATCCCGACAGGATAATCGCACGGGCCATGAACTCTGGATCGTTGGACGTAAGCAATCCGCCTTCGCCGGAATTCATGTGCTTGTACGTCTGCGTCGAGAAGCAGCCGGCGAGACCAAAATTGCCGCTCTTCGTGCCGTTCCAGGCTGCCCCCATCGTATGGGCGCAGTCTTCGATCAGCATCACACCGTGCGCGTTCAAGAGCGCAACAAGCGCCTCCATGTCACAGAGATGGCCGCGCATGTTCGAGAGCAGCAAGACCACCGAACCCGTTTCGGCGATGCGCTCAGCCATGTGGTTGAGATCAATGACGAGATCCTCTGTGATCTCGACAAGGGCGGCTCGTGCGCCAACGGCAGCGATCGCGCCTGGGACCGGCGCCAGCGTGAAGCTGTTGGTCAGGACGACATCCCCCGGACCGACACCCGCTGCACGCAGCGCCAGTGACATGGCATATCCGCCGGAGGCACAGGCGAGGCAGTAGTTGGCGCCCTGATAGGCCGCATAGGCGGCTTCGAGCTGGGCGACGAGGCTCGTCTCATCGCCGAGCGTGTTGTAGCGATGCAAACGCCCAGAACGCAGGACCTCGATCGCGGCCTCGACGCCTGGCTCCGGGATCGGTTCTTGCTGTGTAAACTGACCCTGAAATGGCGTCATCTGGATACTCCAATGCTGCAGTCTTGGGGGTGATCGTCCGATGCGCAGATCGTTCAAGCAAGCCTGTTCAAGCAAACCCATGGTGCGCATTACCGGGATTGCCGAGGTGGTATGCCGTGGACGATAAAACTTGCCCCCGTTTGAGGCTATCAAACCGACGATAAAATGAGCGTAGGCTGGCCGTCCCCCTTAGGCAACGACTGTCCATGAGGGGAACAGATGGCTCAAGCAGGAGTGCTATCGTTGTAACCCGTCAGCGCCAATGGGACAGTTTGGTTTGATTGCATAGCGGAGGATTTCAGGCTCATCGCAACCGTGAGGGAGTGAAGATGGGAATGAAATCCGGAAAGCAGAACGAGCCTGCGGACAAAGTCGTCAAGGACATCCGCCGCAGGACCCGACGCCAGCATTCGGCGGAGGAGAAGATCCGCATCGTGCTGGAGGGCTTGCGCGGCGAGGACAGCATCGCCGAGCCATGCCGCCGCGGGGGGATCGCCCAGAGCCTCTATTACAGCTGGCCCAAGGAATTCCTTGAGGCGGGCAAGCGACGGCTTGCCCCTCTCGGCGATTGTTCCAATCGCCTGCCGGGCATTGGGTGACACAGCGCGCCAGGCCACAGCGCCGGAAGTCAAGGAGTTGCGGACCGAGAGCTCTGCTCTGAAGGAGGCCGTTGCCGATCTGACGCTTGAGAACCGGCTGCTCAAAAAAAGCATGCTCGGGGATGGGGACGACGACGCATGAGGTATCCCGCATCCGAATAACTCGAGATCATCCGCCTTGTGGAACGGTCGCATCTGCCGGTGCAGCGTACGCTGGACATGTTGGGTATCCCGCGAACTATGTTCTATCGCCTCCTCTCGGTGATTGCCGTGCAATCACCTGCCGGGCAAAGAGTATGACCGTTGTCTGTCACTCGGCGAGGCCGGATTGGTGGATCGGTTATCTCGACCCAGCCGGGTTTGGAACCGCATCCCTGATGCAGTGCGACGGCAGATCGTCGATCTGGCCCTGGACGAGCCCGAGCTGTCACCTCGGAGACGAAGTAACGTTCGGCGTCGGTGAACCGCACGGCCAACTCCCGGGGTGACAGCTCGGGCTCGTCCAGGGCCAGATCGACGATCTGCCGT
>JBCBSK010000102.1:0-14164 GCA_039819185.1 Pseudomonadota bacterium | reverse complement strand
GCCGTCAGAAGCCGCATGAATCCCGCAAGACAAACGAGATCAATCTCCTCGTCGCGCAAGCTCTGGTCGATTGCGAGATTAAACGCGTCACGATCCGAGAAGTCGCGATGGTCCACGACACGGGTTGAGACTCCGGCAGCTTTTGCCACATCCAGCCCCGCCGCATCGGGCCGGTTCGATACGACAAGCACAATCTCCGCAGGATAGGTGGCGTCATTTTGTGCATCAATCAGCGCACGCATATTGCTTCCACGACCCGAAATCAGGACGGCGGTGCGCCGGCGTGGTTGGGCAGGCGTCGTCATCTGGCGAGCGCGCCGGTATAGCAAACCGCAGGGCCAACTTTACGGGCTGCCAACGTGCCGATCGGTGTCGCGGATTCGCCTGCATCCATGAGGGCCTGCATGACGCGCTTGACGTCGTTTGCGGCAACCACGACGGCCATACCGATCCCGCAATTGAAGGTTTTCAGGAGTTCGGCGTCATCGATTGCGGCGTGTTCCTTCAGCCAGCCAAACAACGGCTGTGGTGTCCAGGCACCCAGGTCAATCGTCGCAGACAGCGCATCTGGCAGAACGCGTGGCAGGTTCTCGGTCAGCCCGCCACCGGTGATATGCGCCAACGCCTTGATCGCCCTGGTCTGGCGCTGCGTTTCGAGGAGCGGCCTGACATAGATTCGGGTGGGGGCCAGCAGGGCGTCGGCAAGGCTTTGGTCAGGGTCGAAGGATGCCGGCGCATCAAGCACGGCATTCGCCTCCGCGACGATACGCCGGATCAGCGAATAGCCGTTGGAATGCGCACCGGAGGACGAAAGTCCTAATACGACATCGCCCTCGGCGAGAGTATCGCGCGGTAACAGGTTGTCGCGCGCGACGGCGCCGACCGAGAACCCGGCGAGATCATATTCGCCCGCGGCATAGAGGCCCGGCATTTCAGCGGTCTCGCCGCCAATCAGGGCTGCACCGGCGATCCGGCAGCCCTCGGCGATGCCGGTGACCACGTGTTCGGCGATGCCCTGGTCGAGATGACCGGTGGCAAAATAATCAAGGAAAAACAGCGGCTCGGCACCTTGCACGACAAGATCGTTGACGCACATGGCAACAAGATCGATGCCGATCGTGTCGTGCCGTCCGGTGTCGATGGCGAGCTTGATCTTGGTGCCAACACCATCTGTGGCCGCCACGAGAAGCGGATCGTCGAAACCTGCGGCCTTGAGGTCGAAAAGCCCCCCAAAACCGCCGATCGCTGCGTCCGCGCCAGAGCGTGCCGTCGCCCTGACCAGCGGTCCGATCGCCTTGACCAGCGCATTGCCTGCATCGATGTCGACGCCGGCATCCTTGTAAGTAATGGGGGTCTTGCGGGTCATCTGGGTGTCCAGGCAGTGATGCTGCGTCGCGCGGATCAGTCTCGCGTTGCATAGCCGAATGCGCAGGCGAGGCAAGGGTGATGGCGTACCTGCCGCATATTTCTGATGGTTGCAGTGCCGTGCTGGCTCTGGCCGACTGGCGGCATGATCTTTCGAGATGATTCGGAACGCTGATGTCGTCGCGGACCATTCCTCTGTCTGTCCGCCTGATGCGGTGCATCAGCCTGTCGATGGCCTGTTTGGCGGTTGCGATGTTTGCAAGCCCGCCGACCGTGGCGCGCGATGCTTATACCGCCCGCGTCGAAGTCGTGCTCGATGACGTGGATCCGATCCATGCACATGAGCTTGCTTATCAGGAAGCGCTTGGCCTCGGCTTGGAGCGTGTCATGCGGCGGGTAGCGTCCATATCTGCCCTTGAGAGCGTCATGCCGCCTGCTCGGGAAATCATCGAGACCATGCTGATCGGTGTCGAGGCGGTGTCGCAACGCACTGTGCTCGGCCGCCATGAGGCGGTGTTCAATGTCCGCTTCGCGCCGGATGCTGTGCGCGATTGGTTGGGCCAGCAGGGGATCGCGACGGTCGAAGGGGCCGCGCCGCCTGTGCTCGTTGTGCCGGTCCTGATCGAGGACCGGACGCCGCTCTTTCTTGACGATGCGTCCGACTGGCGCGCAACACTGCTCGGCGCGGGATTCGAAGATGCGCTGGTGTCGATGCTCGCGCCGAAAGGAACGCGCGAGGATCGCCGCATGCGCTTTGATGATCTCCGGCGCGGTGACCGGCTGGCGCTCGACATCCTGCGTCTGCGCTACCGAGCGGCGGGTGCCGTTGTGGTCGAGGCCGAGCTTCTGCCGGGACGGGACGCGGTGTTGCTCTCCTTGATCGGCGAGGATGCCGCGGGTCCGATTTCCGAGACGCTGACCGTTTTCGAAGGCGGCCTTTCAGCTGCTGGCGAGGCCGTGTGGCACAGGCTTGACGCGCGCTGGAAGGAAGCTGGTCCGCGCCGCACGGCTCTTGTGCGCATGGCGGAAGACTTCGTTCGCTTCTTGCCGGTCCAAATTGCGGATGGTGTTGATATGGCTTGGCTTACCGAACGGCTAGCACGGTCAACGGCCATCACAAGCGTCGGCCCGTTGCCGGAGGCGAGTGGGGAAGGGCTGTTGCTCTGGCATACCGGCGATACCGACCTCCTCAAGCGCAGGCTCGCGGTTCTCGGCCTCGTTCTCGAAGAGCGCGACGGCCTCTGGGGGCTCGCGCCACGGCCATCCTGACGCTTCGGTCGCGAGGAGCGCTTTTTGCAGAAACGCTTGATCTTGTCCCGTCAGTCCCAATCTCTCGGAGAGGGGTGTATGGAGACAGGCAGGGCACAGGACCGATGACGCTGGCCAATCTGATCTCGCTTGCCCGGCTTGCCCTGGTGCCGGTCATTCTCGCGGCGCTGATGTCCAGTGCTTATGGTCTGGCACTTGTGCTGATGCTGCTGGCGGCGCTGTCGGATGCGGTGGATGGCCATATTGCCCGGACGTGGGGGCAGGAGACCGCGCTTGGCCGGCATCTCGATCCCTTGGCCGACAAGATCCTGCTGACTGCGCTGTTCGTCGTCCTCGCCGTCAAGGGAGAGGTGAGCCAATGGCTTGCAGCGCTCGTCGTTGGTCGCGATCTCGTCCTGGTCGCTGGAACCGTTGTTGCCACCGCGCTGGGCAGACCGATCGCGGTCCGCCCACTGGCGATCAGCAAGCTTGCGACCGTGATGCAGATGAGCCTGGTCTTGAGTGTCTTGGCAGGATTGTTCCTGGAACGGGATATGTCGGATGTGGTGACCGTCCTGGTCTGGACAGTTGCCGGTTTGACCGGCCTGTCGGGTGCGCTCTATACCGCGCGCTGGGTCGGTCATATGACGACGGCGAAGACGATGCCGCCCGCAGGCTCGGAACATTTTTGACGGTCTGACCTGAGCTGCACGCGTAAGCTGACCATCGGCAACGGAAGGGCGCCAGCAGATGACCATTGAGCGCCAGCTTGGCTTTTGGGCGGTCGCCCTGCTTGTGACGACACTTCTCATCTATGTGCTGAGCGATGTTTTGCTGCCTTTTGTCGCTGGACTGGCGATCGCCTATTTGCTCAATCCTCTGGTTGGTCGGATCGAGAAGCTCGGCACCAACCGGATCGTCGCATGTGTTGTCGTCTTTGCCCTGTTCTTTTTGGTGATCGGACTTGCCCTGGTTGCGATCGTGCCGCCGCTGACCGATCAGATCGTATCGTTTGCAGCACGGCTGCCGCAACTCATCGACCAGTTCGAGGCCTTTGGGCGCCAGATCTATGACCAGTGGCTCGGCCAGTTGCTGGACGGGGCCGGAACCGACCTGCAGGGTAATCTGTCCGGCCTCGCCCAGAACGCGGTTGCCTGGTTGATCGGCCTGTTCAACTCGCTGTGGTCGGGTGGGATGGCTGTCGTCAATCTGCTGGCGCTGATGACCGTAACGCCGGTTGTGGCCTTCTATCTTCTGATGGACTGGCCGCGACTGATTGCGTCCGTCGACGACAAACTGCCGCGCGAGCATCGCGACACGATCCGCCGTCTGGCTGCGGAAATGGACGATGCGCTCGCCGGATTCGTGCGCGGTCAGGGATTGGTCTGCCTGCTGCTTGGGGGGTTTTATGCCATCGGGCTGACGCTTCTTGGGTTGAATTTCGGCCTGATGATCGGTTTGTTCGCGGGCCTTGTCAGCTTTGTTCCCTATGTTGGTACGATCCTCGGTTTCGTGTTGTCGATGTCTGTTGCAATTGTCCAGTTCTGGCCGGACTGGCCGTGGATTGCCGCGGTAGCGGTCGTGTTTGCCGCTGGCCAGTTCATGGAAGGCAACATCCTGCAGCCGAAACTGGTCGGCTCGCATGTTCGGCTGCATCCGGTCTGGCTGATGTTTGCGCTGTTCGCCTTCGGCTATCTTTATGGCTTTGTCGGCATGCTGCTGGCGGTGCCGATCGCAGCCCTGATCGGTGTTCTGGTGCGCTTCGGCGTTGCGCAATACCTTCTGAGTCCGCTCTATCGCGGCCGTGGCGATGGTGGTGATCTGCCCGAGAGCACAAGTGAAACCAAGCCGGCCGACCCCCCGGCCGGTTAACACTTGGGTGTCTGGTGACCGAGCAATTGCCGCTCCCGCTGACGCATCGACCGGCCTATGGGCAGGACGATTTTCTTGTTAGTCAATCCAATGAACGGGCTGTTGCAGTCATCGACCGCTATCCCGACTGGGATCCACCGATCGTCATCGTCACTGGACCTGCCGGTAGCGGCAAGACCCATCTCGCAAGCGTGTTCGCAAGCCGCTCCGATGCAACATATCTCACGCTCAACGATGTCACGACAGCTGGTATGCAAGGCGCACTCCGTGCCGATGCGCTGGTGCTCGAAGATATCGAGAACGTCGCGGCGCTGCCCGAACCGGATTCTTTCTTTCTGCTGATCGATGCCTGCCTCAGGCGTCGTCTGCCACTGCTGCTGACGTCGCAAAAACCACCTACGGATTGGCAGATTGCGCGGCCCGATACGGTGTCTCGTCTGGCGCTTGCCGATCTGGTGCCGATTGCGGCACCAGATGACGCACTTCTTGCCGGAGTCCTGGTCAAACTGTTCCGCGACCGCCAGCTTACCGTCGCGCCTGATACGGTCCGTTACATCGTGGAGCGGTCTGAGCGCAGTTTCGAGGCTGTCAACCGACTGGTCGATGTGCTCGACCGACGGGCTCTCACCGTCAGGCGGCCGGTGACGCGTGCATTGGTGCGTGAAGTCCTGGACGCTGGGTCAAGAGCAATCTGAGACGTAACACGGAGCCACATCGGATTGCCCTCACGAAACACAGTATGACGATGCCATGGCCGCGCCGACTTCGATCTGTCATACAAGACCGCTAGGTCACACTATGGGCAAAAGCGCAAAGCGCGGTTTTTGCTGATGCGGAACGTAACGACGAGAGTTCTGGGCAAGCCACTGAGCCGGAAGACAGAGAGGGCAGACCGATGACGGATGTTCAAGCGCAAGCCGAGCCGACTCCTGCGGCAACGCCGGAACCCGCCAACGATCCCATACGCACCTTTGACGATTGGATGGCAACGCCGTCACGCTTTGACAATCGCGAGATTTCTTGGCTCGGCTTCAACCAGCGGGTCCTTGAGGAAAGCGCCAATGTTAATCATCCGCTGCTCGAACGGCTGCGGTTTTTGTCGATCTCGGCGAACAATCTGAATGAATTCTTCATGGTCCGCTTCGCGGGTCTTGTGGAACAGGATCGCGCCGGCATCCAGACCATCTCCGATGACGGCCTGACACCGGGCGAGCAACTGAGCCGCATCGGCAAGGCGGTGGAACGGCTCGTCGCCAATCAGCAGGCGCAATGGACCGCGCTGAAACGGGACCTGGTCGATGTGGGACTTGAGATCATCACGGGCAACGATCTGTCGCCGTCGGAGCGGATGTGGCTCGACAAGCATTTCCTCAACCATATCTTCCCAGTTCTGACTCCGCTGGCCATTGATCCGGCGCATCCATTCCCATTCATTCCCAATCTCGGCCTGTCACTGGCGCTTGAACTGTCGCGCAAATCGGGTGCTGCCGGCATGACCGCGCTGATCCGCATCCCGTCGGCGCTGCCGCGTTTCATCGAGATCGCGCCAGGCTCTCTGCCTGAGCGCAAGCAGCGTTTCATCAGCCTTGAAAACGTCATCTCGCTCTACATTGACGGCCTGTTCCCGGGCTATCAGGTCAAGGGGCAGGGCGTATTCCGGATCATCCGGGATTCGGATATCGAGATCGAGGAAGAGGCCGAGGATCTGGTGCGCGTCTTCGAGACCGCACTGAAGCGCCGCCGCCGTGGTATCGTCATTCGGCTCGAATTCTCCTCCGACACGCCCGAGACCTTGCGCGAATTCGTCACTGAAGCCGTTTCGGTCGACAGCCGCGATGTGGTCGTTGAGAGTGGCCTTCTGGCGATGGCCGACCTGTCGCAGCTTGTCTCCGTCGAGCGGCCCGAACTCAAGTTCGAGCCCTATACGCCGCGTTATCCCGAGCGGGTACGCGAATTCGGCGGTGACTGTTTCGCAGCCGTCAAGGCGAAGGACCTGATCATCCATCATCCTTACGAGTCCTTCGATGTCGTGGTGCAATATCTCAGCCAGGCTGCGCGCGACCCCGATGTGGTGGCGATCAAGCAGACGCTGTATCGGACCTCGAACGATTCCCCGATCGTTCGCGCCTTGTCCGAAGCCGCCGAGGCCGGCAAATCGGTCACGGCGCTGGTTGAGCTGAAGGCACGCTTTGACGAGGAAGCCAATATCCGCTGGGCGCGCAATCTCGAACGCGCTGGCGTCCAGGTTGTCTTTGGCTTTGTCGAACTCAAGACCCACGCCAAACTGTCCATGGTCGTGCGCCGTGAGCAAGGTGCGCTGACGACCTACTGTCATATCGGCACCGGCAATTATCATCCGATCACGGCGAAGATTTACACCGATCTGTCCTATTTTACGGCGGATCCGGTGATCGCACGGGATGTTGCGCGCATCTTCAACTTCATCACCGGCTATGCCGAGCCGGTCGAGCTTGAGCGCATGACATGCTCGCCAATGGCGATGAAGAAGACACTCCTAAAATGCATCGACGATGAGATCAGTCATGCACAGGCCGGCCGGCCGGCGGCGATCTGGGGCAAGATGAACTCGCTCGTCGATCCCGAGATCATCGACGGCTTCTATCGCGCCAGCCAAGCCGGCGTGAAAATCACGCTCATTGTGCGTGGTATCTGCTGCCTTAGGCCGGGTTTGGCGGGTCTGTCGGACAATATCGAGGTCAAGTCGATCGTCGGCCGCTTCCTTGAGCATTCGCGCATTTATTGCTTCGGCAATGGCGGTGGCCTGCCATCCGACGAGGCCATCGTCTATATCGGCTCTGCCGACCTGATGCCGCGCAATCTTGACCGCCGGGTCGAAGCGCTCGTGCCCTTGACCAATCAAACGGTTCATGACCAGGTACTTGACCAGATCATGATGGCCAACATTCTCGACAATGAGCAGAGTTGGATCATCGGGCCGGACGGGGAGTCTCACCGCATCTCACCGCAGCCGGGAGAAGACTCATTCAACCTGCACCAGTATTTCATGACCAATCCGAGCCTGTCGGGCCGTGGAAAGTCTCTTAAGAAGCATTCGCCCAAGCGCCTCGGCAGCAACGCTTAGGGCGTCTGACAGGGCCAAAGCGGAGCGCGCCAATGGGCTTGCGCCTGGCCGGCTTCCCGGCCTTGAGCCAGTGGCGATCATCGATATCGGGTCGAATTCGGTTCGTCTCGTTGTCTATGAAGGCCTGACACGCAGTCCGACGCCGATTTTCAACGAAAAAGCGCTGTGCGGCCTCGGAAAGTCTGTTGCGTCGACGGGCCGGCTTGATGATGAGGCCGTCGAGGCGGCTTTGTCGGCTCTGAAGCGCTATCGTGTCCTGTGCGATCAGATGCAAGTGTCAACCCTACGCGTCCTGGCAACGGCTGCCGTGCGCGAGGCCGAGAACGGGCCTGCCTTTGAGCAGGCCGCCTCGGATATGCTCGCAAGCCCGATTCAGGTTCTGACCGGTCCCGAGGAAGCACATTACGCAGCCCTGGGTGTCATCGCCGGCACCTATCGCCCGCATGGTGTTGCAGGTGACCTCGGCGGGGGTAGTCTGGAGCTTGTCGGTATTGAGGGTGATCGCGTCGGGACCGGAGTCAGCCTGCCTCTCGGCGGACTCAGGCTTGTCGACATGACCGAAGGATCGGTGAAGAAGGCCGCCCGCATCGCTCAAGAGGCACTGGCCGATCAACCGGTTTTTGACAGTGCCTTGGGCCAGGACTTCTTCGCCGTTGGCGGTACGTTCCGGGCGCTGGCAACGCTGCACATGAGCCATCGGGGCTATCCTTTGCGGATGAGCCATGGCTATGCGGTCGAGGCTGATGTCCTGCGGGCGTTTTTGACCCGTGTTCGAGATACCAAACCGGCCTATCTCGGCAAATTTGGCACGGTGTCGAGTTCGCGTGCGTCGCTTTTACCGTTCGGCGCAGCGGTTCTGCTGGCGGTGATCGAGCGGATGCGCCCGGCACGGGTCGTGTTTTCCGCGCTCGGCGTGCGCGAGGGCATGCTCTACGATCTGCTTGACCCGGAAAAGCAAGCCCGAGATCCATTGCTCGCAGCCGCAAGCGAACTTGGCTATTTGCGCGCGCGCTCGCCCGAACATGCCGCTGAACTCACTCGCTGGACCGATCGGCTGTTCGAGACCCTTGGCCTTGATGAGACCGAGAATGAAGCGCGGCTTAGACGTGCGGCGTGTTCACTTGCCGATATCGGCTGGCGTGCCCATCCCGACTACCGCGGCGAGCAGAGCCTGAACATCATCGCCAATGCGGCCTTCACCGGCCTTGAGCATCCCGAGCGTGCCTATCTTGCACTGTCGGTCTACCACCGCCACGCCGGCACCAGCGCCACCGGCATGGATCCTGGCATCCGCGAACTTTCTGGCGCGCGGCTCGGTCTTCTCGCGCGTGTCCTCGCTGGCAGCTTCCGGGTCGCCTATCTCGTCTCCGCCTCAATGCCTGGCGTATTGGAGCGCACAGCGCTTGTTCGCGATGGCGACAAGCTTGTGCTAACACTGCCGTCGGACCTGGCCGATATTGCAGCTCCCCGTCTTGCGAGCCGGATGCGCAGCCTTGCCAAGCTGTTGGACGGTATCGAGGCCGATATCGTCGTGGGCGAGGCGGTCGGTTAGGCCAATCGTTCAGCGCCTACGGGGTTCGACCACCAGCCGCCCATCCTCATAGGCGAAGGCAAGATCCCCACGCTTGAGCTTAAGCGCCTTGTCGCCAAACACCTCATGCCGCCAGCCGTTGAGGGCAGGGACGTCCGCGTCATCGTCCGATGCGATCGCTTCGATATCGCTGGTCGTTGCGATGATCCGGGCCGCGACACCGCTCTCGTCAGCAACATGTTTCAACAGCGCCTTGAGAAGATCGGTCAGTGCCGGCGGCGCCGGCGCGCGGCGGTCGTGCTTGAGTGGCTTTGGCAGGTCTGATTTCGGACGCGCCATGACCTCGCGGACGATTTCTACCAATGCTGCGCCGGCATCCGATCGTTCATAGCCCTTGGGGATTGAGCGCAACTGGCCGAGTGCATCTTGTGTTTCGGGCTTGTTCTGGGCGACGTCGTTGATGACATCGTCCTTGACGATGCGGTTGCGCGGCACGTCGCGGCTCTGCGCCTCGCGTTCGCGCCAGGCAGCAACCTCCATCAGGATCGCCAGATCGCGCCCACCCCGCAGCCGCGACTTGACTCGCCGCCAAGCCTCTTCGGGACGCATGTCATAGGTGTCTGGCGACGTCAGAATCGCCATATCCGCGTCCATCCAACTGCGCCTGCCACGCGCGTCGAGATCGTCGTGCAGAGCGAGATAGACATCGACGAGGTGGATGACATCGGCCGCTGCGTAGGCAATCTGTCGTGGGTTCAGCGGCCGTCGGCTCCAGTCAGTGAACCGTTGGCCTTTGTCGATCTGGGTCTTGGCGAGCTTTGCAACGATGGCCTCGTAGCCAACCGCCTCGCCAAAGCCGCAAACGGCCGCTGCGACTTGCGTGTCGAAGATTGGTGCCGGCACGCGCCCCGCCATATGAAAGAAAATCTCGATATCCTGGCGCGCCGCGTGGAACACCTTGACCACGTCTGGGTTGTTCAGGAGCTCAAACAGCGGATCGAGCGACACGCCATCTGCGAGCGGATCGATCAGGACCGGCGTGCCATCGGGCCCGGCAAGCTGCACCAGGCAAAGCTTCGGCCAATAGGTCGTCTCGCGCATGAACTCCGTGTCGATCGTCACGAAGGGCACATTTGCGAGAGGTGTCAGGGCTTTGGCGACGGCGTCGGTATTGGAGAGAAGGGCGGGATCCATAGCGGAACCGCTATAGCCGGTTTGGACCGCGCTGTCTCGCGCGTGCTTTGGGTCAAAGCAAATTTCATTTGGCCTCTAGAAAAGCGCACTCTGTGCGTCTATGTTACAGGAAGATGACGGACTACGATGGGACAAGCGGGACAAGGAGAGGCGCGATGCGGACGGTTCTGGTGGTCAATTCGAAAGGTGGTTGCGGCAAGACGACGCTGGCCACGACGCTTGCCAGCGGATTTGCGAGTGCTGGGGCGCGCGTGGCGCTTGCCGATGGCGATCGCCAGAAGTCTGCGACCCATTGGCTAAAGCGCCGGCCGAAATCTGCGCCGCGTATCGAATGGCTCGATTGGTCGAAGGCGAAGAAGCTTGGCGATGCCCCCAAGGGGCTCGACTGGCTGATTGTCGATGCACCGGGCGCCTTGCGCGGTGGTCATGCGGAGGAACTCGCCGCCGAGGCCGATGCGGTTCTAGTGCCGGTGATGGCGTCTGTTTTCGACACCGACGCAACGAAGCGGTTCCTGGCCGGGCTTGATCGGATCAAGCGCATCCGCAAGGGCAAGACCGCACTCGGTGTCGTGGCGAACCGAATACGCCCGCGTACACGCGCGGCGAGCGGGCTTGTCGAGACGCTTGAAAAGGCCGGGACACCGCCGATCGCGCAGATCAACGAACGCGCGATTTATGGTGAACTCGCCTCGCAAGGACTGGCACTCTATGACCGGCGGGGGGCAGCGCTGACGCCGCTTTTTGAGCAATGGCAGCCGCTTATGGAAGCGATCCGCCGCGACGAGTTGGCCATCGCCGCCTGACAGGGTCACCTGATTGGTTTGGCTCTCTGTGATCCGCCGCACCGAAGACGGCGGCTCCCTTGACATCCGGGCGACGAAATGCGCTTGTCGCGCCGCCTGGGACCTGCCCCCCGGGCGTCCCCGGGAGAGTTGTTATGCACCGCTACAGGAGCCATACCTGCGGCGCACTTCGCGCCGCGGAGGCAGGCCAGACGACCCGCGTGTCGGGTTGGGTCCACCGGGTCCGCGATCATGGTGGCGTTTTGTTCGTCGATCTGCGTGACCATTACGGCATTACCCAATGCGTGATTGATCCGGATTCGGATGCCTTCGTGCTGGCCGAGACCGTACGCGCGGAATGGGTGCTCAGGATCGACGGTGATGTGCGCAAGCGCTCCGACGATACGATCAATTCCGATCTTGGGACCGGAGAGATCGAGATCTATGTCCGTGAGCTCGAAGTCCTGTCGCAAGCCGCCGACCTACCGTTGCCTGTGTTCGGCGAACAGGACTATCCCGAGGACATCCGGCTCACCTATCGCTACATTGATCTCCGGCGTGAAGACCTCCACCGCAACATCGTCAAGCGGTCCGAAATCATCGCCTCGATCCGCCGGCGTATGACCGATGCTGGCTTCATGGAGTTCCAGACGCCGATCCTTACCGCGTCCAGTCCCGAAGGCGCACGGGACTTCCTGGTGCCCAGCCGGCTGCATCCGGGCAAGTTCTACGCACTTCCCCAGGCGCCGCAGCAGTTCAAACAGCTGACGATGATCGCAGGCTTTGACCGCTATTTTCAGATCGCGCCGTGCTTCCGAGACGAGGACGCGCGTGCGGATCGCTCACCAGGTGAGTTCTACCAACTCGATATCGAGATGAGCTTCGTCGAGCAGGAAGACGTGTTCCAGGCGGTCGAGCCGGTCCTGCGTGATCTGTTCGTCGAGTTCGGCGAGGGGAAACCCGTCACCGAGGTCTTCCCGCGCATCCCCTATGCGGACGCGATGCGGAAATACGGCTCCGACAAGCCTGACCTGCGCAATCCGATCGAGATGCAGGCCGTGACTGAACATTTTGCAGGGTCTGGCTTCAAGATCTTCGCCGGCATGATTGAGAAGGACCCCGAGGTTGAAGTCTGGGCAATCCCGGCGCCGGGCGGCGGATCGCGCGCTTTTTGCGACCGGATGAACTCGTGGGCCCAGAAAGAAGGTCAGCCGGGGCTCGGTTACATCTTTTGGCGTGAGGGCGAAGATGGCGGGGCAGGGCCGATCGCCAAGAATATCGGGCCAGAGCGGGCGGACGCGATCCGGACCCAACTGAACCTCAAGACCGGTGATGCCTGTTTCTTTGTTGCCGGCAAACCGAAAGTCTTTGCCGGCTTCGCGGGAGCGGCCCGTACGCGCGTCGGGCAGGACTTGAGCCTTATCGACACCGAGCGATTCGCGTTCTGCTGGATCGTCGATTTCCCGATGTTTGAGTGGGACGAGGACGAAAAACGGGTCGATTTCTCGCACAATCCGTTCTCGATGCCACAAGGTGGACTGGAAGCGCTCGAAACCAAGGACCCGCTCGACATTCTGGCCTATCAGTATGACATCGTCTGCAATGGCGTGGAGCTGTCATCGGGCGCAATCCGAAACCACATCCCCGATATCATGCGCAAGGCCTTTGCCATCGCCGGCTATGAGGCCGATGTGCTGGAGAACGCGTTTGGCGGCATGCTCAACGCGCTACAATATGGCGCCCCGCCACATGGCGGAATCGCGCCGGGTATCGATCGCATTGTCATGCTGCTGTGCGGAGAGCAGAATCTGCGCGAGGTGACCATGTTCCCGATGAATCAACGCGCCGAAGATCTGATGATGGGCGCACCATCAGACGTTTCGGCGCGGCAATTGCGGGAACTACACATTCTGCTGAATCTGCCCGAGGCATAAGCGGAGCGAGATCGGTCGCACCGCCATTGCCCTCCATGGCACGTGTTAGAGTAGAAAGTCGCTTGCATTCAGCCGGCCGACGTCGAGCACCTCGATTTCCATCTCCGAGTTCCGGTCGTCGTCGATGTCGATTTCGACGATGACAGTGCGGCCCTGATCGTCAATCCGCACCTGGTTGTCTCCACCGCGGTCGAACTTGTCTGTGCCGATAAAGTCGAACGTCGGGCCAATGATGCCTTTGAGGTCGATGACATCCTTGCCGCGCTCGAAGTCGGTGATGGTGTCGGCTTTGCTGTTGCGGCCCGACTCGGCGATGTCGTTGAAATCAAACGTATCTCTGCCAGAGTTGCCCGTCAGGTCGTCCTGGCCATAACCGCCGCGCAACGTATCGCTTCCCCCGCCGCCCATGAGGTCGTCATTGCCACGCTCGCCTCTGAGATCATCACCGCCTTTGCCGCCGCGCAGGTCGTCATTGCCTTTGCCGCCGCGCAAATCGTCGCTGCCATTACCTCCTTCGAGGCGATCACCATTTTTCTGACCGCGTAATTCATCGCCACCGTTAAGGCCGATCAGGGTGTCCTTACCGTCGCCGCCACGCAGGTCGTCACTGCCGACGTTGCCGATCAGCTCATTGTCGGCATCATTGCCGCGCAGCTCGGCGCCGGGGAGGGCACGGCCGATATCGCCCTCCACTGCTTGTAGGATCACATGTTCGATATTGACGAAGGCGTTGTCCGACAAATCGATGCTGAACGGGGCGATGACCGTGTCGGTACCTTGCCCGGAATACTCAGAGGCCCGGTCGCCGTTGCTATCCAGCACATAGGTGTCGTTGCCCAGCCCGCCGAACATCTCGTCGTCGCCCTGGCCGCCATCGAGCCAGTCGCGGCCATTGCCGCCGGTGAGGATGTCATTTCCGCCATTGCCGTAGATCTCGTCATTGCCATCCATGCCGTTGATGGCATTGGCCGACGCGGAATCGATCAGCAGATCGTCGCCTTCCGTGGCATAGGCCTGCCGGCCATAGACAACATAGACACTGCCGACGCTGTAACGGTCTGCATCGGGCGAGGTGGAGATCGCGCCGATCAGGAGGTCGTCGAAGCCGTCCCCGTTGAGATCGCCTGCGGCGCTG
>JBCBSK010000101.1:0-14246 GCA_039819185.1 Pseudomonadota bacterium | reverse complement strand
GCGCCTTGGCGTCCAGTTTGGCGGCAGCCCGGTGCACCATCATCCGCGATGCGGTGACATCGGTCGCCATGTCGGCCAGCCGGAACCTCAACGCCTGGAAGGACGACAGCGGTTCACCGAACTGCTTGCGCTCGTCGAGATAGGCAGCCGCTTGGTCAAGACAGGTCTGGGCCGCCCCCAGCGAACAGGCAGCAATGTTGATCCGCCCGCCATCAAGGCCGGCCATGGCGATGCGAAACCCGATGCCCTCCTCGCCGATCCGGTTTTCAGCCGGCACACGGCAGTTCTCGAACATGACGGCCGCAGTGGGTTGGCTGTTCCAGCCGAGTTTCTTTTCCTGTGCACCGAAGGAGAGGCCCGGTGTTCCGTTCTCGACCACGAAGGTCGAAATCCCTTTCGGCCCCGGCCCGCCGGTGCGCGCCATAACAACATAGAGGTCAGACGCACCGCCACCCGAGATGAACGCCTTGGCGCCATTGAGGACATAGGCATCGCCGTCGCGCTCGGCGCGGGTTGAAAGCGACGCCGCGTCCGATCCCGCATTCGGTTCGGTCAGACAATAACTCGCGAAATGCTCCATTAAACAGAGGTTTGGCAGAAACCGTTCACGCTGCGCCTGATCCCCGAACGCATCAATCATCCAGGCGGCCATATTGTGGATCGAGATATAGGCCGCCGTCGATGTGCAGCCCTGCGCCAGTTCCTCGAAGATCACCGCCGCATCGAGCCGGCCAAGACCCGTGCCCCCGACGTCATCGCGCACATAGATGCCGCCGAACCCCAAAGATGCCGCCGCGCGCAGCGTGTCGACGGGGAAGATGCAATTCTGATCCCACTCGGCGGCATGGGGCGCCATCTCGTCCGCCGCAAATGTCTGCGCGGTGGCTCGGAAGGCCTCCTGATCCTCTGAAAGCTCGAAATCCATTGCCGGTGAGCGTTTCCATCTGGTCGTTTTGACCTGTCGATTGGCGTAACCGGATGCCCGCGTCAACCTGCACCTTGCATGGCGGCTGTGTTCGCGGCAGGGATAGCTGTCTGAAATTGTTCTAAATCAGAGCGGATCTCGGGCGCCCGCGCTAGACAGCGCCGAAGATTGTAGAAGGCCGCAAGATAAGCTGGCTGAACGTGATTGACCCGCGGAGCCGGGCACGAGGAGTGGGAGACACCCCATGGAACAGCGCGTTCCCCCGAAATCGACCCTTGGTATGCTAACGCCGGAAACCCGCCGCAACATCGCGCGCGATGCGGCAGAGGACACTTGCCCCGTCATCCGCCCGCGCCGCAACCGCCGGAGCCACTGGGCCCGCCGGCTTGTCCAGGAACATGTTCTGACGACCAACGATCTGATCTGGCCGGTCTTCATCGCGGACGGCCAGAATGTCGAGGAGCCGGTCGCCTCTATGCCGGGCGTGGTGCGTCGTTCGATCGACAGGATCGTGGATGCGGCCAAGGACGCACATCGGCTGTCGATCCCCGCGATCGCCCTGTTTCCCTACACCCAGAACGACCGGCGCACAGAGGATGGAAACGAGGCGTGCAATCCCGACAATCTGGTCTGCCAAGCCATCCGCGCGGTCAAGGACGCGGTGCCCGATCTTGGTGTCATCACCGATGTCGCGCTCGACCCCTATACCAGCCACGGCCATGATGGGCTGATGGTGGGCGAGCGGATCGACAATGATTCAACGATCGAAGTCCTGGTTGAACAGGCGCTTGTCCAGGCCGAGGCCGGCTGCGATGTCATCGCGCCATCCGACATGATGGATGGCCGGGTCGCGGCAATCCGCCAGGGACTCGATGCGGCGGGCCATCAGGACTGCTCGATCCTGGCCTATTCGGCGAAATATGCCTCGGCCTTTTATGGCCCGTTCCGGGACGCGGTCGGCTCGTCGGGCACACTCCGGGGCGACAAGCGCACCTATCAGATGGACCCGGCCAACACTGACGAAGCGCTGCGCGAGGCTGAACTCGATATCGCCGAAGGCGCTGACATGCTGATGGTCAAGCCGGGGATGCCCTATCTCGACATCCTGCGCCGCATTAAGGACAGCTTCGGTGTGCCCACCTTCGCCTATCAGGTATCGGGCGAGTATTCGATGCTGGCGGGCGCTGCGGAAAACGGCTGGCTCGACCGGGACCGCGTCGTGCTTGAAAGCCTGATCGGCTTCAAGCGCGCCGGTGCCGACGGCATTTTGACCTATTTCGCGCCCGAGGCGGCGCGTCTTCTCGACGCCTAGTCACACACCGGGGGAACAGAAGCGTCCCCTCACACCCGCCAGCCATGCCAGCGCCGCGGCGGCGGTGCGGTTGGCTCGGGCAGGACGTGTCGGTCAGGCTCATCGGCCTGCGGCTTGCGTTTGCGGTCCTGGTGCTTGCGGTCATCGGACAGAATCTCGTCGATCATGACCTGGGTCCGGCTGTCCTCGCCACGCCAGATCGCTTCGATTGTTTCCGCCTTGCGGATCATCTCGGCGATCTTGTCGTTGCGCACACGGGTTTCGAGCAGATCGGACATACCGGCGACGATGAAGTGCTCACCCGCCAGTTCATAGCCCGGATCGGCCAGTACCACCTGGCGCAGGCGGTCGCGGAGCGCTGCCGGAGACAGCGGCTTGGCGAGGATCTGGGTTGCCCCGCATGACATTGCGCGATCAATCAGCCGGAGCGTCGGCTCAGACGTCAGCGCGATGACTGGCACGAAACACACCGGCTCAAAGCTTCTCTGACGCAACAGCCGGACAAAGAGTTCGGCCGCGTTGGGCCGCATGTCCCAATCGGCGAGCACGACGGCCGCTGGATCGGTGATCATGGATTTCAGCGCCAGATCCGGCCGGTCATAGCTGCGCACCCGCCGCACCCGCATCGCGGTCAGCATCGGCCTGATGAGTGACTGCGCGGCACGGCTGTCCTCGACAAGCACCACATCGAGATCGCTGATGTCGCGATTGTCCAAACTATCGAACGTCATGATCAAGCGTCCCCCAGCAGGCCACAAGCCCCATGACTCACCATGTAGCAGGGTCCGATTGCGGCCCGGTCAAAGGAATCGGCACAATTTTCATCGAATCGCGCATACTGCTGCGGGGTCAGAGAAAGTGGGCACCGGTCTCTCGTCCGATCCCGCACCAAACCAGGACAGACGCAGGCGGGATCAGAGAACGTGGGCACCGGTCTCTCGCCCGATCCCACACCAAACCAGGACAGACGCAGGCGGGATCAGAGAACGTGGGCACCGGTTTCTCGCCCGATCCCACACCAAACCAGGACAGACGCAGGCGGGGTCAGAGAACGTGGGCACCGGTCTCTCGTCCGATCCCGCACCAAACCAGGACAGACGCAGGCGGGATCAGAGAACGTGGGCGCCGGGTTCTCGTCCGATCCCACGCCACACCGGGACTCACATGCAGCGACGTCACCGGGCCATCGAAACCGGGCAGGCACAGGGTGTCGCGGGTATCTCGTGCCAAGCCGTTGGACTCGCTCGCGTTCTGACGGAATCGAGTCGCTTCGAGGGCCCTGATCACCGCCCGACGGCGTTGTGGTGCGGTGCTTTTTCCTCCCCGTAATCCCCAAAATCCACAGGCCCTGCCACTAGATTTAGCGGTATGGTAAGATTCACCCACTATCTATGGCGGTAACGAGTTGACGATGAGGGTCGAGTCGGCGTAGCTTTGAGGGGTTGCGAGGTTGAGCCCCGCGACGACCAAAATTCTTTCAGCTTCCGGCCAGGAATGCGGCTCTGACGTGCGTAGGATGCGCGATCGGGAGAGCGGGTATCTGTGCCTTGAAGCTGGCGGAATCGGGTCGCGAAACGGACGTGAAACCACCATATGATGTGGGTGGTGGAGGATCGTCCGGATAGAGTTTGTGTAGCGTGTTTTGCGTGCGTGGTTGCGTAGCCGCATCAGGCATATCGGGGAAGGCGGCGCTTAAAAGCCGTCAGGGGCAGATAACAGACGAAACGGGGCCAACCGGTGAACAAGGGCGTGTCTTGTGATCACAACGAGACCGACCACGGTTAGGGTCTGAGAGGAGAATCATGCGGATCGAGCGGCGTTACACGGCGGATGGAGCCTCCCCTTACGAGGCACTTCAGTTCCGGACGACCAAGAGTGAAATCAAGAATCCGGACGGCTCTGTCGTCTTCCGGCTCGATGAGGTCATGGTGCCGGAGAGCTGGTCACAGGTTGCCAGCGACATCCTGGCGCAGAAGTATTTCCGCAAGGCGGGCGTGCCTGCACGCCTGAAAAAGGTCGAGGAAACCTCGGTCCCCTCCTTCCTGTTGCGCTCCGTCGCCGACGAGGACGCGCTGGCCGACTTGCCCGAAGAGGAGCGCTATGGCTCCGAGATCGATTCCCGCCAGGTCTTCAACCGCCTCGCCGGCGCCTGGACCTATTGGGGCTGGAAGGGCGGCTATTTTGCCTCCGAAGACGACGCCCGCGCCTTCATGGACGAGCTCTGCTTCATGCTGGCGACGCAGAAATGCGCGCCCAACAGCCCGCAATGGTTCAACACCGGCCTGCATTGGGCCTATGGCATCGACGGGCCGGGCCAGGGCCATTTCTATGTCGATTTCGAGACCGGCGAGCTGACCGCATCGACATCCGCCTACGAGCACCCCCAGCCGCATGCCTGCTTCATCCAGGGCATCGAGGATGATCTGGTGAATGATGGCGGTATCATGGATCTGTGGGTCCGCGAGGCGCGGCTGTTCAAATATGGCTCGGGCACCGGCTCGAACTTTTCGCGACTGCGCGGCGAAGGCGAGCGGCTGTCCGGTGGCGGCAAGTCGTCCGGCCTGATGAGCTTCCTCAAGATCGGCGACCGTGCGGCGGGCGCGATCAAGTCCGGCGGCACGACACGGCGGGCGGCCAAGATGGTCGTCGTCGACGTCGATCATCCCGATATCGAGGACTACATCAACTGGAAAGTGAAGGAAGAGCAGAAGGTCGCGGCCCTGGTCACCGGCTCCAAGCTTTGCGCCAAGCACCTGAACCTGATCATGCGCGCCTGCGTGAACTGCCAGGGGCCGGGCGACGACTGCTTCGATCCGACCAAGAACCCGGCACTGAAGCGCGAGATCAAGGCAGCCAAGAAGGTCCTGATCCCCGACAACTACATCCAGCGGGCGATCCAGTTCGCGCGCCAGGGCTATGTCGAGATCGAGTTCAAGACCTATGACACCGACTGGGACTCGGAAGCCTATCTGACGGTCTCGGGTCAGAACTCGAACAATTCGGTGCGCGTTACCGACGAGTTCCTCAATGCTGTCGAAGCCGGCAGCGATTGGACGTTGATGCGCCGCACCGATGGCGACATCGCCAAAACGGTCAACGCAACGGAACTCTGGGACCAGATCGGCTATGCCGCCTGGGCGTCGGCCGATCCGGGCATCCAGTTTCACACCACGGTGAATGACTGGCACACCTGCCCGAACTCCGGCGAGATCCGGGCGTCGAACCCGTGCTCGGAATACATGTTCCTCGACGACACGGCGTGCAATCTGGCGTCTTTGAACCTGATGCAATTCCACCGCGCGGATAAGTCCTTCGATGTCGAGAGCTTCGAACATGGCGTCCGGCTGTGGACGATCGTGCTCGAAATCTCAGTGCTGATGGCCCAGTTCCCGTCGCGGAAGATCGCGGAACTCTCTTATCGCTACCGGACTTTGGGCCTTGGCTACGCCAATATCGGCGGACTGCTGATGTCGTCGGGCATTCCCTATGACTCGGACGAAGGCCGGGCGATTTGCGGGGCGATTACCGCAATCATGACCGGTGTGTCCTATGCCACCTCAGCGGAAATGGCAGGCGAACTCGGCCCCTTTCCGGGCTATGAGGAGAATGCCGAGGCGATGCTCCGGGTGATGCGCAACCACGCCCGCGCAGCCCATGGCAAGGCCGATGGCTACGAAGACCTCAGCACCAATCCGGTGCCGCTCGATCTTGCCGCGCTGAAAGATGAGCGGCTGGCAGACCACGCCAAGGCCGCCTGGTGTGAGGCCGTGACGCTCGGCACCAAGCATGGCTACCGCAATGCGCAAGCCACCGTCATCGCGCCGACCGGCACGATCGGCCTTGTGATGGATTGCGACACCACCGGCATCGAGCCCGATTTCGCCTTGGTGAAGTTCAAGAAGCTCGCCGGCGGCGGCTATTTCAAGATCATCAACCGCGCGGTGCCGGAAGCTCTCCGGACGCTTGGCTATGATGCCGATCAGATCTCGGACATCGAGACCTATGCGGTCGGGCTTGGCACGCTGAAGGGCGCGCCCGGCATCAATCACGACACACTGGCCGCCAAGGGCTTCACCGAAGACAAGATCGAAACGGTCGAGGGCGCGCTGAAGAGTGCGTTCGACATCAAGTTCGTCTTCAACAAGTGGACGCTCGGCGAGGATTTCCTCACCGACACACTCGGCATTGCGGCGGACCGTCTTGGAGACCCGAGCTTCGACCTTCTCTCAGAGCTTGGGTTCTCCAAGGCGGAGATCGAGGCGGCAAACGAGTTCGTCACAGGCGCGATGACGCTGGAAGGCGCCCCGCACCTGAAAGACGCGCACCTTGCCGTCTTCGATTGCGCCAACCCCTGTGGCCGCAAGGGCAAGCGCTATCTCTCGGTCGATAGCCATATCCGCGTCATGGCAGCCGCCCAGCCGTTCATCTCGGGTGCGATCTCCAAGACCATCAACATGCCCAACGAGGCGACGGTCGAGGACTGCAAGAGCGCGTATCTCCTGTCCTGGCGTCTCGCGCTGAAGGCCAACGCGCTCTATCGCGACGGTTCGAAGCTGTCACAGCCCTTGAACGCACAACTCCTCGCCGATGACGACGAGGAGGCTGATGACGCGGTCGAGGCGATCATCGAAGCGCCTCAGGCGCAGCGCGCACAGGCCGTGGCCGAACGCATCGTCGAGAAGATCATCGAGCGCGAGGTTCATGTCCGTGACCGCGAGATGATGCCGAACCGGCGCAAGGGCTATACCCAGAAGGCGATTGTCGGCGGCCACAAGGTCTACCTCCGGACCGGCGAATATGAAGACGGCCGGATCGGTGAAATCTTCATCGACATGCACAAGGAAGGCGCCGCCTTCCGCTCGCTGATGAACAATTTCGCCATCGCGGTGTCGCTGGGTCTGCAATATGGCGTGCCGCTGGAAGAGTTCGTCGACGCCTTCACCTTCACCCGCTTCGAGCCGGCCGGGCTTGTTCAGGGCAATGAAGCGATCAAGAACGCGACCTCGATCCTCGACTATGTCTTCCGCGAACTGGCGGTGAGCTATCTCAGCCGTCACGACCTCGCGCATGTCAGCCCCGATGACATCGGCTCGACGGCCATGGGCTCAGGCATCGGTGAGGGTAAGAGGCCGGAAGGTGACGCGCCCAACGCACCCCCTGCAGCAGCGCGCTATGTCTCAACCGGTTTGGTGCGCGGCAAGGTGTCCGACAAGCTCCAGGTCGTCCATGGCGGCGCCAGCGCGCAAGCCGGGGACAGCGGTCCGGTCAGCCAGTTACAGGCCCGCGCCCAGTCGTTTGCGGGATCGGCGGCAGGCGCAGCGGTTGCCCGTGCCGAGGTGATCACGCCGGAGGCTGATGTGGCGGTCGAAGTCGCCGTCGCAGCCCCTCAAGCGAGCGTTGACGACCGCCGCGCCGAAGCGCGTATGAAAGGCTATGTCGGAGAAGCGTGCGGCGAGTGCGGCAACTTCACCCTGGTGCGCAACGGCACCTGCCTGAAATGCGACACTTGCGGCTCAACGAGCGGGTGTTCGTAACCTGATCCGCGCGGGAGGACACAAACGCGGGCGTCAGAGTCTGCTTTCTCTCCCGCGCTCCCCTCTCCCTCCCTGGTGGCACCTGCGGCGGTCGGACATCGGTCCCTCCGCCGCTTTTTCGTCTCACCACGCAGGAGGGTCAGATCAGACCGACATCGCGATCACGACGCCCGCCCCGCCCACATATGCCGGCCGCTCTCGATCACGAAGAACAGGACAAACGCATTCAACAGGTGCCACATGAAGTGGATACCGAAGGGAATCGCCTCGCACACCGCCATGTCGAGCGAGCGCGCCGTCAGCGATGCGATAAAGAACAGGGCCGCCAGCCCCATTGCCCGGCCAGCCCGGCGGCGGGCTGTGGCATCGAGCCGATGATCCTCGGCATGGGCGGCAGATAGTGTCGCATAGGCCCGCGTCTTGCCGGACTGAAGAAACCGCTCGACACGATCCGCCGAGAGATACAGAAGCGCAGACAACATGAGCATGCCGCCAAGCGCCGGCAGATAGCTGCCTGACCCGTTCAGGAACTCACCCGGCACATAGGCCCGCGCAGCGATCGAGACCCCCAGAAACAGGCCCGTACAGACCAACGCAATGCCGATGTCGAGACCGAAGAAGCGGCGCATCGACAAAAAGAAGAAGCCATAGATGAAGACGGCAATCGGAAAGAGGTCCGCCACCACGGCCCACACCGTCGCCGTCGTATGGAACAGGAACGAGCCAAGGGCGATCGCCGGGATGAGCAGGATGAAGAACAGCCGCGGCCAATCGCGTGGGTTTTCCTTCAGCCAAAAATACAGCGCAAAGCCCGCAACAATTGGGAATGCGCCATTGGTCAGCGCATTGATCGGCTCAGCCCAGAACGAGAAATCGAGACGCTCGCAGTAGATGTCGATCTGGCGATGCCAGTCCATGACGGTTCCTCTCGTGTTGTCTGGCGACGTATCGCAATTCCGAACGGAAAACCGATTTCCACTTTTCCTAGAATTGCATTGCCGGCCGATCTTGGCCGTTTGGGCTCGGAGCACGTCCGCATTGGGGTCAGTTCCACTTGCCGGCGCAGAATGCGGCGGGCCGGCAAACGAGTGGATGAGTCACCTTGTGTGGACCGCCGATGGTATGCGCATCAAGATCAGGAAGACGGCTTAGACGTCAGTTCGCGCTCGATTGCGGCAACGATCTGCGGATCTTCCGGCGGCACCGGCGTCGCGAAGGCATCGATCAGGCGACCATCGCGTCCGATGAGATATTTGTGGAAGTTCCAACGCGGCGCGTTCTCCGGTCCGAGCGTACGATAGGCCCAGAGATAGAATGGGTGCGCGCCTGGCCCGCGCACCACGTCCTTGCCAGCCAGCGGGAAGGTGACGCCATAGGTGCCGGTGCAAAAGCCCTTGATCTCTTCGGCCGTGCCCGGCTCCTGGCCACCAAAATCGTTCGATGGCACCGCGAGCACCACAAGTCCGCGCGCGTGATAGCGTTCATGGAGCGCCTGGAGCCCGGCATACTGGCCGGTGTAGCCGCACCGCGAGGCTGTGTTGACGACGAGCATCACCTGGCCGGCAAAGCGCGACAGCGGCAGCGCCCCACCATCAATGTCTGAGAACGTGAAGGCATAGGCCGACAGCATGGAGGCGGACGGCGACGATACCATCTGGCTTTGCGCAGCGTATGCCCGTCCGACTGCCCCACCCTGCCCGGCCAGTGTGACGCCAAGCCCGGCCAGTCCCAGTCCGAACGTCCGCCGCGTAATCCTGTCCATGGTCCGCACCCTGTTTTACAACCGTCTTACGGACAGATAGGTCGGATCGCGCCGATTGGATCGGCGCGGTGCGTGCTTTTGCAGTCTTTTTCCGACCGGCTACAAGCGAAAACGCCGTCAGGCGGCGTCGCGGTCAACACTGTCGGTGTTCATGGCGATCGGAGTCATCGCCCCGACAAGCTGGCGATAGGACGAGGCCGGCAGAGGTGGAGCGAACAGATACCCTTGCGCAAGCCCCGCGCCGCGCTGGCGCAGATAGCGCAACTGATCCACCGTTTCGACGCCCTCGGCAATGACGGACATACGCAGGCCACGCGCCATTTCGAGGAGCTTGTCGACGATCGGCGCCTGCCGGGTGTCGGCATCGATCGCGTCGACGAAGACCCGGTCGATCTTGATAATGTCGAGCCCGAGCCTCTGCATAACCGCAAGCCCGCCATGGCCGGTGCCGGCATCATCGATCGCCACCCGACAGCCAAGCGCCTGCAGCTTGCCGACGACCGACTTGGCGGTTGTCAGATCGCCCAACGGATAGCGCTCGGTGACTTCGAAGATGAGCTGCGAGTAACGGATCCGGCTCTTGCCGAAGGCCGCTTTGACGTCACGCACGATCTGGTCGGAGTGAAAGTGCAACGCACAGAGATTGAAGGCGATCGTCAAGTGCGGGCGCGTCGCATAATGCTCTTCAAGGTCCTCGATCACACGGCGCATCAGATAATTGGTCAACGGCACGATCTGGCCATTGCCCTCGGCCCGGTCGATCAGCCGTCCCGGTGTTTCCACCCCGCCTTCCGGCAACCGCCGGCGTAACAGAACCTCGCAGCCGTCGAGCCGGCCCTCTTCGAGCGAGATGACTGGCTGGTAGTATGGCAGGAACGTCCGGGCCGCCATGCCGCGCTCGATCTCGGCATCGCCCTTGACGCGCGAGCGCACCAAGGCCAGCGCCAAGGCGAGAAAGGCCAGAACCAAGCCGGTGATCATCGCGATCACGATGGCCTTGATGCCGGCAAAGGCATCAAGAACCAGCGCGGTCGGGACGGTGATCTCAAGCTTGAACGGATAGCGTTCCGAGACCCGCGTGACGCGCATGTCGGGACCGGTCAGTTCGGTCTCCACGGCACGGCGCGGCAGTCTCTCAATGGCCGTCCTATCCGACAGCCGCAGCGCCATATGGCTGGCAATCCGCCACTCTTCCGGCAACAGGTCGATCAGAAAGCTGTCACGCTGGAACGTGATGTAGATCAGATCATCATAGACCATGCCGAGCATCACATGGCCCGACGCCGTGTCGCGCAACAGGCTCAAGTCCACCGGCTCCATGCGGCTCGGGATCCGCGTCAGAATGGCTGTGTCGCGGCCATGGGCATCGAGAATGCAGACCTGATGGCCCTCCCCGTTGATGATGGCGATGCCCGAGATCGCCGGAATCTCGAACTTCAGTTCGGACAGCCGACGCCGGACGGATGAGTCGCAAGCCATCAAATCGGCTGAGTTAAACCGGGACAGCCGCCCACCGGTCTGATCGAGCTGAGCTTCGGCGCGCGCGATGATCCGCTCGGCATAGGCCGTCAACGTTCGCTGCGCTTGAGCGATCGCCTGGCGTTCGAGCAGGCCGCTGAACACGACCGGCACGATGACCGCAATCGCAAGACAGCCCAAAATGATCGCTGCGCGAAGATAGGAGCGTCGCATGGCATCCTCAGCCCGGTCCAGACACCCAAGTTAATGTCCGACCGTTAAGGCTTGCCTACGCTGACTGGCCCATACCCCTGTTAGGTCTCTGCATCCTGCGCTTCGACGACCGCGATGGACGTCATGTTCAGAATACCGCGCGCGGTCACCGACGGTGTCAGAATGTGCGCCGGTCGGCGCGCGCCCATCAGGATCGGCCCAACGAGAAGCGCGTCACTCATTGCCCGGATGAGTTGATAGGCGATGTTGGCGGCATCGAGATTGGGCATCACCAGGACATTCGCTTCGCCCGCAAAGCGCGACTGCGGCAACTGTCGAGCGCGAATGACTTCCGATAGCGCGGCATCACCATGCATTTCGCCCTCGACATCGAGTGCTGGGGCCCGCTCGGTGATCTGCGTGAAGGCTTGGCGCATCTTGCGCGCGCTGTCGGTGTCGGAACTGCCGAAACTCGAATGCGACAACAGCGCGATCTTCGGCTCGATCCCGAAACGCCGGACATGGCTGGCTGCCATAATAGCCGTTTCGGCGATCTCGTCCGGTCCGGGGTCCGGGCTGACATGGGTGTCGGCGATAAAATAGGCTCCGCGCGGCAGGATCAGAAGGCTCATCGCCGAGAAATCACGGACATCGTCGCGCAAGCCCAGGACATCCCGGATCGGTTTGAGGTGCCATTCGAACCGCCCCTCGACACCGCAGAGCATCGCATCCGCCTCGCCGCGATGGACCGCAATCGTTGCGATCAGGGTGGGATTGGTGCGCACGAGCCGGCGCGCGATATCGGGCGTCACGCCTTTGCGCGCCGTCAGCTCGATCGCCGTGTCGACATAGGCGCGGTAGCGCGGATCGTCCTCGGGATTGATCAGGTCGACATCGACGCCGAGCTTCATCGTCAGGCCGAGCCGCTTCATCCGCGTCTCGATAACTTGCGGCCGGCCGATCAGGATGGGCCGCGCAATGCCTTCCTGAAGCACGGCTTGCGCCGCATTCAGAACGCGCTGGTCCTCCCCTTCGGCATAGATAACGCGCTTGGGGTCGCTGCGCGCCTGGCTGAACACCGGCTTCATCAGAAAGCCCGAGCGGAACACGAACCGGCTCAGGCGCTCGTGATAGGCGTCGAAATCGCTGATCGGCTGAGTCGCGACACCTGACTCCATCGCAGCCTTCGCAACCGCCGGCGCGATGTAGAGGATCAGCCTTGGATCAAACGGGTTTGGAATCAGGTGATCAGGGCCAAAGGTACGTGTCTCGCCGCCATAGGCGCGGGCTGCAATCTCGGACGGCGTCTCTAGGGCAAGCCCTGCGATCGCCTCGACGGTGGCCCGTTGCATGGCATCATTGATGGTCGTCGCCCCGACATCGAGCGCGCCGCGGAAGATGTAGGGAAAGCACAAAACATTGTTGACCTGGTTGGGATAATCCGACCGGCCCGTGCACACCATAGCGTCGGGACGGGCCTCCTTCGCTGCTTCCGGCATGATCTCAGGCGTCGGATTGGCCAGCGCCATGATTAGCGGCTTGTCCGCCATCGCCTTGGCCATGTCGGGCTTGAGAACGCCCCCCGCCGACAGGCCGAGGAAGATGTCGGCCCCCGCGATGACCTCGCCTAGCGTGCGCTGCTCGGTCGCCTGCGCATAGGCCGCCTTCCAGGGGTCCATACCCTGCGCACGCCCCTGATAGACCACGCCGTCAATGTCTGTGACCCAGATGTTGTCGCGCTTGACGCCAAGCTTGACGAGCAGGTTGAGACAGGCGAGCGCCGCAGCACCTGCCCCCGACGTCACCAGCTTGACCTGATCGAGCGGTTTGCCGGCGAGCTTCATGGCGTTCATCACCGCCGCTCCGACGATGATCGCCGTGCCGTGCTGGTCGTCATGGAAAACCGGAATGCCCATCCGCTCGCGCAACCGGTCCTCGACGTCGAAACATTCGGGCGCGCGGATGTCTTCGAGGTTGATGCCGCCGAAAGTTGGCTCAAGCGCTGCGATCACCTCGCAGAGATGATCGGCGTCACGCGCCTCGACCTCGATATCGAACACGTCGATGTCGGCGAACTTCTTGAACAGAACCGCCTTGCCTTCCATCACGGGCTTTGCCGCCAGCGGGCCAATCGGCCCCAGCCCCAGCACCGCCGTGCCGTTGGTGATGACGGCAACGAGGTTCTGGCGCGCTGTGTAGCGGGCCGCCAAGCTCGGATCGTCGCGAATTTCCTCGCAGGCTGCCGCGACGCCCGGCGAATAGGCCAGCGCCAGATCACGCTGGTTGCCAAGCGGTTTGGTGGCGCGGATTTCCAGTTTCCCCGGCCGCCCCGACTGGTGATAGCCCAGCGCCGCCTGCCGCATTCCGTCTTCTGAACTCATCACGCCCTCCCCGGCCCGCCTCTATCGCCTGTCGCGCGCGAGCCCGTGCGACACTGCCATGTTGCCGGCGAACGCGAAAAGCGGTTTCTCCGCCGTCTCAGTTGTGGCGATTGGGGCCGCATACACAAGTCGAGGCCGGCGTTGCTGACTAAAACGGTGTCTCGCAAGAGTAGGGAGCGGGCAGCCCCACCGGGGAACGCGCAACCGTGTCCACATGTCGCCGTGTCACTAGACAGCACACTCTCCTCACCGCCACGCAAGTGCACCCCACACCCTTCCGCAAGGCTTGAACAAATTGGGGGGATGACAGCATGGAATTATTTTATTGAACGTATGACTAATTAATGGTAGGAATCTTTCCAAGCTGCACTGAAACGGCCCGGCCATGGTCCATCGGACCAAAAAGGCGTGCGACCGGATCACGCTACGATCGGCCGATATGAAAACGGCCGCGCACCAAAAGCAGCGATGGAAACGCCAGGGCGGACCGGGGAGCACATGCCGAGCTATACGATCGACTGCCTGATCGACTGCGAAAACCATCTTGGTGAAGGTCCGGTGTGGGATGTCGAAAGCGGCTGTCTCTACTGGGTCGATTCGACGGGCCGCCGCGTCGGAAAGCCAGCCCTCTGGCGTCATGATCCCCGCTCCGGCAAGACGG